>SVQI01000029.1 GCA_015065455.1 Oscillospiraceae bacterium | reverse complement strand
ACAGGCGGGGCGAAGAAAAGTTTGTGAGTTTTATCGATCTGCTTTCTGCTATCCGCCGTAAAGCGTCTATGTCGTCAATTGCGTCGATAATCGCCGACATATTCGAGGATACAGGCCTTCTGAATATGGTTTCCATCTCAGAAAACGGCGACTCAAAAAGACTTAATCTGCTTCACGTTCAAAGCATCGCTCTTGAGTTTGAAAAGGAAGGCCGAAGAAATCTTAGTGCGTTTCTCAGATACTTCGAATCTCTTTCTCAAAAGGATTTTTCCGTAAATTCCGATTCGGGAAATGCGGTAAAAATTATGACGATTCACGCTTCAAAGGGGCTGCAGTTCCCGATCTGTATTCTTGCAAATTGCTCTAATCAGTTTAACGAAACCGATTTAAGAGCACAGTATATCATTAATGAACCTCACGGTTTTTCTTTTAAGATGCACGATGAAGACGGAAAGGCGTCAGATAAGAATATTCTAAGGACACTTATGCTTCACGAAGAAAGAAAGGAGCTTTTGGCCGAAGAATTAAGATTGTTTTACGTCGCCTTGACCCGAGCGGAAGAGATGCTTCTGACCTTTTCTACTTACAACGATCTTGACGACGAAGTAGCGAAGAAATTGGCCCTGCTTGAAAGAGCCGAAGCCGAGGACGTTCTTCCGTATTCTGTTTTCAGAAGAAGTAAATCATACGCCGATTGGATACTGGAAGCCGATATTCTTGACGGCAAAAAGGATGTTTTCATAAACGGCCTCTCTGACGATAATATTATAATTCACAGATCCGTCGTGAAGCCCGTCGCCGAAAAGATCGTTAAGGATAAAGCGATGCCTGATGAAGATCTTGTAAACAGGCTCAGGAGCGAATACGCCTATTCCTATCCGTACAGCGATATTATCGGTCTTCAGGCAAAATCTTCGGTTACCGATATCGTTCATAAGGCAGACAGCGAAAACTATATGTTTACCTCACGACCCGCGTTTTTGCACGAAAAGGGCCTTACCTCGGCAGAGCGAGGAACTGCAATGCATAAGGTTATTCAGCATTTCGACTTTTCTGCGGCAGATGATATCGACGCCGAGCTTGAGCGTCTGTACGAGTATACTTATATCTCTGAAACTGAGTATGAAGCCGTAGATAAAGAGCTTCTTAAAAGCTTTTTCTCGTCGGATCTGTTTAAACGAATATTAAATTCCGATATAGTTAAACGGGAAATGCGTTTTCTTGCAGAGTTTCCCGCAACCGAGCTCGATAATGCTCTCGACAGTAGCTTTAGTGGTGAAAACGTGGTCGTGCAGGGTGCGGTAGATCTGCTTTTTGTCGAAAACGGTGAGATCGTTATTCTTGATTTTAAAACCGACAGAAGCAAGGACGAAAACGAGCTTGTTTCGGCTTATAAACAGCAGCTCGAAATCTATTCAAAGGCCTGCTCGAAGCTTTTAAAGCTTCCCGTAAAAGAACTGTACGTTTATTCCTTTGCTTTGCAAAAAGCAATAAAACTATAAAGAAAAGCCTTCTCACTAACCTGAACTGCCCCAATTTGTGCGGACAGTACAAAAAAGACTCCTGCGGTAGCAAATATTAAAATTCAAGCAACGAACTGACTTCTCATTTCAAGGGGAGTCAGTTTTGTTTTTAGTTGGATGCGTTGATGATTGTAGAAATGGATGTATTCACCTATGATGAGGCGAGCCTCCTCATAGGTCTGAAGTTTCACTCGGTAAATGCACTCTGTTTTGAGAATTGAGAAGAAATTTTCTGCCAAAGCATTGTCATAAGGATTACCGCGTCTTGACATTGACGGCGTAATACCGTATGATTGAGTTAGGCGATAATATCCGTGAGAGGTATATTGAAAGCCTTGGTCACTGTGGAGTTGCAGCTCTGCGGTGACCTTCTCTTTTTTCTTAGCTGCTTTAATGGTACTCAAAACAAGATTAACATTCTGCTCAGTGCCGGTCTTGTAAGCAACAATACTGTTGTCATACAAATCTCTTATGACCGACAAATACAATACACCTTGCTTGGTGTGTATGTATGAAATATCTGTAACCCATTTTTGATTTGGTCTTTCGGCAAAGAAATCTCTGTTTAACAGATTGGGATACTTATGCAGATATTCTCCGTAATTACGGTATTTCTTTCTTCTGATCACCGACAGCAAACCGTATTTTTGCATAACTCTTAATACCGTCTTTGGATTACGATAGACACCTTGCCGTTCAAGCCATATATGCACTCTGCGATATCCGTAGGTTTTGCCGCATTTATCCTGACATTCTTTTATCTTTTCAGCCAATGGCAAATCCCATGCAGGTATATCCATTCGTTTAACATAGTCGTAATATCCACTTCGTGATACTTTAAAAAACCGGCACATTTCACTAATGGAATATTTATCTTTGTGTCGGTAGATTACTATATATTTTACGCTCGTTCTCACTTCCTTTCTGTGAGCAAGAGAAAATCCCGCAACAACTCATTCTCCATTTTCAATCGTTTATTTTCGTATTTATATTCTTGTAACGTTTTTGCCGGCTTCCTTCCTCTTGCTTTTGGCTCTTTCTCAGATTTGTCGGTCAGTCCACACCAAGTCCTAATTGCCCATCTGCTAATTCCATATTCTCTACTTAAAGAACATACGGATTGTCCTTCTTTAAACTTTTTCTTAACTTCAATTCTAATTGCTGTTGGATATTTTTTCATTCCTTTTATTCCTGGCATAACAAAACCTCCTATGGTATTTTAATTCTACCATAGGAGGTGGCTTTTTTCTATTGTCCGTTTTTAACGGACTTGTTCAACAGCGTTACCACGGCTTTTTGCCTTTTCTTACATAAAAATCATCCATTTTCGGGTGCGTAGCAGTTTTGTAGGTGTAAATTTGTTTCCAAAGC
>SVQI01000002.1:91911-156679 GCA_015065455.1 Oscillospiraceae bacterium | reverse complement strand
TTCCGATGATAATCGGAGAGGTAAAAAGATATTTAAGAGATAATAATAGCATAAGGGTCAGTCGTTCGGTAAAAGACCTTGCATACAAGGCGCTTCAGGTAAAGGAGTATTTATCAAAAGAGCTTTCAAGAGAACCGACGTTTGACGAGATTACAAGAAAAGTCAATGAGATGGGAGAGGAACATACAAAAGAGGAGATTGTAAATGCACTTGAAGCAATAATGGAACCAATGTCCTTGTTTGAACCGGTATATAACGATGGCTCGTCGTCAGATGCACTTTACGTTATGGATCAGCTAAGGGATGAAAACAATACGGACGAGATGTGGCTTGAGGATATTTCAATTAAAGAAGCGATAAAAAGACTTGGGGAGAGAGAACGGTCAATAATAAATATGCGTTTTTTTAACGGAAAAACACAAATGGAAATTGCTGAGGAGATTGGGATTTCTCAAGCGCAGGTTTCAAGACTTGAAAAAGGGGCTTTGGCAAAGATAAAAAAACACCTTTAAAATAGTGCTATCAGTAATAATGTATGTAAAACAAGAAAAAAACGTGCATTTTGCGGCTTAATATAAAAATAGACTCTGTTTCAATACCATCGAATATTGAAACAGGGTCTATTATTTTTATTATTTACGTTTTTTTATTATATCCCAATATGCCTTTGCCGCCTGTTCTTGCTTATTATCGCCGAACGTATAGTAATTACCTGTGGCGTCATCGGGAAGGTATTTCTGTTCTACGTAGTGATCGGGATAATCGTGAGGGTATTTATATTCATCGTGATATCTGCTTTGGAAAAGTCTGGGGACAGAGTTTCCGTTTCCTTTTTCGATATCTTCTTTTGCAAGTGCGTATGCTGTATATGCGCTGTTGGATTTCGGACATGTTGCCAAGAACACCGTGGCATTTGCAAGCGGGATACGCGCTTCGGGCATACCGACGTTAAATGCGCTGTCAATACAACTCTTTACCATAACGGGAGCTAACGGATATGCAAGGCCTATATCTTCACTTGCAATAACCTGAAGCCTTCTGCAAGCCGAGATCATATCGCCGTTTTCAAGAAGCTTCACAAGATAGAAGATTGCTGCATCGGGGTCGCTTCCTCTGATCGATTTCTGAAGGGCGGAAAGCATATCGTAATGCGCGTCACCGTGTCTGTCATACACTGACATTGCCTCGGGAACAAAAGCGTCTATAATATCCGTAGTAATTTCCGTATCTGCAGTCATATAAACGTTTTCAAGAGTGTTGAGTGCGCGTCTTACGTCACCACCCGCACATTTTGCAATTTGCAAGAGCGATGCGTCGTTAGCAGTAATATTCTTATTTGTTTCTTTATTTAGTATCTGCAGTCCTCTTGTCAGCGCAGGAAGCATATCTTCTTTTGTAACCGATTTGAATTCAAATACGGCAGAACGCGAAAGAATCGAATTATATATGTAGAAGAACGGATTTTCTGTTGTTGAAGCGATGAGTGTAATTCTGCCGTCTTCCATATATTCAAGAAGGGACTGCTGTTGTTTTTTGTTAAAATACTGTATTTCGTCGAGGTAGAGGAGTATTCCGCTCGAGCCGAAAAGCGTACCCGTTTGTGAAATAATATCGCGTACGTCATTAAGGGAAGCCGACGTAGCGTTGAGAGAATACAACTTCATTCCGCTTTTTTTAGCAATTATGTTTGCTGCGGTCGTTTTACCCGTTCCTGGAGGACCGTAGAAAATCATATTTGTTATATAATTATTTTTATCCATTCGTGTAATGGCGCCGTTTTCACCGAATAGGTGCTTCTGACCTACCATTTCCGAAAATGACTGCGGTCTGATTCTATCAGCCAAAGGTTGATTGCTCATATGATCCCTCCTCTTGTTGCAATTATACATTTTTTAATCTGTTATGTCAATATCGAAAAAAACAGAAGAACTGATTTTAAGTTCTTCTGTTTTTATATTATAGTATTATTTCTTCTTTTCTTTCGGACGAATCATAAATTGCCTGAATTATTTTTGCTGATTTTATAACGTTATCGATGTGTGAGGATATTTTTTCTCCCTTTTTTACACATTCGACAAAAGCGTTTATCTCATTTTGGAACATCTCGTCAAACACCAGGGTTCTGTCAGTTTGATAAGTTTCTTCAGTAAGCGCTCCGTCCTTTGTTGTGTAGTACGTAAACTCTTTTGTTGCGTAATTCAGACGAATACCGCCCTTGTCACCCATAAAGTCAATATAGTTTTCGTTTTTGCCTATATTCTGAGCCCACGCGCCGTGAAGTGAAATTGTTGGTCCCTCTGTTCTGATGATTCCCGTCATTGAATCTTCAACGTCGTAAATTCCGTCAAGTACGGGAGGTCCTGACCACATTTTTCTATATACGTAGTTTGGAATGTCTTTGCCAAGATAACAGAATGTGTCTCCGGATACAGATTTCGGTGCAGGGTCGCCGCAACAGTACATTACTATGTCTATGTAATGAATTCCCCAGTCAATCAAAGCACCGCCGCCCGAAAGGGCTTTTGTGGTAAAAGCACCGCCAAGACCGGGGATTGCTCTGTGTGCGCGAAATGATGCATACACGTGATACACGTTGCCGAGAAGTCCTTTTTCTATCATTTCTTTAATCTTGTTGACCGATTTATCAAATCTGTTTACAACGCCGATATTGAGTATCTTTCCCGTTTCGTGCTGGGCTTCCTGCATTTTTAGTGCTTGTTCGAGGTTAATTGCAGCAGGCTTTTCGCATAAAACGTTCTTGTTTGCCTTTAAAAAATCAATAGCTATCGTTGAGTGAACTTTGTTTGGTGTGCAGATGGATACTGCGTCAATTTCAGGGTCGTCAAGTATTTCTCGGTAATCTGTAACGGCAATACCGCATGAGTATTTTTCAACGGCTGCTTCCGCTTTCTCCGGAATTATATCGCAAAAGTATTTAATTTCAACGTCGGGGCAGTTTAAATATGAAGGAATATGCTCCGTATTTGCTATCATTCCGCAACCGATTATTGCAACCTTTATCATAACATCAACTCCGTAACTTTTATTATTTTATAGGGTTTATATATTTTTCGTATTCTTTTACCATTTTGTCTGCATTATACTGAAGCTCTTTTTCATCGCATAAAACCGTAAGGTCAGCATATTTTTCGTAAAGAGGAGCCCTCTCGTCATATAGCTGTTGAAGAGTATTGCCCGATTTAATTATAATGCCTCTGGTTGAAAAATTGGTAATTCTTCTTTCGATTTCTTTTTCGGGGACTTTAATATAAATAACTGTTCCGAGCGTTTTTAAGTGTTTCATCGCGTTTTCGCAGTACACAACGCTTCCGCCTGTTGAAATAACGGTTCTTTCGACGTTCAGACTGCTGTTTATTTCGTCTTCAATCTCAAGAAAATAGTCATTTCCTTTTTCTTCAATAACCTCGTACAGTCTCTTTCCTTCGTGTTCTTGAATAAGAAAATCAACGTCTAAAAAACGGTAGTTCATATTTTTAGCAAAAAGAACACCGACTGTGCTTTTTCCTGAACCAGGCATACCTATAAGAATAATATTATTGTTTTTACTCATTTTTTTACCCTGATTAATTATAAATATTCTCATAAAATTGTACATTAACAGACGTTGATTGTCAATATATAATACTATATAACAAAAACTATTAAAATAAGTATAACAATATTTATTATACCTATTGCAAAAAATTACATAATGTGATACTATGTACCTGACACAGAGTAGGTGAACGAGCGTTAAGTGCCGGCTGAACAGGGAGTTGTCAGTTGGACGAAAGCAGTAGATGTTGCGGTTCGTTTGCCGCATCCCGCTGTTGCATATATGAGCTGTCTTTATTGCTCCTCATTTTTGTGGCTTTGGAATGCACAATGTGAGGAGGTTTTTTTATGAAAAAAGATAGTAAAAAGAATAATGCTATGTTGTTCGGAAGAGTAAAAATATTGGTTTTTTCTGCGCTTCTGTGCGCTATAAGCGGAGTAATGAAGCTTATTGCACCGTCGATGGACGTTTTGAGAATAAGCCTTGAAAACTTCCCAATTATTTTTAGCGGAATAACTATGGGTCCTTTTATGGGAGGAATGGTTGGAATTGCAGCAGACCTTATCGGGTGTCTTTTCAGAGGGTATGCCGTAAATCCTTTTATAACCTTAGCTTCTATGTGTGTGGGAATAATTGCGGGAATTGTATATAAGTTTTCGAAAAGAACAAGGATTGCAATATTGATACCAACGTTTACGGCTCATTTTTTGGGAAACGTAATTATAAAAACAATTGTGCTATCGCAAATGTTTGGTATGAAGTTTAATATTTTGCTTATCGAAAGAGGCATAACATATTTTTTGACTGCAATAGTAGAATATGTTATCCTGACAGTACTTTTAAATAATAAAGCTATAAAAAGCGGATTGAAAAGAGCGATTGGTTATGAATTATAAAGAAACGTTAGAATATATTCATTCGGTATGTTGGAAGGGTAGCAGACCCGGACTTGAGAGAACGGAAAAACTCCTTGAAATGATGGGGAACCCTCAGAATAACACGAAATACGTGCACGTTGCAGGAACAAACGGCAAGGGTTCGGTTTGTTCAATGCTTTCTTCTGTTTTAAGAGAAGCGGGATATAAAACGGGACTGTATACATCGCCATTTGTCCGTTATTTTAACGAGAGAATGGCAATAGACGGTGAGATGATATCGAATGCTGAATTGTCTGAAATAACTGAATACGTAAAGCGGTTTGCGGATAAGATGGAAGACGTTCCGACTGAATTTGAGCTGATAACGGCAATCGCTTTTGAGTATTTCAGCAGAAATAAGTGCGATATAGTCGTTCTTGAAACGGGAATGGGCGGACGGCTTGATTCAACTAATATTATTACTTCTACAGAGTTGTCGGTAATAACAGGAATAGCTCTTGATCATACTGCATATCTCGGCAATACTATAGGCGAAATAGCGGCTGAAAAAGCAGGAATAATAAAGAATGGTCGTCCTGTTGTTTTTGGAGGAAAAAGTATTGAAGCCTATGAAGTTATAGAAAAAATTGCAAAGTCTAATAATTCTACCTTGTACACAGCCTCGGAAAACGAGCTTGACGATGTTGAGTTTTCTCTCTATGGTTGTAGTTTTGATACCGACGAATACAAAAAGCTATTTGTCTCGCTCGTGGGTGATTACCAGCCGTCAAATATTGCAACTGCATTGAAATGTATCGGTGTTTTGAAGAACATTGGATATAATATAACCGAAGATGCGTTAAGAGAGGGACTTAAGAAAGTATACTGGCCTGCAAGATTTGAAATTATAAACAAGGATCCGCTTATGATTTATGACGGTGCGCATAACCCTGAGGGGCTTCGCGGTTGTGTTGACAGTGTAAAAAGGTTTTTTGGAGATCAAAAGGTAAATATAATTTCGGGCGTTATGAAGGATAAGAATGTCGATGAAATGTTGCCTACAGTGAGAGAGATTGCAAATGAGGTGTTTACCGTTATTCCCGATAATCCTCGTTCTATGGATAGTAAGACCTACGCCGATTATTACAACAAATTCGGAATTAAAGCTACTGCATTTGATACAATCGAAGAGGGCGTAAGAGCAGCCCTTGAAGCATCAAAGGAGCAGGGAAGACCGCTTGTTGCACTTGGTACTCTTTATATGTACGGAGACGTCAGAACAGCCCTTGAAAAAATATACGAATAGAATTAACCCGCCTTACGCATGAATGCGTAAGGCGGGTTTTGTATTTGTTTTTCAGTATTCAAGAACTATATCTTCAATAGGACAGCTTCTGTAGCCTTTATCGTAAACGTGCTTGATTGCTTTGAGGATTCTTTCTGCACAGTCGGGAATATAATTTTTATAGTCGGGATAAAAATATTCTTCGTGTATCATAAGACCTAATACCCCGATGCTTCCACGTGATTCAATATGTTTATCAAGCCAACTTTCAATATCTTCTGTGGGAATACCTTTATTGTTGTTGAGTACCATATCGGTGTGACAGTAATATATATCCTCTTTGTTATCTTTCCATACGTCTCTGCCTTTGTAAGCGTCTTTTGCCTCTGAAACTCGGTTATAGGCGTCAAAGCCGCTTCCTCTGAGGTATGCAGAAAGTCCGTCTCTGCCGTAGTAGGAGAGGTACGGTTCGTCATTGTTCATTTGTCTGAAAGAGGCAAATTGTATCAGATACCCACCCTCACGAAAGGCTCTGAGCTGCTCGAGGTATCCGTTACCCCAATGTATAGTCGTTACTTTATTGAGTGATTTTTCTCCAGCAAATCGAATTATCTCTTTATGTACCATTCTCATCGAATCGGAAATAAATGACGCGCTCTGGTGCTTGTTTGGCATATTGGGATAGTTTGCATGAGCGTGGTATGAAAGTGTAAGCCAATCGGAATTATTTTCCCATTCCTGACGGTAGTTGTCGGTCATCATTGAGAGATTAAAATATTCTTTATGTTCAGAAAAATCTGCCGCCGACTCATCGTTGTATTCGTAATACAAATTCAAATGTACGTGTGCTCCGTAAAGTTCGTTTGCCTTTTTAAAAGGGGCAAGAAACGGATGGTCAAAAAGAGAATTGTATTTTTCGGAGTGTTTGTTTAAATCATAGAGGAAAACAATGCAGTCATCAACAGTAAAATAGTATTTGTTTGTTGCGTTTTTTAATCTGTACACTACGATTTCGGCGCGATGACCGTTTTTACTGTCAATGGCATAAAGAGTATTTCTGTAGTTATAAAGAGGGACTATGGCTGAATATGAACGTTCTTCTGCATTATAGACAGCATAGATTCCGTTTATGGTTATGACTGCATTTCCTGCAGCCTTCACTGTTGCAGTAACGTATAGGGCGTCTCCGTCGAGTTTTCCTTCTGTATCGTTAATACAATCCCCATCAATATGCGATACAAAAAATATTGGGTCATAATTACGAAAAAAATCACGCATTTTTTAGTACCTCGTTCTTTTGATGGATACATTATATCACAAAAAAGTAAAAGTTACAATAAGTCAAAAAATACGTTATTTTTTTACTACCCGCAGAGTACCGTTTTTTAAGTTCCATATATGAAACAGTTTTTTCTCCGATATAAAGTTCTTCTTTTTTGAGAGAGTTACTTTGGTTGTAACTTCTAAAAATATGTTTTCTTTTATTTCCGCTGTCATATCAATAACAAGTGAAAAGGGAACGTATCGAAACTTTTTTCTTGGGTTTGTGTCAGACAGATATTCGTTTTTTGCGTATTTTTCAAAGTCAATATCCACCCATTTTGTAAAGTTTTCGATCATTCGTTTGTAAAACATACCGATTTTTTTGCATACGGTATTTTCACCGTCAATAGACAGTATATTATAAAAAATATGTGCAATAGGAGTGTTTTCGTATCTTACGGTGTTTTTCTCCTGTTGTTTTTTATATGTAGGCAAACAGATGTTTTTTGTGTTTTTCATAATTCCCTCTGATATAGTTTTTTCTTCCATTATATGATAGAGGCAAAAAAATAATGCTGTGCTTTTGCACAGCATTGAAAAATACGTTATTTTGTTTTTTTCTTCTTAGGTAAATTATCTATTTCAATATTGATTCCGCGGCTCTTTATAGGTGTAGAGAATACGATAGTTGTCTGTGTTTTTCCAAACTTCTGTATTTCTCCCACAAAAGCGTCAAGCTCATATGTAGATGGGAACGACACTTTTATAAGAACACTGTAATCTCCTGTAATAGAGTTACATTCCGTTACGTTAGGGCATTTCTCAGCAAACTCGTAAAATTCAAGCTTTCTTCTGCTTTCCATAGCAATGTTTATAAAAGCAGTAATAGAGCAGCCGAGTTTTGCAGGGTCAACTTCCGCTCTGTAACCTGAAATAACACCGTCTTTTTCAAGCTGCTTTATTCTTGCAGAAACAGAGGGAGATGAAAGCTCTACTTTTTCAGCTAATGTTTTTAGGGGAGTTCTTGCATTCTTCTGAAGCATCGATATAATTTGTTTATCAATATTATCCATAGTTTTGCTTTCTCCTTATGTTCAGATAATACAACCATATTATATTGGATATGTTACAAAAAAGCAAGAGCTTTTAATAAATTCACTTTAAAAAATTAGTCATTTCTTTGAAAAAACATTAGTATTTTAAGAAAACTCGTAATTAATAATAGTTTTTGCGTGAATTTGACTAATTTAATTTAAAATCAACGTAATCGTTTACAATATAACTATGTGCTTTTTCGGGAATGACTTGTTTGTAAGTATTATAAACGTCATCGCTTTCAAAATATAGGTTTTTACCATCTAAAAAATTTAGACTCAGTATAGATGGCTCACTTTCCTTTCCGTATTTACCGAAGATAAAATTATTTTCACTGTTGTAAAGTCTTGTTAAAATACCCTTGCCGTAAGCCGTCGAATCAAAGCCTTGGCTTATGTAACTATATGA
This sequence comes from Oscillospiraceae bacterium, assembly GCA_015065455.1. Taxonomy (GTDB): domain Bacteria; phylum Bacillota; class Clostridia; order Oscillospirales; family CAG-272; genus RGIG1995. Next base: position 148,215 of record SVQI01000002.1, on the reverse strand, counting down.
TTTGTTGTTGCTTGAAATAGTAACACAAACAGTGTTGGGGGAGTTTACGGTATTCTTTGCCGTTGCTTTTATATCGACAGATATTCCGTAAAAGTCAATTAAATCATTGTTATAGGCTTTATACGGGTCATATCTTACGACGTCTATATTACGGCGTTCTGCAAGGTCAAGGAATTTCCGTTCAAGTATGCGGTCATCGACGATTACGCATACAGGCATATATATAGTTTTAATTATAATACTATCAGACAGTCTTTCAAGAGAATTATTTCCTCTGGCATGGTAATCGGTTATCACGTATGCGTCAAGCTCATTTACGTGGTTTTCATCTAAGAAGTATTCGCATAGCTTTGTGTTTGGATATGCACACCCCGAAATATCACACATCATAGCCTTTCCGTCTGATATAATTAATATTGAATCTCCGTAATATGAGCTTGAATATATAGCTTTTTGTGTATCTTTGTTATATATATTATAAATACACACACAAACGGAGAAAATAATAATTGAAATTATAAACGGAATAAAATATAAATACTTTTTCTTGGTATTTGTCAATGAAATAATCAACAATGACAGAATCAGAAAGATAATTATAAATACGGTATATTTATAGTTTATATTTACTACCGGAGAGTAGTCTGCCCAGATATCAGCAAGGTTCAACATAAAATTTGCCGAGATCTGTGATACGAAAGTGATTGCTTTTGCAACAGGCGGGATAAATGACAGCAAAAGCATAAAAGGGCAGGTGTACATCAGAACCAATAAAGGCAAATTGAATACAAGGTTTGATATTGGAGAGATGATGGCAATTTCTTTAAATGCTATCCACATTATCGGAAGAGAAAAAATGATTGGAACAATTCCGTAAACAAGTGGAATGATAAGCAGTGTGAACAGCTTTGAAATAAATATATTTTTTTCTTCTGTATATTCTTTTAATTTTTCATCAAGCGGGATTGCCACTTCTAAAAGTCCATACGTAGAGAAGAACGAGAGCCACATACCTATATCAAGTATTGCATGAGGTGAGATAAAGCATATAAGCGCAACGGACGCGCATAATGATGTGATAGAATCGTTATTTTTGGCAATCAGGAATGAAGCGTAGTAAAGTATAAGCATTATTGCCGCTCGCTTGACGGCGGGAGAAAATCCGGTTATTCCCGCGTACGTAAACGTTAGGACAATCATAACGAAGTACTTTTTCTTTTTATTAATATTTAGTTTAGATACAAGCTTATCAAGTGATACAATGAGGATAGAAAAATGAGTACCACTTACAGCAAGCATATGCAGAAGTCCGAGAGCACGAAAATCGTTCATTGCTTTTTGGGACATCTTATCAAGATTACCCAAAATCAAAGCATCACACAGAGCGCCTGCCTCTCCCGACATATATTTTTTAAATTGCTTTGCAAGAGCATCGTTTATTTTGTAAAAATAGAACGCCGGGAACTGTTTAATTGTTTTCTCATTATCAGTTATTTCGTCAATAATTTCGGCGTTTATAAATATGCCTTTTGAAGTTGAGTAGCTGTTGTTTAAATAGATAGCTTGCGAGTCCTTTTGTGAGGAAAACAATACTTTTGCAGAATATGAAGAATAGTAAGGGTCATTAAGTTTTCCGCCAAAAGTAAGGGAAGCTTTGAAGTTAACTTTTTGTTGGTTTACTTTTTGGAATTGTACGGTGTACGTGGAAAATGTCTCTGATACATATTCCTCGTCTATTACAAAAAATACCGTATCACATTCTTTATCGCAATAGGATTGTACGTTTTGATAGTTTATAGTTAAATGAATAATGGAAATGACCGACGAAAGAATAATAGGCGGAATAATAAATAGCAAAAGAAATTTAATTTTTCGTTTTATAAGTAATAATATTGTTGCTGTAATTACTGCTGATGAGAGTAGAATGATTTTAAAAGTCAGACCGCTTATGAAGCATAGAAATGAGGATAGTAAAAAAAGACAACAAGAAAAGGCGAACGGTCGTTGTTTGAGTGCTGTCATGTCATTTCTCCTTCTTGTGTCTTATTCCAGATATGTAGTTGTGTAAAAAATTACTGTATTTCCTGGTCAAGTTGTTTAAATATATTGTCGTCAAAAAAGTCTGTAATGGTCATATCAAGTCCATCGCATAGCTTTTTGAGTGTAATAACAGATAGGTCGCGTCTTTTATCGTTTATTAAACTGTATACCGTTGACGGTGTAATGCCAGAACGGGTTGCAAGTTCATTATAACAAATATTACGGTCAGCGCAAATATTTTTAAGACGTTTTACTATGGCATCTTTAATTAACATTTGTTTTCACCTCAATAAAAATTGTATAGAAATATTCGCAATAGCGTATACGCGCACGCGTATAAAAATATGTAATAAGAATATTATACAAAGAAAAGAGAAAATAAGGAAGATACCGTAACAAAAAAAGCATTGTTAACAAAAAATTCATAAAAGAAGTATTGCAAAAATAGGCTGATTGTGGTATACTTACGGAAGTTGAATAGAGAACAAACTGTTCACCGAGGAGAAGTACTCAAGTTGGTGAAGAGGCGCCCCTGCTAAGGGTGTAGGTCGGGTAACCGGCGCGAGAGTTCAAATCTCTCCTTCTCCGCCAAAATACGATGGTAAGGTAAAACCAGACCATCGTATTTTTTTGTTTGGGAGATTTGAACTTGAGCGCCGGCGTGCCGGCAAGAGAGGGAAAACATCATAGATAGAATGAAACATTGAGGCTTCTCCGGTGGGAGAAGCTGTCACACCGCCAACAGATGTAAAAAGAAATAATTATATAATGCGGTGTGACTGATGAGGTCGACAAAGATAAAACTTGACGAAGAGAAACGACTTCATCCGTCTCGGCAACAAAGTTTAGTTATACTATATATCTCTTTATTGGCGAGCCATCTTCTCCCACCGGAGAAGGCTTTTGTATTAACCCGTTTTATGGGTAGTTAATAACAAGTGTATGGCTCGCAGGCCACTAAAAAGCGTACTTGTGCGTCGTTAGTATTGTGTAGGGAATAGACCTTAAATAAAATTCCCTCGTTATACGAGGGGGATTTTTTGTGTTAGGAGATTTGAACTTGAGTATCGGTATGAATTTGCATTGACTTATTATTTAATTTATGATAAAATTAGACGGTAAAGAATGTAAACGGATTAAAGGGGTTTATATGGGCGAATTTGGTATATTTAAATGGGAGAAGAATTTACTGAAATATATTGAAAAGAATTTATTTTGGATCGTTTCCACGCTTGTTTTAGTTCTAGGAGTTTTGATAAGAATTCCGCCGATGGAGTATGTCAGCGGTGATTTTTATCACTATCTTTCTCCTTGGTTTGACGAAATTAAAGAAAGCGGTCTTAGCCATCAGGTAGGGAACTATAATCTGGTATATCAATTTCTTATATATATTATGACCAAGCTTCCTTTAAAGGCTATATATTCATATAAGATATTGTCTTGTGTTTTTGATTATCTTCTTGCAATTGTGGCAGGATATTGCGTGTATAATCTTCTTGAAAAGGACAGACGCCGTTGGGGAACACTTGCCGTTATGGGAGTTGTTATTTTATCACCCGTTGTTGTTTTGAATTCTTCCGTCTGGGCGCAGTGCGACTCTATTTTTACTTTTTTTGGATTTTTGGCAATAGCGGCTTTGTTAAAGGAAAAGTACACGCTTTCAATGATAATGCTGGGTGTATCATTTGCGTTTAAGCTTCAGGCAGTATTTCTTTTGCCGATATTCCTTTTTGTATACTTTGTTCGTAAGCGTTTTACAATATTTAATTTTGCTTTTGTGCCGTTAGCCATGATAGCTTGCGGAATACCTACTGCATTTTACGGAAGAAATCCATTGGAGACTATTACTATTTACACAGAGCAAACGGAAGTATACCCGTATATGTCATTAAATTATCCGTCAATTTGGCAGTTAGTTCTGAAGCCCATGGATGTATACCAATATACGTATCTTAAGACAACGTCTATATGTTTGACGGTTGCAATTCTTTTGGTTGTGATGGTGTATTGGATAAAAAAACGTTTGTCGACTGACGGTGAAAACTTACTTATAATGGCGTTTTTGTTGACGTACTTATGCGTATTGTTCTTACCCGCAATGCACGAAAGATATTCATACATATACGAGATACTTGCAATTTGTCTTGCAGTACTTCGCCCTAAGACTATACCGATTTGCTGTGCTTTGCATGTTGTAACCTTGTTGTCGTACGCATCATTCCTTTTTGGAATTGTTCCGATAGCATTGCCTGTTTTATCAATTTTTAATCTTTTAATATTTGGACTCTATTTCTTTGTGTTAAATGCATATATGATAAAAGGCAAGGATCTAAAGGTATCTGCTATTTAAAAATAGAATATATCGACTGAGATGAAATGACTTTTTTAATCAGTTAAGTAAAAAACTCCTTCGTGTTATTAACAAGAAGGAGTTTTTATTATCATTATAAAATTAATCAGACTCAGGAGTGGATGTGTTTTCCGGAGATGTTTCATTGTCTGACGTTGACGGTTCTCCTGTAGTTTCGGGAGTATTATTACCGGTTGTTTCAGGAGATTCAGTTGAAACATTACCCGAGGTAGTTGTGTCAGGGGGGGTAGTTTCAGGGGTAGGCACTGTAGTTGAGTCAATAGGTTCCTTAGTTGTTTCAGACTCTGTAGTACCTGTAGTCTCAAGAGATTCAGTTCCGGTGCTATCGGAAGTTGTACTCTCAGGGACTGTTGTGTCAGGAGAGGGAACTGTTGTTGATTGAATAGGTTCTTGTGTTGTCTCAGGAGTGCTGTTTCCTGTCGTTTCGGGAGAATCTGTTGGAACGTCGTCCGAAGTAGTGGTATCAGGAACTGTAGTTTCAGGTGTTGGAGCTGTTGTTGTATCTGCAGGTTTATTTGTAGTCTGTGTTGGTGTTTTATCAACCGGAGTTTGAACTGACGGCGCTGACATAAAACTCGGAGGTGGAATAGTAATTGTTACAGAGTCATTTTCTATAATATATAACGGATTATTATCACCGTAGATTTTATAATTTTCGTAATATGAAGATGTTCCCCAGTTTGATTTAAAGGTTACTTGTGTAGCTGAGGTGGCATCAATAGTCAAAGTGAATGAAATTACGTTTACTGTTGTGTCTCCGTCAATACCGATTTGCTGAGTATGGTAATTTTTATCAGATCTTTCAGCTGTAATAATGCAGAAGCCGGTTTTAGCTGAACTATCTGCGTTTTTAGTTATAGTAACCGTGTACTTTACGTTGGGTTGTAAAGTTGCCTGATGAGTATCAAAAGAAACTCTCTCCACGGTAACATCGTTTGCACTGTTTGCAACAGACGGAGCAATTGAAACTACAGGGTTAAAATTTGCTGACTTTATAACGTTATGACTGGAGGAAATATCACTTGAAAAATATGCGTAGGCAGAAAATGCCATGGCTGTAAGGCAAATTATAATTATTCCAACGGCAGTTGCCATACGGACCAAGAAGACTTTTTCGTTTATCTTTTGATGTTCAGATGTACGAAAATACTTATTATAGAAGTTTTTCATATTTTTATAATTCCTCCTTTCGTAAAATAGCTCGTGTTTTATTAATATCAGTTAGGGTTCTTCTGTGTTGCACTAACAATAATGCCAAGTTCAACCTTTGGTATTGTTGCTTCGCGATAATTAGCGTCGTTGCCGACTTCTTCGGTCATACGAACTATTAGTGCCATATATACGGTGCCGTTAGCAGCAAGCTCTGCTGTGTCGGTTGAGTAGTTGTTGAGTTTCATTTTGGCAATATTGTTTGCCAGAGTGCGATCAGCAACAAGTTCCTCGAGCTCTGTTTCAGTGTTGGCTGATATGACACCAAATCTCAGATAATCCTGCAAGTTAAAAGTATGACCTAAAACGTTTAAAGCGGTAGTGTAGTTTGTAACGTTTACAGCTGTTTGGAAATCAAATGGAACTGTTCCTTTGTTTTCAACCTTTAAAAATACTACCTGTGTATAACCGGGCTCATAGAGTGCATTTTTATCAAAAAGCTCAGTCTCAGCAGTAACTGTGGCGTAATCTCCGTTTTCAAGTCTGTATGATACTTCAAGATCAAAATTCGCAAAATGAAATATATTATTTACAGCGGGAGAAGTGTCTTTAAACCAAGCTAACGATGCACCCGTTCCCAGCAAAGCCCAAGCAACGATCAAACACAAGCTGAGGACTAAAGCGATTTTTTTATATACATTTTTCTTTGCAGATCTTAACACGCTTTTTTCCTCCTTTACCAGTTATGCGTATTTGGTGTTTGTTGCTCCTTTTGTTCCTTTTTTCTCCAGAATAGAAGAATAAGAATCATACCGGCGGAACAAATTGTAATTGAAGACCAGAAAATAAGATTAAAATTATTACCGGTCTGCGGTGGTTTGGGATCAGTGTCTTCAATTGGATATTCTTCAATCATAAATTCCCAATCAATATAACCGATTTTACTTTGATAATCGTTATCAAGCTCAAGCGGAACTTTCAATATTACGTCAAGATTGACTTCGCCTCCGGAATAAAGTGTTCCAAGACATACCCAATCGGTTAATTGAGCTGTTTTGTCGGCAGACGAATCAAACATATATGCCATTTCGTTTTCTTCACTTTTTTTAACCTGAAGACCAAGTTTTGACATAAAGTCGGCAGAATCTTCAGTTGCACCGAGAGAACGAATATAGATCTTTACCTTAACGTCGTTTGATGCATTGTTTTTTACGGTGATTTTTTGGGTTAGATTATCTCCCGGCATAACGCCTTTGAAATCAGGAAATAGATCGGTAGGGGAGTGTGCGCTTCCCGGTTCAAAAATAAATTCTTTTGCATTTCCGTCATAAGTAACTTTGCCGTTAACAGCAGCTACGGGAAAAATCAATGTTATTGATATAATCAAACCACACAATATAGCTATTATTTTTTTCATTTACACAGCCTCCTTATTCTTTGGGCCAACCGGATGCGGTGTATGTTTTATTGTCGTTTATCGGGTTGTTTTCGCTTTGTACAGCGTGTGCAACAACTGTAAGCTGAAGTGTCTTGCCAAGATAATTGTTGTCAAGCTTTGAACCAACTATTTCTACGTGAGAGAATACGTCGGGGGTGGTCTCGTAAGGATTTACAACACCCTTATAGTAATACCAACCGTCGTGCAGTTCCCAATTGCTCTCATCGATGTTGAGTTTAAAGCAATCATCAGCAGACAGCTCATGTGAATCTATACCGTACACCAGTTTGATGCGGAGATAGAATGGATGACTACAGTCACTTTCAATGCTTACCTTTTTGCTTACTATATCACCGGGAACTATATATACGCCTTCTTTGGGGAATTCAGTTCCTTGGTCGGTCATTTCATGGATAATAAACTGTACATTACCGGAGGTAACAACGTTCGTGGCTTTACCAACGGTTGAATAATATGCAAGAGTACTCTGACTTAAAAAAGTCAAAGCAATAGCAATAACAGAAATGACTGCTATTTTTAATTTAGTTTTGCCAAACATCATATCCTCCTCATAATGTTTTTAGTTTTTTCAGCAATCAAAAGATATAAACCAAAAGCTTATATCCTTTGATTGCCGCCTATCCCTCATATAAGAGGGATAGAACGGATCTAAAATAATCAGGAATTTCCAGAATATGCTTTTAAGCCGCCTGCAATAGCAGCATCGCTTACATAGATATCGTCTTGACCATAATAGTCTTCGTATACGATACCGTTATATGTACCGCCATAGAAATTCATATAATCCTTAGCACCTGTAAAGCTCTGGTGGTTCCAAATATATGTGTTTTTTTCAGGATTCTTGTTGAATGTACCATCGTAAATGTTCAACGTAGAAGTTGCATTAGGACCTGTAGAGTTGTTACGGAAAAGGTTAATTGCATTTCCGGTAACCTGGAAAGTACCGCCGTTGATTGTAGCTACAGAATCGCCTGTGTAATGATAGCTGTCGATAATGGCAGCAATTATCCATGTGTAATCAGAAGATGTAGCATCATTCAAAACGTAATTACCGCCGTTGATAGTAAGCTTACCTGCATTGGCAAATGTTGCAACAGAACGGTTGCTTGTTGTAAGTGCAGTTTTTGTAGTTACGTTGCCTGTACCATTAACGGTCAGTTCAGCGCCTTCTTTAATTGTGAAAGTGCCATAATGCTCGGTACCTGTGTATGTTGCATCAATGTTGTGTCCGTTAAGATCAAGTGTAACTTTAGCGCCTGAGTTAATAACAACGCCTTTTTCAAGTTCAACGTCTTTAGCTAGCTTGATTTCAGCAAATTCATCTGTACCCATGTAATTCAAAACTTCAAGGTCAGAGAATGTTCCGCCCTTAACGGTAATTGTTGCTGCAGCCTTTGCTGTATCGCCGTAGGAATAGAGATCACCCCATCTGCCGTTGAAAGTACCGCCGGTTACGTTAACTGTTTCAATGTTTTGCTTGTTCTTACCGCCTGTCAACGCAACGTCGCCGTTGAATACGCCGCCGCTGATGTTGATAGTAACGTTCTTCATATCGTTGCCGTAGCTGTATGAGTAAACAGCAAGCTTATTATCTGTGCTATCAACCTTTGCTCCTGAGAGAACACCGCCGTTTACTGTAAGGTTTACAACGGGAGCAACAGCTGTATTACTGCCGGGAAGCTGTACCCAAATAGCACGTGTTTCACCTTCAACAAGACCGCCGTTAATTGTTATTGTATTAACTCCATTTCCTGCGATCTGGCGAAGAGAATGGTTGTTGGGAGTAAGAATCTTACCGTTGTTTACTGTCAATGTGGCGCTTGTGTTTATGGAATTGTTGTCGATTGCATAGAACGCATGAGACATTTTTGCAGTGTTATTGATGATACTACCACCGTTGAGTGTAAGTGTACCAACGTTAGAGATAGTATAGTTGCCTTTACCGTATGATGCATCAGGCGCGCCTACGAATGTGTATTCAATAGAACCTGTGTTTGTTGTATCGTTAATGGTAAGTGTACCTCTGTTTGTGATCATAGCGTTACCCTGAACATCAGAGATACCGGCAAGAGTTTTTCCGTTGAGGTCGATAATAACTGTCTTATCCTTTGCAATTGTGATATTGTCGTCGGCGTCGATTGTAATATCCTTCAACAATACAACAGTGCCATTATCTGCTCCGGCAAGAGCTGCTTCCAATGTTGTGTAGTAATCACTACCAACTTTTACAGGATAAATTTCATCCTTGTCAATTGTGTTTTCGTTGATAGTACCGTTATCTACAGCTTCTTCAACCTTTTCAGCAAAGATTTCTGTGTTAACGGGGGGAACTACAGCTGTTGTGCTTTCGATAATTTCTTCAACCTGTACAAAAGCAGTATCAGTGGTTTTATCGTAAGCCAAAGCAGAACCTGTTACAGCGTATTCGCTGAAGTGGTTTGTTTTGAATACGAGCTCGCCTGTAGCTGCATCGTAAGAAACGAATGTGGGCTGATCTTTTCCGTCAGTACCTGTGTAGCTTACGGAAACGTTCTGAAGTCCCTTGGAAATGTAAGTTGTAACTGTGTAAACCTTACCGTCAGCAAGTTCTTCACTTACCTCTACGCCGTCAACCTTCAAAGTAACGTCGAGTGAGCCTACAACAGCTCCGTCAGCACTGATGTTGAAGAGTGAGTTTGTAGCGTTAACTGTCATCTCAACGATCTTGTCAGTATAAGTATCAGCGGGAACTTCAATGTTAGTCTGGCTGTATACTGTAGAGGGAGAAGCAGAGAAGTTAAGTACAGTTGACTGACCTGCTGTCATTGTAGCAGATGCAGTTGCTCCGAAGGGAGCGTTTGTATCGTAGTCAGAACCGAAAGAGTCATCTTCAAAAGCAAGCTGTGTAGCAAAGATACGAATATCAAATGCACCGAGGCTGAGACCCTGGTAATCGTTGCCTGCTTCTTCGCGCATCTTCAATATCAAACCGAGAGTTGCTTCTTCTTCTGCTTCAAGAGTTCCAACTGTTGTAGTTGAAATGGTGTTTACAAATTCGCGGATAGTGCCAACCTTTGTGTAGCCTGTAAGATCGCGACCCTGAGGAAGAGTAGTAGCGCCAACCTTAACGTATACGTCAATTACGTCTGCAAGAATAGAGAGCTCAACGTCAGAAATGAACTGAGCCTGCCACTTGAGAGCGAGGTTGCCGTTGTTTTTAACCTTCAATACTTTAGCAGAGGTAAAACCGGGTTCCCAAAGTGTGTTTTCGTCAAACAAGGGAGCGGACGAGTTTGTGATTTCACTCCAACCGCCGTTTGTTAACGTGAATAACTGAATGTCAAGTTTACCTGCTACTATTTTGTTGTTAGTAGAGGTAACGCTGTCAGTGAACCAAGCAAATGTTGAGCCTACAAACATCGATACGCACATAAGAAGTGCGAGAGCGCTTATAAGCAGTGCGCGCTTGGTGCTTTTTGTTTTAGTCATTAGAAATCTCCTTATTCCGCACTATGCGGTGTTTAAATTGTTTTAGCTGTTAGCAGCAACGTATTCAAAAGCTCTTTTTGCCATTGCAGCGCCTGTTTCGTTTGTTACTCCAACGTTCTGAGTCTGAACTGCTTCAGCAAGAACAGTTATAGAGAAACCGTCGCTTAAAGTAGTGTTTGCGAAATCTTCGCGTGTGAGCTGATAGGGAATTGTAACACTTTCAAAAAGTTCAACCTGATTAGTAGGAGCTAAAACGGTTTTGAGATAGTATACGTATGACACAGTATCAACTGCAGGATCATCGTTAACTATTTTTTTGTCAAATTCCCAAGAAGCTGTGTTGATTCCACCAAAGGCATTGGCAATTTCGTAGTTTTCAGTAAGTGCGCCAACAAATGCATTGTAGTCGGAAATAGTAATGGTAACACGAACGTACTGATCGTACGAGCCTGTGTTAACAACGTAGGGGTTCTTGCTGATGGTCTGGTTGGGGAGAATATTATTGAAGTTATATCCATCAACGGGAGTTTGTGAACCTTCAACGTTTTCCTTAACGTCAATCGAGAAGATAGCATCAGCGCCCTGATCTGAGTTTGTTACGAAAAAATTGTTTGTAGCAGAGTCAGAATCTGTAAACCAAGCCAATGTGCCCATAGAAAGAATTGCCACGAGACAAACTGCTATGGAAGTAACAACAACCTTTTTCTTTGTTATTTTCATAAATATTTCCTCCTTTCTTCAAGAATTGTATTTCAAATTCATGCTTATTGGAATTCCAGAGAACAAGCACGAATCATAGAACAATATATTAATTATCTGTGGGGGGGGGGTTGGAAGCAGTTTCGTTTTCTTCTTTTTTCTTAACAATAATATCGGGGAGAAAAACGAGAACAACAAGAACAACGCCTGCTCCAATCGTAATGTACATACCTGGTGGGTTCTGAATATAGTCGGATACGTACCCGAGAAGAGGAATACTAAATTTTGGAACGCCAATCACGTTGTTAAAGTGAACAGGTGAACTGTCTTCAGTCTGGTTAGCATCACCTTTTGTATAAAAATGCTGTTTTTCGGTGTCTATTCTTACCACGCGGTGAGTAGCAACGACGAGTTCTTCATTTAATACAAAAGTAATCGGATCACCTACGTTTATATTATTTACGTCTGTCTTTTTTACGTAAAGTAAATCACCCACACTATACTCGGGTTCCATACTTCCTGACAGTACAGTATATACCTGGTAGCCGAGGAGTCGTGAACCCATAAGGAATACGGCACACAGTACAACTAAAATTACTAAAACAGTGGATATAATATTCCATATTTTTTTAAAGGGGAGTTTCATATTGTAAATTCTCCTTGAAAGTCTTCAGTGTTTTAAATCTGTATTTATACTGTTAGGTTGCTGTAAATTGCTCAAAATAGGTATACAAAACGTCAATTCAGTATCTTACAAACGGTATAAGTGAAAGAAAAAGTTTTTTTCTGCGGCGTTTCCATTTTGATTTTTCTTTGCCTTCAGTGCGACGGATTTCCTTATTCAGATATCTCAGTTCCGGCAAAAATTCATTTAAGTACCATCTTGTGAAAACCGCAAACAAAAAAAGGAATACGATAATCACTATAAATGCGATTATAGCAGGGTAGTTTGAGTTAGGGGTGTTCATGGTTGAAACAATTTGCTCCTTAAGTGTCAGTTACTGGTTGATGAATCTTTGTTTTCAATAGTGTTGTCAGATACAACAGCTGGTTCAACGTTTGTTTGAACAGCCTCTGCAGTTTGTTTTTCTGCAAACTGTGCTTTAAGAGCCTGAAGTTCTGCTAACATTTTTGCATTTTCTGCTCTTTCAGATTCGAGCTTATCTCGTTCGCTCTGCAATTCTTCCATTTGTTCTTTTTTGTATCTTCTGAACAACTTTACAAAGTTAATTCCTTGGTAAACAATTAACATCATAAAGGGAATGAATATACAAGTAAAATAACCGGGTGTTGTTTTTAAGAAATTAAAGAAAGTGCCGATTTTTGGAATGTTGTTTTTGTATTTACCTAAGATATAGGGATATGTAACAACAACCTCGTCGTCTGTATCGGTAGTGGTACCGTACGTAATAAATCCGGGATTGCCTTCAGCGTCCTTTGTGATTTTTCTGATTTTATGGGTAATTGTTTCTCCGAAACTGTCGGGGTTCTGAGAAATATAGGTGATAATGTCGCCCTCTTTTAAAGTTCTCGGGTCAACCTCTTTTGCGAATATCAAATCTCCTGCGTCAAAATCAGTTTTTGCCATAGAGTCTGAATTGACTATATACGCCTTATAACCGAAAATACTGCGGTCATTACGGTTGAACGTGGAAACCGAAATAATTGTAAAAACAGCCATAAAAATGGCTATGGCAACAATAAGCCAAACTATAATGTTTTTTGTGATATTCAATGCCTTTTTCATTTCTGTTAACACACTCTTTCTTGTAAAAAAATAATTGCACCGAAAAGCATGGCACTCTAAACGTAGCAGTCATTTTCGGGTGACATTATCTATCCGTAATTCCGTAAAAATGCAAAAAACGATCTGAAAAATATATTTACTATTTATTTTAGCATAATAAACAAATTTTTTCAATACTATTACGGTAAAAAATAGTATATATATTATTATTTATATGTTTTTATGGAATTACAAACTATTCGTCTATTTATATTGGTAAATCTTCGGTACTCAAAAGGTACAAGAAAAATCTTATACCCTTTGAGTACAGCCCACACCGTGATGAAAGTGTGGGGACAAAAATATTATTAACTGTTGCGTTAGCATCGTTGTTTGATACAAGTGTGCGAACGTTTTCAGGGGAAATACATCTCCGTTAAGTGTGTGGTTTTCACTTGAAGTTCTTTACAATATCTCAGATGCTCTGGAGATTTCTCCTGAAAGTCTTTTGGCGGCTTCTGTTTTTTCGGATGAAATAAACAAAAATAAATAATTATTTAAAAAAGGTGTCAAATGACACCTTTTTTAACATTCAATATTGTATATTTGTAATTGCAGTTGCGATTAATTACGTTTTATGATATAATTAATCAAATGACGGCTCATGAACGTTAAAAAACGATCTGCAAATGGGGAAAGTGTAAAATATGAAAGAAGTATTATCTTACGTAATCGAAAACAAAATACTGACAAAGCTGACTCTTAGCAAGAGTGTTGATAAGAATATTATTCGTTCAACGGGCAGATTGATAGAAATAAAGGGTAAGCTTTATGTCGCTATTGAAACGTTTATGACAGACGGAAAAGCTTTGCAAAAAAATATTGACGCTACCGATGCTGCTGAAGTGATTTCAGAAATGGTAGGAGAACAATATAAACAGATGAATATTATGACGTCAGCGGGAAGCTGTGAGGTTATGGTTTCCAAAAAGGGCAAGGTAACTGTTATTGATAAAATCAAAAGAAACACAGCTTCAGCTGTGAACACTTCTCATAACCGCCAAAAGCAATATATTATTCCCGATAATAAACCTGTAGATTTTCTTATAGCACTTGGTGTTCAGGATGAAAACGGCAACGTTTTTGACAAAAAAAGATCAAAGTTCCGACAGATCAACCGTTTTCTTGAGACAGTTTCTGATATTGAACGGAGTATTGTAACGGGTGATGATCTATATATACTAGATCTGTGTTGCGGGAAAAGCTATCTAAGCTTTGCTTTGTATTACTATTTTGCAAAAATTAAGGGATATAAAGTTAAAATGGATTGCGTTGACCTAAAAAAAGACGTAATCGAGTATTGTTCATCAGTGTCTGAAAAGCTTAATTATGAGGGGCTGACCTTTACAGCGGGAGATATACGCGAGTTTGAAGTGAAAAGGACTCCGGATCTTACCGTATCTCTTCACGCTTGCGATATTGCGACTGATATCGTTCTGGCAAAGGGGATAGATTCAAAGTCGCGTGTGATAATGTCAACGCCTTGCTGTCATCACGAGATGATGCATCAATTAAAGGCTAAAGGGAAAGCTTTGGATTTGCTTTTGGAACATTCGATACTTAAACAGAAATTTGCTGATTCTTTGACGGATGCATTAAGATGTAAGGTTCTTGAAATACACGGATACGACGTTAATGCGCTCGAGCTTATAGACCCCGAGGAGACGCCGAAAAACGTGCTTATTCGCGCTGTTAAACGCGATAAAATAAGCGCCGAAAGAGTAGAAAAACTGAGAGAAGAATACAGGGATATTTGCGATACTTTCGGTATAAAACCGTATCTTTCAGAGAATTATGTTAACTGAAAAAATAAAATGGCGGGGTGGCGCATTTTATGAATGAATTAACGATAAAACCAATTGCATATATAAGGACAGATTTTTCTCAGAAATTCGGTATTCCGAGGCAGAGCGGAAGGGTTGAATCCTTGAGAGCAAAGATTGTTTTTCTTCCTGAGTACAGGAACAGAGAAGCTTTGCGTGGGATTGAGGGTTTTTCGCATTTGTGGCTTATTTTTGACTTTTCTCTGTCGCACAGAGAGGACTGGTCGCCCACAGTCAGACCGCCGAGGCTTGGAGGAAACACACGCGTTGGTGTTTTTGCAACACGTTCGCCTTTCAGACCGAATCCAATAGGATTGTCTTGTGTTGAACTTATAGGAAAAGAAAATGACAAGGAAAACGGAGATGTATTGATAGTAGGCGGAGCTGATTTGGTGGATATGACGCCGATTTTTGATATAAAACCGTATTTGCCGTATTCGGACTCAAAACCTGAGGCAAGGTCAGGGTTTGCAGAAGAAATAAATCATTCTTTGCGTGTTGTTTTTGATGAGGATTTTTTATCCTGTATACCAGAAGAAAAAAGACAGCCTCTTATCGACTGCCTTGCGGATGACCCCCGTCCATCGTATCAGGATGATAGAGAAAGAATATATACGATGAGCTTTGCGGGATTTGACGTGAGTTTTAAGGTTGATAATGATGTTCTGACAGTTGTAGGTATAGAGCGGGTATAATAACGAATACAATTAAAACAGACTTTTATGGGTCTGTTTTTTTGTTTTGATGTGTTATAATTTAAAAAATTATGTTGATTTTTGAAAGATAAGATGATAAAATATTTATGCTATCGTGGCGTAGTGTTTTATCTTAGAATATTTATAAGAGGTAAACTATGAGAAAAATTCATATACTCAATCCCGCGGCAGGAATGGTAAAAGCCCATCTTTACATACCTAAA
Source organism: Oscillospiraceae bacterium (assembly GCA_015065455.1). GTDB lineage: Bacteria > Bacillota > Clostridia > Oscillospirales > CAG-272 > RGIG1995. The sequence continues at coordinate 132,501 of SVQI01000002.1, read as the reverse complement.
AGCATAGAAGTTTACGAAACAAAAGGTCCGCGTGATATGGAGCGTTTTATAAAAGAAACGTGCCTTGAAGACCCCGAAGTGCATTTTACTGTTTACGGCGGAGACGGAACTGTAAGCGAAGCTGTTAACGGAATTATGTCGGCGGGCGAGGAAGCTATGGAGAAGGCCGTACTTTCGGTAGTTCCTAAGGGCTCGGGTAACGATTTTGTCAGAAATTTTTCAAAAAAAGAAATGTTTTCGGGCAAGGTTGACGTTCTGAAATGTAACGACAGATACGGAATAAATTCCATAAACATCGGTTTTGACTGCGACGTTGTTGTTGAAACGGATAAAGTTAAAAAGAATTTTCTTACGTCCGGAAGTCTTGGGTATATCGCAGGCGTTGCAAAGGCTCTGAAAGGAGAACTGAGCAAGCATTTTGAAATAACAGTGGTAGACAAAGACGATAATGTGATAGAATATAACGGTGAATATATGATAGCGTCGCTTGGAAACGGAAAGTTTTGCGGTGGAGGCTTTAAATTTGCGCCCACAGCAGTTCTTGATGACGGCTTGTTTGACGCTATGGTTATAAATAAAATGAGCAAGGTTACTTTTTTGAAGCTTGTTACAGATTATAGACTTGGAAAGCACGTTGATGAGAACACGGGAGAAGTCGGCGAAAAATACAAAAATCTGTTGAGTTATCATCAATGCCGTAAAATGACAGTGAAGAATATCAACAGACTTGGTATTGACGGAGAGGTTATTTACTCCGACATAGCGGAAATATCCATAATTCCGTCAGCTATAAATGTAAAAATGCCTGCTCTTGATTTGACAAGACTTATAAACAAGAACAAATAAAGGCGTCGAAAATAAGTTTTGCGTGAATGTTGGTTGAATACATTCTTTCGGGATGCCACTGTATTCCGAGATGAAATTTTTTGCCCGGCAGATATACCGCTTCAATGACTTGGTCTTTTCCGAATGCGGCAGCCTTCAGGCTTCCGGTATCTTTGACTACCTGATGATGAAAGCTGTTTACGTCGGTTGTTTCCGCGCCTAGTATAGTGTGAAGGGGAGTATCTTTTACGATGCTTACCGAATGAGATGTTATATGTCTGTCTTCGCTTTGCGTATGCTTTTCAATATGTTGACAGAGCGTGCCTCCCGATGCTACAGTTATAAGCTGACAGCCGCGGCATATTCCCAAAACAGATTTGTCGCTTTCGGTTGCGGATTTGCAGAGCTCAAGCTCGAAGATATCTCTTTCAAATTCGATATTACCGCAGTTTTCAGTTGCCTCTTCACCGTATTTGCGAGGATCGATATTTGTTCCCCCGGAAAAAAGTATACCGTCAAGATTATTTATCATATCCTTGATCAATTCTTTGTTTCTGGTGTAGGGAAGAATAAACGGAATACCGCCTGATTCTTCAATGGCTTTGGCGTAAAACGGGGATATTCTGTTATTTCCCAGGTAATTATCGTATTGAGGTGTTATGCCGATTATTGCTTTCATAAAAATTTCCTCCGAGGTGTTTTTTTACATCATATTCGTTTGGGGGTAACAATATGAATATAAACAGAAAATTGAAAAAATAACGAAAAAACAATATGAAAGGTGAAAATATATGAGTATCAGAATAGGAATAGTGGGTTACGGAAATCTTGCAAAGGGTGCCGAAGCCGCTGTAAAAGAGAATATAGACACAGAGTTGGTTGCTGTATTTACAAGACGCGACGTTTCAAGTGTTAAGATAAATACCGAAAATGTGCCGGTCGTACATGTTGATAACATACTTGATTATAAAGACAAAATAGACGTACTTGTTATATGCGGAGGAAGCGCAACGGACCTTCCCGTGCAGACACCTATGTATGCCGAGCATTTTAACGTGGTTGATAGCTTTGATACCCACGCTAAGATTCCCGAACATTTTGACAAGGTTGATGCATCTTCAAAAAAAGGCGGTAAGATAAGCGTTATTTCTGTTGGATGGGACCCCGGAATGTTCTCGCTTAATCGTCTTTACGGGAATGCTGTATTGCCTAACGGAAAGGATTATACATTCTGGGGCAAGGGTGTAAGCCAGGGACATTCGGATGCTATAAGAAGAGTTGACGGAGTTAAGGATGCAAAGCAGTATACTATTCCCGTTGAGTCTGCTCTTGAAAGAGTAAGAAATGGAGAAAATCCTGAGCTCACTACAAGAGAAAAACATATTCGCGAATGCTTTGTTGTGGCAAATGAGGGCGCTGATAAAGCAAGAATTGAAAAAGAAATAAAGGAAATGCCCAATTACTTTGCGGATTATGATACGATAGTACACTTTATTACTGAAGAAGAGCTTAAGGCAAACCATTCGGGTATTCCTCACGGTGGTTTTGTAATCAGAACGGGCAGTACCAACGACGGTAAGAATAAGCACGTGATTGAATATTCACTTAAGCTTGATTCAAACCCCGAGTTTACGGCAAGCGTGCTTGTTGCATACGCAAGAGCGGCTTATAGAATGAATAAAGAGGGTATGACTGGCTGTAAGACGGTATTTGATATCGCTCCCGCTTATCTTTCGGCTCTTGATGGAGCAACTTTGAGAAAGAACCTTTTATAATTCGTATATTTGATTTATTTTGCAGAAAGGAATGAGTGAAAATGATTGAAAAAGTAAGAGAAGAAGCCAGAAAGTTAGTTGTCGAGTTTTATGAAGCGGCAAAGCTTAAGGAAGGACAGCTTGTTGTTATGGGAAGCTCGTCGAGTGAGATTCGCGGTTCAAGAATCGGAAGTGATTCGAGTATCGAAATTGCTGAGGCTGTTTTTGCTGAAATATATGATTATTTGACAAGCAAAGGTGTTTTTATTGCAGTTCAGTGTTGCGAGCATCTTAACAGAGCTTTGATTGTTGAAAGGTGTGCTTTGAAAAACGGCGAGGAAGTAGTAAACGTAGTTCCTCAGCTTCACGCAGGCGGAGCTTTTGCAATGACAGCGCGTAAGACTTTTAAAGATGCTGTTGCAGTTGAACATATAAAGGCAGATGCGGGAATAGATATTGGATCAACACTTATCGGTATGCATCTGAAGGATGTAGCCGTTCCTCTTAGATTAAGCCAGAAATACATAGGAGAGGCTTACGTTGTGTGCGCAAGAACCAGAGCAAAATATATAGGCGGTCCGCGCGCGGGTTACGATGAAAATTTAATGTAATTTGTTTATAAACTTCGTATCGGTGGTTGTAGCATTACAACCGCCGATATTTTTTTGGAATTTGCTTGAAAAATGGTATTATATGTATTATAATATATAAGATTAAATGTCTTAAGCTAAGACTAACAACAAAAAAGGTGAAACAATGGCTGACATAAATATTGTTCTTATAGAACCCGAAATTCCGCAGAATACGGGAAATATTGCAAGAACCTGCGCCGCGACAGGTGCGGCTTTGCATCTTGTAAAGCCTATGGGGTTTGAAATTGATAATGCTAAACTGAAAAGAGCAGGGCTTGATTATTGGCACCAGCTTGATATAACTTATTATGAGAACTCAGATGAGTTTTTTGAGAAAAATAAGGATGAACAGATGTTTTTTTTCTCAACAAAAGCTCCCGTTTCTCACGTTACCGCAGTGTATCCTAAAAAAGTGTTTCTTGTTTTCGGTAAGGAAACTAAGGGATTGCCCGAAGAGCTTTTGAAGGCGAATATAGAAAAATGTGTTAGAATTCCGATGAGAAACGGACTCAGAAGCCTTAATCTTTCAAATTCAGCGGCAATAGCGGTATACGAGGTATTAAGACAGAGAGACTTTGACGGCCTTCTTGAAGAGGGAATGTTTCCGGAAAGGTAAATTAACGCCATTTTTGTTTACACGTAGGCGAAAACGTGTTATAATATAACAATAAAACCGTAAAAAAGGAGTGTGTATTGTTTTGAATATTATACAACTGTGTTTGGGACCTCTGCACACTAATTGCTATATAGTGTACGGTGATGATAAAAAGGCAGCTGTAATAGACCCTGCTTTTTTTGCAGACAGGATACAGAGAGTCCTTGATGAAAAAGAACTTATTCTCGATAAAATTTTATTGACACACGCGCATTTTGATCACATAATGGCGGCAGAGGAGCTTAGAAAAAACGGAGCTAAGCTGTACGTTCATTTTGAAGACGAGGAAATGTATTGCGATCCCGATTTAAGCTGTATGCATGAATTTACGGGTAAGACCGTCAGATTTAAAAAAGCAGACCGTTTGCTTCGCGGCGGACAAACGATAGAAGTAGGAAATGAAAAAATAAAGGTACTTCATACTCCGGGGCACACAAAGGGCTCGGTTTGCTATATAACTGACGACGTGATATTTACAGGAGACACTTTGTTCTGCGGAAGCGTGGGCAGATGTGATCTTTACGGCGGCAGTTATGAGACTCTGTTGTGTTCTTTAAAGAAGATAAGCGAACTTGAGAAAGATTATATAATTTTGTCGGGACATGGAGAACAAACGACACTTAATAAAGAAAAAACAGATAACATATATATGAGAACTTTGAGGTGAAAACAATGGATTACAACAAGCTTGCAGAACTTTTATTTCCGCATATAAAGGGAACGCCCGAGCAGATAGAGGAGAGATTTCCCAAAAGAGAATTGCCTGAGGGCGCAAAGGTAACGAGAATTGCACCTTCTCCTACGGGATTTATGCATTTCGGTACACTTTTTCCCGCACGAATAGCAGAAAGACTTGCGCATCAGAGCGGCGGTGTATTCTATCTTAGAATAGAAGATACCGACTCAAAGAGAGAGGTAAAGGGCGCAGAGAAGGATATTATAGAAACGCTTGCTTACTATCAGATACATTTTGACGAGGGCGCTTTGGCAGACGAAAAGGAGTTCGGAATATACGGTCCTTACAGACAGAGTCAGCGCGGAGAGATATATCAGACTTATGCAAAGCAGCTCGTAAGAGAGGGCAGAGCATATCCTTGTTTTACTACTGAAGAAGAGCTCGAAGCGTTACACGCGACAGACAAGAAGGCTGAAATAAAAAACCGCGATTGGCATAATAATCCCGATACGGAAAAAGAAAATATAAAGAAGCTTCGCGATATAACCTACGAAGAAGCAGAAGAACAGGTGAAGAAGGGAAATCCCTTTGTACTCCGTATTCTTTCAGACGGAGACCCTGAAAAGAAAACGCCTTTTACGGATCTTATAAAAGGCAAGCTTGAGGTTCCCGAAAACGACGAGGATTTTGTGCTTCTTAAGAGCGATGGTATTCCGACTTATCACTTTGCTCATGCTGTTGACGATCACCTTATGGGAACAACACACGTTATCAGAGGCGAGGAGTGGTTGCCCAGTTTAGCAAAGCATATTCAGCTTTTCAGATATCTTAACTTTAAGCTCCCGAAATATATGCACATAGCGCAGCTTATGAAGATGGAAGGCAACTCCAAGAAGAAGCTGTCAAAAAGAGATAATGGCGCGGCAGTTTCCGATTACAGAGAAAACGGATATCCACCCGTTAGCGTAAATGAATACGTTATGACGCTCCTTAATTCCAATTTTGAAGAGTGGCGTATGGCGAATCCTGAAAAGCCGTATACAGAATTCCCCTTCTCGATAAAGAAGATGAGTACGTCGGGCGCTTTGTTTGACTTTGATAAGCTTAATGACGTAAGTAAGAATGCTATATCAAGAATGACAGCCGATGAAGTTTATGAGGGAGTTATTGAATGGGCAAACGAGTACGATAAGGATTTTGCAGAAAAGCTTTCTGCTGACGAGGAATACGCGAAGAAGATCCTTTCAATAGGACGTTACGGTAAAAAGCCGAGAAAAGATTTTGCTGTTTGGAAGGACGTTAAGCCGTATATGTCATATTTCTACGACGACATATTTGAACGTGAGGCGGAGATTGACGGAAGGTTTGAAAAGGCAGACGTGAAGGCAGTTTTTGAGAAATTTGCTGAAAGCTACAACGAAAACGACGACAATAACGCTTGGTTTGAAAAGATAAAGAACATAAGTGAAAGCCTCGGCTACACGTCCGATATGAAGGCCTATAAACAGAATCCCGACGGATTTAAGGGCAACGTTGGAGACGTTAGCGGATTCATAAGAATTGCAATAACCGGCAGAGTTAATTCCCCCGATTTGCACGAAATAATGAGAATACTTGGAAAAGAAAGAGTACTTGTCCGTTTGAAAAATGCGGCAGAGGCTCTCTGAGGAACAAAAATATGGACGAAATTACAAACGGTAACTTTATTGAGGAAATAATAGAAAACGATTTGAACGAGGGTGTTTATACACACGTTCACACGCGTTTTCCGCCCGAACCTAACGGATATTTGCATATAGGAAGCGCAAAGGCTATATGGATAAACAATTCAGCGGCAAAGAAGTTCGGCGGAAATTTCAATCTTCGTTATGATGATACAAACCCCGCAAAAGAAGATAATGAATACGTTGTGTCAATTCTTGAAGACTTGAAATGGCTTGGAGCAGAGCCAACGGGCGGAATATTCTACGGCTCCGACTATTTTGATAAATGCTATGAATATGCCGTAAAGCTTATAAAAGAGGGAAAGGCTTATGTTTGCGACCTGACAGCAGAGGAAATGCGTGAGTACAGAGGGACTCTTACTACGGCAGGTAAAGACAGCCCTTACCGTAACAGAACTCCCGAGGAAAATTTAGATTTATTTGAAAGAATGAAAAAAGGTGAATTTCCCGACGGAACAAGAACTCTCCGCGCAAAGATAGATATGGCATCTCCCAATATGAATATGAGAGACCCCGCCATATACCGCATAGTTCATACAAACCATCACAGACAGGGCGATAAATGGTGTATTTACCCCTTGTATGACTTTGCGCATCCGATTCAGGATGCATTGGAGGGAATAACACATTCTCTTTGTTCCATAGAGTTTGAAAACCATAGACCCCTTTACGAATGGGTAATTGATAATATCGGTTTTGAGCAAAAGCCGAAGCAGAGAGAATTTGCAAGACTTAACGTAACTTATACAGTTATGAGTAAGAGATATCTCAGAAAACTTGTTGAAACAGGACTTGTTGACGGCTGGGATGACCCTCGAATGCCCACAATCTGCGGACTCAGAAGAAGAGGCTTTTCGCCCTCGTCTATACTTGAATTTGTAAAGAGAGCAGGCGTTGCAAAGGCTTACAGCTTGGTTGATATAGAGCTTCTTGAATATTGTTTGAGAGAAGAACTTAATATGTCAGCGCAGAGAAGAATTTGCGTTACCGAGCCGGTAAAGGTGGTTATTACGAACTATCCTGAGGATAAGGTGGAATATTTTGATCTTCCCAATAATCCCAACGACGAAAACGCGGGAACAAGAAAAGTGCCCTTTACAAGAGAGTTGTATATCGAAAAGAGCGACTTTGCAGAAGTTCCTCCTCCGAAATTCTTCCGTATGAAGCCTGACGGAGAGGTCAGACTTATGGGAGGTTATATCGTAAAATGTAACGAGATAATAAAGGACGAAAACGGAGAAATCACAGAAATCAGATGTACTGCAGATCTTGAAACAGGTAACGGAAATCCCGTTGACGGAAGAAAGATAAAGGGAACTATTCATTGGGTTTCTGCAAAATATGCTTTTGATACGGAAATTATGCTGTATGACAGACTGTTTACTGAAGCCGATATGAATAATATGCCAGAGGATAAGACGTACGACGATTATCTCAACCCCGATTCAGTAAAGAAGCTTACCGGCTGTAAGGCTGAAATGTCCCTTAAGGATGCAAAGCAGGGAGAAAAGTTCCAGTTTGTTCGAATGGGATATTATACGATGGATTCAAAGCATGAGAATACGTTTAACAGAATAGTGTCTTTGAAGGACAGCTACAAGGTAAAGAATTAAAGAGAGAATAAAGGAGATTACTTGTATGAAAGATTACAGATTTGATACAAAATGCGTTCAGGGTGTGTACGAACCCAAGAACGGCGAACCGAGAGTTATTCCGATAATCCAAAGCACGACTTATAAATACGAATCAAGCGAACAGATGGGCAAGCTTTTTGACCTTGAGGATACAGGATACTTCTATACCCGTCTTGCAAACCCGACCTGCGATTATACTGCAGCTAAAATTGCTGAGCTTGAGGGTGGTGTAGGCGCTGTACTTACTTCATCGGGACAGGCGGCTTCGTTCTATTCGGTATTCAATATTTGCCGTTGCGGAGACCACCTCATCAGTACGTCGGCAATATACGGCGGAACATTCAATTTATTTGACGTAACGCTTCGTCAGATGGGAATTGACGTTACTTTCGTTTCTCCCGAGGCTACCGAAGAAGAGTTGATGGCGGCATTTAAGCCTAATACAAAGGCAGTATTTGCAGAGAGCTTGTCAAACCCCTCGCTCGTTGTACTTGATATTGAAAAATTTGCAAAATGCGCCCATGCAAACGGTGTTCCGCTTATAATAGACAATACTTTCCCAACTCCCGTAAACTGCCGTCCTTTTGAGCACGGAGCTGATATAGTTGTTCATTCTACAACAAAGTATCTTGACGGACACGCAGTTGCTCTCGGCGGTGTTGTAGTTGACAGCGGTAAATTTGACTGGATGGCAAATGCCGATAAATTCCCCGGTCTTACACAGCCCGATGAATCATATCACGGTATGGTGTATGCAAAAGATTGCGGAAATGCGGCGTATATTACAAAGGTAACAACACACCTTATGAGAGACTTGGGGTCAATGCAGTCACCTAATAACGCATTTTTGCTTAACCTTGGACTTGAAACAGTATTTTTGCGCGTAAGACGTCACTGCGAGAATGCTCTTGCTGTTGCAAAGTATCTTGAAAATCACGACAAGATTACCTGGATAAACTATCCCGGACTTGAAAGCTCCAAATATTATGATTTGGCGCAGAAATATATGAAGAACGGTACTTGCGGTGTTATTTCGTTCGGTATAAAGGGAGGACGAGAAGCTGCAACCAAGTTTATGGATAGTTTGAAACTTGCGGCAATTGTTACACACGTTGCAGATGCAAGAACCTGTGTTCTTCATCCTGCAAGCACGACACACCGTCAGCTTTCGGATAAACAGCTTGAAGAAGCAGGCGTAGGCTCAGACCTTATCAGATTTTCTGTGGGCATCGAAGATGCTGCAGATATTATTGCAGATCTCGAACAGGCATTGGCTCAGGTTTAAGTTTAGATAAAAAATAAAAAGCTTCCCCGTGAGAAAAGCGGGGAAGCTTTTATCTGTTATATACGATATTTTTGAGTGATTTATAAAACGATTCAAGCTCAGACAGATTGTTAAAACAGGAGAAAGAAGCTCTGACAGCGCCGTCTGTTGTTTTTAGCTTTTTGTGTGCCAACGGAGAACAGTGAAGTCCTGACCGTACGCATATTCCGTCATTGTTGAGTAAATCGGCAACGTAATCCGAAGACAGTCCGTCTACGTTAAAAAGAAGACACGAGCTTTTGATAATATCACCGCAATAAACCTTTGTATCCGGAAGAAATGAAACCATCTCGACAGCACGGTTATAGATTGAACAGCTGTGTTTGAACAGTTCATCTTCGGTTTGTGATTTTACAAACTTTATGCCTTCGCAAAGTCCCGCAATTCCTACAGTGTTTAACGTTCCGCCTTCATATCTTTCAGGAAGAATGGTGGGCATAGTTTTTTCGGCAGAATTAACGCCGTTACCACCGTAAATAAAAGGGTTTAATCTTGATATACTTTTTTCGTTGGAATATTTATCGGAAAAAATAACAAAACCTGTACCCTGCGGCCCGTATAATCCCTTATGACCGGGGGCGCAAAGCGCGTCTATATTACAATTTTTAATATTTATCTTGTGTGTGCCGACGCTCTGGGCGCCGTCAACAATAAACTTTATTCCGTACTTGTTGCAAATTTTACCTATTTCCATAATAGGCAGAGTTATTCCGCAAACATTTGAAACGTGGGTGCAAACAATCATTGAGGTGTTTGAACGTATTTTTGATTTTAAAGAAAGCAGAGTGTTTTCTGTGTTATGCGGGTCAACTGTAAATATGTCGTAATCAATTCCGAATTTTGAAAGACCCGAAACGGTTCGATAGACGGAGTTATGCTCAACGTCGCTTATTAGGATATGGGATTTTCTTTTTGAAAAAGCGTTAATAGCTATATTTAAAGCATAGGTTGTATTAGGTGTAAAAACGACGTTTGTAGGATTAGAAACACCGAACATAGTTGAGAGAAGCTCTCTGCAATCGTATATTTTTTCTGCAGCGCGTAAAGAAAGTATATGACCGCTTCTTCCGGGATTTCCGCAGTATTGAGTCATACAGTTTATCATTTCGTTGATTACCGTCGGCGGCTTTGGAAAGGTTGTGGCGGCATTGTCAAAGTATACCAAATAATTCACCTCACGATTTCAGAATAGGGAATAGCTGCGTTATCAAGAAAAGAAACGGCTGAATTAATGTCCTTACAGTTTAATTCAAGGCCGTATGCACAGCCTTTTTTCGTTGTATTTGGTTGAAGCTTGACTATTCTTACCTTAAGATTATTAGAAGACAAATATTTTTCAGCGCGTATAGCGTGGTTGACCGAGCTTATGGCAATTATACATTTTTTCATTTTTTATTTTAAACCTCCTTCAATACATTTTATGAGTAAAATGAAAAAATGCTAATATGCACATATTGGTTCAGCAAGGTAATAAATCATAATTTTGTAGGGTAGGTACTCGCTCCCATCAAATATCTTTCGTATATGTTTTCCTGTGCGAAGGGGGGAATAAAGCGAGTGAAAAGTGACGGAATGAGAGCTCCACAAGAAATCATTCTTGATTAATATTTTATGATTATGCGGGACGTCGTGGGCGCCGTCCCCTACCAGTTAATAAATATTGTTTTGCAAGGGAATAAACCCTGATTTTGCAGAGGTGAATTGTTTTGTTCACCGTTTTGATTTGTCTGTTTTTTAGGAATTAAAAGAACCGTCGTTTGACGGTTCTTTTTTTACAGTAGATCTTCTTTTGAAATTGTGGGCATTTTCGGTTTAATGCTCGGTTGTCTTTTCAGAGGGTCATAAATATATTTTCGGCAGACGTAGTCTTCGCTGACAACTCCTTTATATTTACAAAGAATATTGTCATCGCCTTTAAGTATAGTAGCATTTTCGCAAAAGAGACATACTTTTTGATAATCGTTATCTTTGCGTTTAAACATAATTCTTTCCTCTGTTTTTACTTGATAGTATTATTATACAATAAAACCGTATTATTTTTCAATATGTTTCAGAATATTTTTAATAATTTGCACAAAACAAGCGTTAAACAGGCGCAAATTATACCTTGAAAAAGCTTTGATACAATATATTTTTTACAGCTCAGCGATTGTTTTGAGGTAATATTTATACTTTGAAGTATAACGGATACCCCCGACCATCCAACAAAAAAAGCAGCTAAAAAAACAGTTGAAACATTAAGCGGACTATATTGAAGATTTGCTATTCCGTTAGTTATTTCAAGAAAGCCCGTTATCAAATTTTGCAGATAGCCGTTAAAATTTAAAGCTACAAGCATATTTTCAATCGAGGCTGAAATACACGAAAAAAAGCACACAAATGAACATATATTCAGCATTGGTAAAACGGAAGAAGTTATTGAGTTTGGAATACAAGACGGAGAAAAAAAGCCTGATAGCTCTGTATTGTTTTTGATAATAACCGGGGAGTCTTTTCTCAGAAAAATTCCTATAATGAATGCAGAAATAACTTGGCAAACATAAATACACACAGCAAGTCTTGTATTATTGAGAACAGAAGCCGTTATTCCGATAACGAATGCGGGACCTGTATTTGAGCAAAAACAAATAAGTCTTTCCGTTTCTTCTTTACTTATATAATTATTTTCGTATAAGGATACGGCAATTTTTGTTCCGAGCGGAAATCCGAAAAGGCACCCCATAATAAAAGCGGTTGCCGATATTTTTTGAATTTTAAAAAGCTTTGACAATGGTTTACCGAACAAATTACCGAAATGCTCTGCAATATGTGATGATACTATCAGTTCACTCAATACTAAAAAGGGAAAAAGACTTGGAATAACCTTCGTGTAACACAGCCTCAATGCTCGTGTAATTGATTCTGTTGCCAATACGGGTGTTTTTATAAGAAAGAAAAATAAATATACTACAAGCAAATACAATACGTAAAAAACAGGCTGAGATTTAACTTTTGTCATTTATATCCCCCTTTTTGCATAAAATATCATGATAAATATTATTAAAAAACGTGGGGGAATATACTTGAAAAAAGGTATTTATCGTGTATTGTCAAAAATGTCCGATCAGACGGAGCTTCCTTTAACAGAGCTATGCTCCGAGTTTACTGCAAATATAATAGGCAGACGAGAAATAACTATTGATGGAGTTTTGTCGATATACAAGTACGAAACTGAAGAAATAATAATTGAAGTTTGCGGCGACTACGTTGCTATAATAGGTGAAGGGCTTGAGCTGAAAAACTATTATCGGTCAACGCTGTCTGTTGGCGGAAAGATAAAAAGAATAGAATACGGGGTGGAAATATGCCGATAACTTTTTTACTGAATTATCTGTTTGGAATAGTTGAAGTGGAAATATCGGATAAGGATACTGAAAAAGCCCTTAATCTGCTTCATGTTAACAAGATTTCAGCAGAAAAAATGAAAAGGTCAAACAGTGAATATTTCAGTTTTACAGTAAGATATTCAAAACAGAACAAAGTTGTATCTTTGCTTGACAAATCGGGCATAAAAGTTTATAGTATAAGAGGGAAAGGTTTGCCTTTTTTTCTAAAGAAATACAAGAAGAGATACGGGCTGTTTGTGGGGGTTTTGTTTTTCTGCGCTATGCTGTGGTCGTCAAAGCTTTTTGTGTGGGATATTACTTTTTCGGGGAACGAAAATATTCCCGATTCAGTAGTGGAAGAACAGCTTATAGACGTCGGTTTTGGCGTAGGCTCTTTTATACCAAAGGTGAATTTTTACAAGCTGTGTAACGAGTTTTTGATATCAACCGAGGATTTTTCTTTTGTGTCGGTAAATATGGAAGGAACAACGGCTAAGGTTGAACTTCGCGAGAGAAAAGTAAAAGAAGAAAATGAAGAATTTGAGGCATCGAATCTTGTTGCAAAATACAGCGGTCAGATTGAGAGTATGACTGTATATTCAGGAGCTTCGGTCGTTGAGAAAGAGGCTGTCGTAAAAGAGGGAGACTTGCTTGTAAGCGGTTTTCTTGAGAAAAAATACGGCTTTGAGATAGTTCGGTCGACGGGAAGCGTTTACGCCTACGTTACGAGGAAATTTGAGGTTGAAATACCGTTTGAGAAGAATGTTAAAATTTATACAGGTGAAAACCAGAAGGATATCAGCGTAACTTTTTTCGGTAAAAAATTTGGTGTCTTTTCAGACGTTGACAAAAGCTTAAAAACGTATGACACTTTTACTGACAGAGAGAGGCTTGTGCTGTTTGATATGGTAAGACTGCCCCTTATTATGACTAAAAATATACACAAGGGTTACATTTATGATACGGTTATACTGAGTGAAGCCGAGGCGAAGAACGAAGCTGAAAGAGAAATGACGCGTATATTGGCAGAGGAATTAGTTGATTCAGAGGTTCTTGAGAGAAAGACCAAAGAGGAAATAGGCGAAAATTCATACAAGCTGATATGCGAAATTTACTGTATCACAGATATAGCGCTTGAAAAAGAAATAATACTTAAATAATATTTGTAAATATAGAGAAAATAAGAAAAAAGAGAAGTTGAAAGGATTTTTTTAATGGCTGAAAAGGTTTTGCTTACCGACACTTTTGAACAAACGTCAATCATATTCGGTAATTTTGATATCAACGTACAGTTGATTGAAAAGGCGTTTGGCGTAAAAATTACAAACAGAGATACCGAGAGAACTGCGGGGAATGCCGTCGTTGTTTCGGGTGAACAGGAGAACGTAGAAAATGCGTTTTCGGCTCTGGCTTATTTGAAAAAGCTGTCGGTTCTTGATGATTCGGTAAGTGAGCAAAACGTTGACTATATCATAAATATGATAAAAGACGGAAAAGAGAATGAGTTAGATGACTTTGGAGATGACTGCATCTGCATAACATCTAAAGGCAAACCGATAAAGGCAAAGACGGTCGGGCAAAAGCACTACGTTGATGCCATAAAGAAAAATATGGTTGTAATGGGTATCGGCCCTGCAGGAACGGGTAAAACGTTCCTTGCGGTCGCTATGGCTGTAACGGCTCTCAGAAACAAGCAGGTCAGCAGAATAATTTTGACGCGCCCTGCGGTTGAAGCGGGTGAAAAGCTTGGATATCTTCCGGGGGACTTGCAGAACAAGATAGACCCCTATCTGCGTCCTTTATACGATGCTATGTATGAGCTTATGGGCGGAGAAAATTATCTTCGTAATCTTGAAAAGGGCGTTATAGAAATTGCGCCGTTAGCATATATGCGAGGAAGAACGCTTGACGATTCCTTCATCATTCTTGACGAGGCGCAGAACACCACCCCAGAACAGATGAAAATGTTTTTGACAAGACTCGGATTTAATACTAAGGCTGTGGTAACGGGTGACATAACTCAGACAGACCTTCCTTTCGGTAAAAAGAGTGGACTTGTTGAGTCAATAAAAATTTTGTCAGACGTCGAGGGAATAGCTATTCATCACTTCTCGTCAAGGGACGTTGTAAGACATAAACTTGTTCAGAGAATAATAAACGCTTACGAAAAATACGAAAAAGAAAATGCCGAAAAGGCAAAGAAAACCGTTATAAAAAGAAATATAAAATAAAGAGGAAATTATGAAAGTAACGTACTATATAGATAATCAGCAGGAAAAATGCGACTTTTTTCCAGAATACGAAAATCTTGTAAAGAATGCGGTTGAAGGAACACTGAAGTACGAGTCATTTGAAAAGGACTGCGAAATTTCTGTAACCTTTACCGACAATGAAAATATAAGAGAATTAAACAGAGAGTACAGAGACATAGACAGAGAGACAGACGTTTTGTCTTTCCCGATGGAAGACGACGGAGAAGAAGTAGTGCTCGGTGACGTAGTAATCTCTCTTGAAAAAGCAAAAGAGCAGGCAGAAGAATACGGTCATTCGATTGAAAGAGAAATTTCTTTTTTGTGTGTTCATTCGTGTTTGCATCTTCTTGGATATGACCACGAAACAAGCGAAGATGATGAAAAAATAATGTTTGCAAAGCAAGAGGAAATTCTTAAAAATATAGGACAAATAAGATAATAACAGAGGTATAAAATGCGAAGAACAGCTTTTATTGCAATAGTAGGCAGACCGAACGTTGGAAAATCAACGTTACTTAATGCTCTTATGGGAGAAAAGATTGCCATAGTTTCAAAGAAACCTCAGACAACGAGAAACAGAATCACGGGCATTTTGACAAAAGGTGAAGACCAGTACGTATTTCTTGATACACCCGGTATGCACAAGCCTAAAACAAAGCTTGGTGATATTATGGTCAAGAATGTCAGAAAGACGGTAGGTGAATCGGATGCAGTTATACTCGTTGTAGATGCATCGTATGCTCCGGGGCAGATTGAGGAAGGTTTTATTGAAAAAATAAAGAAGCAGGAATTACCTGCAATTCTTGTAATAAATAAGACTGATAAGGTTGATGCGGAAAGAATCGGTGAAACGATAAAGGCTTATTCACAGTTGCACGATTTCAAGTCCATCATACCGATTTCTGCAGTAAAGAATGACGGTGTTGATATAGTGCTTAAGGAAGCGGAAGGCTTTATGCAAGAGGGAGAATGGTTCTTCCCTGAAACAGCATTGACCGACCAACCCGAAAGACAGATAGCTGCAGAAACAATCAGAGAAAAACTTCTCCGTACACTTGATGAAGAAATTCCCCACGGTACTGCAGTAATCGTAGATAGCTTTGAAGAGGGGAAAAATATTCTTAAGATAAATGCTACTATTTATTGCGAAAAAGAAACTCACAAGGGCATAATTATAGGCAAGAGAGGCGAAACTCTTAAAAAGATCGGCTCTTATGCAAGAGAAGATATGGAAGCATTTTTTGACACAAAGGTGTATTTGAATATCTGGGTTAAGGTTAAAGAGAATTGGAGAGATTCACAGCAGACAATTTCCAATTTTGGCTTTAAGTTAGACTGATGGCTGAGCAGGATTTAATAAAAGTAAAGGGTATTGTTACCCGTTCTGTACAGTATAAAGAGAACGATAAGATTTTAAACGTTCTGACGTCAGAACTTGGCTCAATATCCGTATACTGCCACGGAGCAAAAAGTAACAAGAGTAAACATCTTACGTCAACGAGGCTTTTTTGCTATTCGGAATTTGTTCTTGTACGTAAAAAAGATTTTTACTATATAAAAGAGGCTGACTACATAGAAGCGTTTTTTGATATTGTAAACAGTATGGACAAGCTCTTTTTAGGTCAGTATTTCCTTGAGATAGTAAACGAGGTGTGCGTTGAGGGAGAAAGGCAGGACGGTATATTAAGACTGCTTTTAAACTCGCTTTACGCCTTGTCGTCGGATTTGTGCGATCCTTTGAAGATAAAGGGTGTGTTTGAGCTTCGCGTGTGCGCTGAGATGGGAGTAAGCCCTAATATATCGGCTTGTCATTTGTGCGGTGATGCGCAAGGAGAAGTATATTATTTCGACGTATTGAACGGAGATATAGTGTGCAAAAGATGCTTGCTTAATGAAAATCTTGAGAGGACAGCGGGACTTTCAAGTGAACCGCAGGGAGCATACCTGGCTGTAACACCGTCAATAATAAGAGCTATGCAGTACGTAATAAGCAGCAAATTTGAAAGACTGTTTTCTTTTTCTTTGACAGATGAGGCTTTCAAAGATTTTTCTACCGTGTGTGAAAAATATTTGCTCAATCAAGTGGGAAAATCTTTTATAACACTTGATATATACAACCAACAAATAAAATAAAAAAGAGAGAAAAAATGGCATTTGAAAAAGCACTGAAAACACTTGAATATAACAAGATTCTTGAGATGCTGTCGAGCTTTGCTCATACAGAGGGGGCAAAATTGATGGCAAGGAGTCTTACCCCGACTAACGATGTTTGGGAGATAAGACGTATTTTACGTCAGACGACCGACGCTTTGGAATATTTGAATATAAAGGGTATGCCTTCTTTCGGTAATATAGTTGATATATCCTTTGCTGTTGATAACGCAAAAAAAGGAGCATCACTCTCACCCGAGACCTTACTCGAAATTGCAAACGTGCTCAGAACGGCAAGAGGGCTCAGCGAGTATTCAAAGGGAGAAATAAAAGAGGGGAACGGTTTAGCTGAACTTTTTGAGGTTTTGTATACAGACAAAAATCTCGAAAACAGAATATACAGAGCATTACCGTCGGCGGATACCGTTGCTGACGATGCAAGTCCCGCTTTGTCGGAAATAAGAAGAAAAATAAGAAATACAAATTCAAAAATAAGAGATACGTTGCAGAAATATATAAACAGCGCGGCGTATTCAAAATATTTGCAGGAAAATATTATCACCATACGTAACGGCAGATACGTTATTCCGGTAAAGGTCGAATATAAAAACGAGGTTAAAGGACTTGTACACGATACTTCGTCTACAGGGTCAACTTTATTTATTGAGCCTATGCCCGTTGTTGATGCAAACAATGAACTGAGAGAGCTCGAGAATAAAGAAAAGGTTGAAATTGAACGTATTCTTTATACTTTGTCCGCCGCTTGCGCTGATATTTCAAGAGAACTTGTTTTGAACTATGAGAATATTACTCTTATAGCTTTTATATTTGCAAAGGCGGAAATGTCGCTTAATTTGAAAGCGTGCGAACCTGAAATAACTGAAAAAAGAGAATATAATCTTATATCTGCAAGACATCCATTGCTTGATAAAGAAAAGGTGGTGCCAATATCGGTTTCGCTCGGTATTGGATTTGATACCCTTGTTATAACCGGTCCAAACACGGGTGGTAAGACGGTATCGTTAAAGACACTCGGTTTGTTGGCGCTTATGGCGCAGTCTGGACTGCACATTCCTTGCTCAGAATCGTCGTCGATATGTATTTTTTCCGATATTCACGCGGATATAGGTGATGAACAGAGTATCGAACAGTCGCTTTCTACGTTTTCATCCCATATGGTTAATATAATTAAGATTACAAAGCAGGTAACAAAAGATTCTCTCGTTCTTTTTGACGAGCTTGGTGCAGGAACAGACCCAGTTGAAGGTGCTGCTCTTGCCATGGCTGTGCTTGAACACGTGAGAAAGACTGGGGCTTTGTGCGCGGCAACGACGCATTACGCTGAGCTTAAAGCTTATGCGCTCGAAACAGACGGCGTAACTAACGGCTCGTGCGAGTTTGACGTTAACACATTAAAACCGACGTACAGACTCATTATAGGAACACCGGGAAAGTCAAATGCTTTTGAAATTTCATCTAAGCTCGGACTTGACGAAAACATAGTTTCACACGCGAGAGAGCTTGTGTCAAAAGAAAATAAGCGTTTTGAAGAGGTTATCGGTAAGCTTGACGAAAGCCGTATAGAGCTCGAAAACAGAACTCTTGAAACGGAGAGAATGAGAGCCGATTTTGAAAAGTATAAATCGGAAGCCGAAAGCAGAATTTTTGAGGCTGAAAGACGTGCCGAAAAGGAACTGAAAACGGCAAGAGAACAGGCTACAAGAATTTTGGGAAGTGCCAGAATGACGAGCGAATTCGTTCTTGAACAGCTTGATAAGCTTAAAAAGGAAAAGGATGCCGAGGATGCTGCTAAGCGGCTTGAGGATGCTCGAAACGTAATAAGAACGAAATTAAAGTTTGCCGATGAAGAAATCGACCCCGTTATTGAGAGAAAGGTTGGCGAAGGATACGCTTTGCCAAGACCGTTGAAGATTGGTGACGAGGTTTTGCTCGTAAATATAAATAAACTCGGAATTGTAACAAAACTTCCGACAGCAAACGGAACAGTTGAGGTACAGACGGGTAGTTTAAAAACAAAGACCAATATATCCAACCTCGTATTGAATGAAAGTGTAAAAAAGGTTGAGCAGAAAAAGGAAAAGGCGAGAGCTTCGGCAGTAGCTTCGTTTAAACGTGATTTTAAACCGACAATTGACGTCAGAGGACAGACGGGCGATGACGCTTGGTTTATGATAGACAAATACTTTGACGATGCGAAGATATCATCTGTTCGCTCGGTAACCATACTTCACGGCAAGGGAACCGGAGCGTTGCGCACGGCTATCTGGAAATATTTGAAGAAGGATAACCGTGTGGAGTCGTTCCGAGCAGGAAAGTATGGAGAGGGCGACTACGGGGTAACTGTTGTTGAATTGAAGTAAAAAAATGAATTGTCAGCAAAACGACCTTATCCGTCTCGGCAACAAAGCACTGATGTGTGTTATGTAATGTTATTGCCGAGCCACCTTCTCCCGCCGGAGAAGGCTTATACTCGGTTAAAGCTGATTGATAATATTCAAAGGAAAAAATAATTATGGACGAATTACTTGGCAGAATAAATGAACTTGCAAAAAAAGCAAAGGAGCAGGGACTTACCGTTGAAGAACAGGCGGAAAGAGACGAGCTTCGAGCAAAGTATATAAAACAGTTTCGTGCATCAATGAGGGGAATACTTGATAATACTTATATACAGTATCCCGACGGCCGAAAAGAAAAGGTAAAAAAGAAATAAAGAGACAAAATTCACAAAAGGCTTCCCCTTGAGGGGAAGCTGTCGCTTTAGCGACTGATGAGGTGTTCTGTAAATAAAGCAAAGTTATGTTTTACACCACCTGCAAATATTAGGTCAAAAAATAGAATAAAAAAGATTGAAAAAACTATTGACAAATAAATATGTTTTTGCTATAATATATCGCGTTGATGCGGAATTGTGTAACGGTAGCACGGCAGACTCTGACTCTGTTTGTCTGGGTTCGAATCCTAGTTCCGCAGCCAAAAACAACGATATCGCCAATGCGATGTCGTTGTTTTTTTGTTTTTGTATAGGATTCGAAGGGGAAGCGGTAGTGAATTGACAGTCCGGTGGACTGTCAAGAGCCGCGGAAGACCGAGCGCGTAGGTCGCGCGAGACCGAATCCTAGTTCCGTAGCAAAAAAAGCACCACTTATGTGGTGCTTTTTTTGTGTTTATAGTATATTTTTATTCAGTTTCTAAAACCACGTATGCCATATTTAAGCAAGGACCGTGCCAGTCGTTGTATTCATAGTCATATACACTGCAATCGCCAGCGCCCTCGCCATAAACTGTAATGACGTCTCCTGAAATAAACTTTTGCTTATCAGCTAACAAACAGTCGCGAATGACAATTTTGTATTCGGAACCGTTATCCGCTTCGCATAGGTAACAATCATAATCACGGTCGTTGTAAAAATCATCTGTAAACGTAACGTTTTTTATTACTTTAAGTTTTACACATACGAATTGGTCTTTATATCCATCAGCAGAACGGTAGAACTGTTCCGGTGTTACAACTTCGCATTTTGCCATGTATTCTTCTTTAGTAAGTGAGGTGTTAACCGGCGGATCCAACATATCAGAAATGTTGGATATAATATTTCCGATTCCAAAGGTAGAGATTATAAAAAGTACAATACCAAGTATTACGAAAAGTATTTTATGCGATTTTTTATGAGGACTGGTGATGAGCAGAATTATTCCCGCTATCGGCATTACAAAAAGCATTATAATTATAAACCACCAAGAGTGATACCACTCAACAAAGGTAACTCTGCCGGAATCGGAATAACGTTTTTGTTTCTTTTTCTTTACAACGGGTCGATTACCCGCGCGCATATTTTCAGGGCATTCTTTTCCGCACAAAGGACAATTATCCCCGGCAAAAAAACATTCACAGTCAGGACATTTGTTAAGGTCCGGTCGGTCAAGTTCTTGATTGTCGGCAAATGAGCCAAGCATTCTTCCCATATAAACACCATCCTTTTTTGATTGTACAAACAGTATACTATATAATACGGGGAATGTCAATGTTTGACGTATTGAAAAAACTGTTTTATAAAGTAATACCAGCTGTTTTTTTGATTGTCTTAAAATAGTTTAATTAAATTAATGTAGTAAAAACAAGACTTTTTTAGATATAGAAAATGACAAAAATATTATCGTGTCATTTACCACAGCATATTGTAAAAGTATGGGCTATATGCTACAATAGGTGGTGAGAGGACGGTGGATATATTGCCGAAAATGGAGACTATAACGCTTACTGAGATAGAAAAAGATATTATTAACGCGTTAAAACAACCGCAAGACAAGTCGAAAATTGAGTATGAAAAAATAAAAATTCCTACTGCAATTATCACGTTCTTGTTGATTATAATAGAGTTTATTTATCCACTGTTTATTGTTTGGGGGATTATTGCTTTTGTAGTTTTTGTCGTAGGATATAATATAATCGGGCATTTTCGGCTAAAACATAAAATCAAGCAGATTTCTATTAATGATTATGAAATAAAAACATATATCCTTTCTCATACGACCGAGGAGAACTATGTGATAAGAATGTATAAGGCTCGCGATATTATAGTTTATAATTGTTGTTTATATTTTGAAAACGGAGAAGTGTGGAATGTTCCGAAAGACAACTATCTTTGGAGCAAAGAACAGCCGATGTCTGCTTTTGCAATTCACGAAAGCTCCCATCGAGGAGATAGTTTTACCGTTGTTATAAAAAAGGATACTGGAAATATTGTTATGGCGTATAACACCAAATTATTTAAGTATAAGAACGCCCCTCGATCAACGTGCAATTTTTGATAATATATTGCAAAATTATGTTTTTTGTGTTACAATTATAATAATAGGAGTGTGACATCTTGGAAAAGGTAACAAAGCAGATTTTAACAAGAAAGTTTATAAAAGGTGAACTAAGCTTTTATAATACAGCAGATATGCGAGTTTGTTGGGTATATTTAGGACTTTTAGTGTTTGTTGGTGGATTTATTGTGTTTTTTATAAACATAATAGAGAGCGGGAAAGATGCAGCTATTTCAACAAACGTTATATTGTTGTTTCTTTGTATTCCGGCCGCATTGATAATTTATTCGTTCGTTTTATGTTTAAAACGGAAAAAGATGCTGGAGAATGATGAATTTGATATATTAACCGATGAAGTATCGTATAAAACTGAAGAGTATAGACGTAGAGGCAGACGCAGTAGTTATGAAGAAGTGATTTATTTCAAGACCTTTGGACGTGTTAGTGTTAGTCACACTACATATCAGCTTGCTTCGAATGATGATATGTTTTATATGGTTGCTTACCGTTTCAGAAAGCCCCAGCTGGTATTGTTTTATTCGTCAAAAATATATGAATATAAAGAAAAATAAAAAGAAAAGGGGAAAAACAAAATGTTGGAGAAGTTTTTTAAACTAAAAGAAAATAACACCAACGCAAAAACGGAAATTATTGCCGGAATCACTACGTTTATGACAATGGCGTACATTCTTGCAGTAAATCCGAGCATTCTTTCTGCTGCCGGTATGGACAGTACCGCAGTACTTTTGGCAACCTGTATTGCATCATTCATAGGAACTGCTATTATGGCGTTTTCGACGAATATGCCGTTTGCTTTGTCAGCAGGAATGGGACTTAACGCATTTTTGGCTTACACTGTAGTTCTTGGATTTGGATATTCGTGGCAAGTTGCTTTGTTTGCAGTATTTGTTGAGGGAATTATATTTATATTACTTTCCCTTACAAACGTAAGAGAAGCTATCTTTAATGCAATTCCACTTCCGCTTAAAAATGCCGTATCTGTTGGTATAGGTTTGTTTATTGCATTTATAGGCTTACAAAATGCAAAACTTTGTGTACCAAACTCATCAACACTCGTTTCAATAGTTAGTTTTACCGATAATTTCAATACAGTCGGTATAGGTGCATTGTTGGCTATTATTGGCACTGTATTTACAGCAATTCTTTATATAAAGAATGTAAAGGGCTCTATTCTTATAGGTATTATCGTAACATGGGGGCTCGGTATGCTTTGTCAGCTCACAGGAATATACGTTCCCGATGCTGCCGCAGGTTTCTATTCTCTTTATCCTACATTTGCTATAACTGATTTTACAAAACTTGGAGAGACGTTCGGTCAGTGTTTTAATATTGATTTTAAGGGAGTAGGGATTTTCAACTTTGTTGTTATAGTTTTCTCGTTCCTTTTTGTTGATTTGTTTGACACACTTGGAACATTGATAGGCGTAAGCACAAAGGCTAATATGCTTGATGAAAAGGGAAGACTTCCTAAAATAAAGAGCGCTCTTATGGCAGATGCTGTTGCAACGTCAGCAGGTGCGGTTTTGGGAACTTCTACTGTTACAACGTTCGTTGAATCTTCAGCCGGAGTAGCCGAGGGTGGAAGAACAGGACTTACATCTTTCACAACTGCTATTTTGTTCCTCGTTTCAATGTTCTTTGCTCCCATATTTACAGCTGTTCCTTCGTTTGCTACAGCGCCCGCTCTTATTATCGTAGGATTCCTTATGTTCAGTAACATTGCGGAGCTTAAGCTTGATTCAGATAACTATGCTACAGCAATTCCTGCATATATCACTATCATCGCTATGCCATTGTTCTACAGCATAGCTGAAGGTATATCAATGGGTGTTATTTCTTACGTTATTATCAATCTTGTATGCAAAAAACATAAGGATATATCTCCGGTAATGTACGTTCTTGCTTTGTTGTTTATTCTTAAGTATATATTCCTTTAATACTGTTAATAAGTAAAATTACTACAAGCGGCTTGAGTTTTCATGCCGTTTGTTTTTTGTATACTTAAAGCTGATAAATGTGTTGTTTACAAAATATATAGAGTGTGTTATAATAGTCGGGTAAAGGACGGTGAAGGGTTTGAAGATCGGCAATATAGAATTGAAGAACGGATTGTTTTTAGCACCGTTGGCAGGGGTATCCGATCGTGCGTTCAGAGAGGTATGCCGTAAACACGGCGCAGAATGTACTGTATCTGAAATGATATCTGCAAAGGGATTGCACTATAATGATACCAAGACCGCTGTTCTTGCCGCTTTTTCGGAAGGTGAGTTACCGTTTTTTATTCAGATATTCGGAAGTGACCCTGAGATAATGGCTGAGTCGGCTGTTAAATTGGCGACTAATAATTATAAAGCTTGTCAAAATGTTTCTACCCCATCAGGAATAGATATAAATATGGGGTGTCCCGTACCCAAGATAGCGGGGAACGGAGACGGCAGTGCTTTGATGAAAAAGCCGGTTCTTGCAGGTGAGATAATTAAGGCAGTATCCTCGGCTGTAAATATCCCCGTAACCGTAAAAATACGTTCGGGTTGGGATGGTGACAGTAAAAACGCGGTTGAATTGGCAGAAATAGCGGAAAAAAACGGAGCTATGGCAATCTGTGTTCACGGAAGAACGAAAATGCAAATGTACAGAGACCCTGTAGATATTGATATTATAAAACAAGTCAAGAAATCAGTATCTATTCCTGTTATTGCAAACGGCGGAATAAATGATGCCGAAAGCGCTTTAAAAATGTTAGAATATACGGACTGTGACGGTCTTATGATAGCAAGGGGAGCGATGGGAAATCCTTTTTTGTTCAAGGAAATTGCTTGCGCTATTGAGGGAAAGGACTATACAGAACCCACTATGAGTGAAAGACTTGCCGTTGCAATGGAGCATATAAGGCTTATGATAGGCTACAAGGGTGAGTACACTGGAGTTATGGAAGCGAGAAAGCATCTTTCCTGGTATATTCAGGGAAAGAAGGGCGCGGCTGTTGCAAGGGAAAAAGTAAATAAGGCGATGTCGCTTGACGAACTTGAGACAATTGTCGAACAGTTTTTGCGTGAGTACGAATAAAATTACAAAGGTAACCGTAAAAGGTTACCTTTTTTGTTTGTATTTGTTTTCCGGGAGAATATAAGCTTTACAAAAGTAATATAATTCCAATGAGGTGATTTTTTTGAATATTAAAATAATTGGAATTATAATTTCAATAATTGCGATGTTGTTTTCTCCTACTGTTGCAGGATTGTTTATGAACGGACAGGCTCCGTCAGAATCAGAAAAGCTTGACAAGAGCAATATCGAAACGAAAGAGATAGAGCTGTATATAACTTCAACCGGAGAAAAGGCTGAACTTGATTTTGAAGAATATATATGCGGGGTGCTGTTATGCGAGGTCCCTGCATCCTTTGACGAAGAAGCTCTGAAGGCGATGGCGGTTGCGGTAAGAAGCTATTGCTTGAGAAGAATAGAGAGTGACGATAAATATTCAAAACACTACGCGGCAGACGTATGCGATGATTATACTCACTGTCTGGCATATATTTCTATTGATGATGCAAAGAAAAGATGGGGAGAGGAAAATACAGAAGAATATTATGAAAAAATGAAAAAGGCTGTATCCGAAACAAGAGGGGAAGTTTTATATTACGAGGGGATAGTTGCTGACACAGTATTTCATTCAAGCTCTTATGAATACACAGAAAGCGCAAAAAATGTCTGGGGTGCTGAGGTTCCGTATCTTGTCAGTGTGAAATCGCCAGAAGAAGTTGCTGTCAGTTATGCCGAGTATAATTCTGAAGAATTGAAGAACATACTTGACAGTGAGGGGGTAATGTGCAATTTTTCGGGTGAGCCTGTAGAATGGTTAGGAGAAACAGTAAAAAATGAAAGAGGAAGAACAGAAAAGGTTTATATATGTGGGACAGCGATAACAGGACGGCGAATAAGAGAAATATTTGGGCTGAAATCCACGTGCTTTGATATTATATATAGTGATGGTATGTTTAAATTTGAGGTGAAAGGCTATGGACATGGAGTGGGAATGAGTCAGTACGGATGTTCTGTAATGGCTGAAGAGGGCAAAAAATATACGGAGATATTGGAACACTATTATCCCGGTACAGAGCTTGGTTTGTATTAATAAAAGTGTATTATTGGTGTTGAAAAGTTAAAAATAATGTGTATAATATATATAATAGGGTAAAATTTTGCTAATACAAAAAAGGCAGGTAGCTTAGCTTTGGAAAAGATTAAAATTTCCGACGGAATAACTTTGAATATAATAAACACAGACAAATTCAAGACCAATTATCTATCTTTTAATTTTGTCACACCGCTTAATCGAGAGAAAGTATCTTTAAATGCACTGATTCCACAGGTTCTTATGAGGGGTTCAAAGAGCTATAAGGATATAGCAAGTTTGAAAATTGCACTTGATGATTTGTATGCAGCGTCTGTTGAGGGTAGAGTATACAAACGCGGAGAGTATCAGGTGTGCGGTATAACTGCGAGCTGGCTTGCGGATAAATATGCGATAGACGGAACTAATATAACAGACGGAACACTTGCTGTTTTGGAGGAAATAATTTTCTCTCCGTATTTAAAAGATGGCGCTTTCTTGGATAGCTACGTTGAAAGCGAAAAGAAAAACCTTATAGATGATATAAGAGCTATTATAAATAACAAAAACGGATATGCCATCAGACGTTGCCACGAGGAAATGTGCAAAAATGAAGCCTTTGGGATTTGTGAATACGGCGACGAGTCAAGTGTAGAAAAAATAACTGCAGACGAGCTTTATAAAGCATACACAGAACTTATTTCAACTGCAAGAGTGGAAATTTTTTACGTTGGAAACGTAAGAGTAGCTGATATCGCTGATAAAATAAGAAATATGTTTATTAACCGCGAACGAAGCTACACTGGTTTTTGCGGTGCAAAAATAATAAGAGAAGTATCAGACGTGAAAGAAGTAACAGAAAAATGCCCTGCGATGCAAGGCAAACTGTCGCTTGGTTTCAGAACGGGTACTATTCTTGGTGAAGAAGACTATACTGCTTTCCCTGTGTTTGTTGAAATGTACGGCAATTCTCCTGTAAGTAAGCTTTTTATGAACGTAAGAGAAAAGCTTAGTCTTTGTTACTATTGCCGAGCCATTCCTGAGGGTGTCAAAGGAATTATGGTCGTAACGAGCGGTATTGAAGTTTCAAAAAAAGAGGAAGCTCAGAATGAGATTTTATCACAACTTGAATGTGTAAGACGGGGCGAATTTACAGAAGAAGAGCTTGAATTGGCGAAGAAATCGCTGAAAAACGCATATGACGAATTAAATGACAATCCTGCATCGATTGAAAGCTGGTATTTGACAAGACGTTTGGCGGGGCTTGATGATACGTCGGAAGAGGTAGCGCGTAAATTTATGGACGTTAAAAAGTCTGATATTATAGAAATTGCAAATAAGATCAAGCTTGATACTGTTTACTTCCTTGAAGGAACGATGAGCGGAGAGGGAGAATATGACGATGAATGAAAGATATGTAAAGTCAAATGAATTTTTAGGCGAAAGCTATACCAAGATATGTCACAAAAGCGGTCTTGATATTTATGTTTTCCCGAAAAAGCTGACTACCACTTTTGCAGTCTTCGGTACTAAATACGGTTCGATCGATAATAAATTCAAACTAAAAGGCGAAAGGGATTATACGGAAGTTCCCAATGGGATTGCGCATTTTCTTGAGCATAAGCTATTTGATAACGAGAACGGCCCGGATACTTTTTCGAGATATGCAGAAACAGGGGCAAACGCAAATGCATTCACATCTTTTGATAAGACAGCGTATTTGTTTTCGTGTACTGAAAATTTTAAAGAATCGCTTGAGATTTTGCTTGATTTTGTAACAAAGCCATATTTTACAGACAAGTCCGTTCAGAAAGAACAGGGTATAATAGGTCAGGAAATAAGAATGGGTGAGGATAGTCCAAGCAGAGTTCTGTTTTTTAATCTTATGAAGGCCTTGTACGAAAAACATTCAGTGCAGATAAGCATTGCGGGAACTGTTGAATCAATAGCGGAAATTGACGCAAAATTGCTTTATAAATGCTATAACACGTTTTATAATCTTCATAATATGGTACTCTGTGTTTGTGGAGACGTTGATGTGGATGAAGTTGTTTCCGTTGCGGACAGAGTGTTGAAAGAATCTTCTGAGAGTGAAATAGAGAGATTTTTTGAAGAAGAACCTGCATATGTATCAAAAGAAAAGATCACGGCAAAAATGCAGGTAGCAAAACCTCTGTTTGATATAGGAATAAAGGATGCCGATATACCTTCAGAGCCGATTGAACGTTTGAGAAAAGCGGCGGGAATGGCTGTATTGAACGAGGTTATGTTCAGTAAAAGCAGTAGTATTTTTAATGAATTGTACGATGAAGGATTGATTTCAGCTAACCTTGATTATTGTTATACGATCAGCTCAAGCTTCGCTTTTAACGAGATATCAGGTGAGTCAGCTGAACCGGAAAAGGTATATGACAGAATCAGAGAATATATAAAAGAAACTCAGACAAAAGGAATTGACATCCAAGCTTTTGAGAGATGCAAAAAGGTTATATTTGCTGATTTTATAAAGAGTTTTGACAGTACAGAGGAAATAGCGTGTGAATTGATGAGCTATGTTTTTGAAGGTTGCGATCTTTTTGATTATGCGGACGTTATAAAGGATTTGGAGCTTGATTATGTAAACGGTTTGTTGAAAACAATGTTTGACGATAGCTTTTTTGCATTATCAACAGTATGTCCTTTGTGATCTGAGAAGGAAGTGAAAAAATGAAGAATTTTATATCCTTTCCGGGACTCGGAATAGGCGAGTTTTCGGTCAAAGAGGTAGCATTCAACCTTTTTGGCAGAGATATTGCCTGGTATGGAGTTATAATAACTATAGGTATAATACTTGCCGTTACGTATGTAATGAAGCGTTCCAAATACGAGGGGATAAAAGAAGACGATATACTTGATTTTGCAATATTCGTTATTCCCCTTGCTATAATTGGTGCAAGGTTGTTTTACGTGCTTACGAGTCTTGATAAGTACAAAACGTTTTATGACGTTATAGCGATATGGGAAGGCGGACTTGCCATATACGGAGCTGTTATTACTGGAGCTTTGGTCGTTCTTTGCGTATGTTTAGTTAAAAAAATAAAAATTCTAAAGATGTTCGATCTTGCTTGTCCCGCGGTTATGATAGGACAGATAATCGGCAGATGGGGGAATTTTGTGAATGCCGAGGCGTTCGGCAGAGAAACTGATATTTTTATCAGAATGGGCATACGTCCTGAGTGGAGTAATGTTGCTATGTACGTTCACCCCACGTTTCTCTATGAATCGCTTTGGAACTTGCTTGGTTTCCTCTTGATAAATGCGTATTACAAAAAGAAAAAATATCACGGAGAGATATTTTTTATGTACATATCAATGTACGGTATCGGCAGATTTTTTATAGAGGGACTTCGTACCGATAGCCTATATGTAGGAGATTTTAGAATTTCTCAAGTGATAGGTATTGTTTCATTTATTGTGGGCGTGACGTTCTTGTTGTTATTTTACTTTAAAAAGGCAAGAGGGGCGCAGCCCATACTCGAAATAGAGGGAACGGTTAACCCTAAAACAGATAAAAAAACAGAAAAAGTAAACGTTATAAATGATGTAGAAAAGATGGAGGAAGACGAAAATGGCAAAGATAATTGATGGAAAAGCTATATCGGCGGCAATCAGACAGGAGATTTCTGCAGAGGTCGAGAAAATAAAGCAAGAAAAAGGAGTTGTTCCCGGACTTGCGGTGATTATAGTTGGGGAAGATCCTGCATCTCAGGTTTACGTAAGAAATAAGAAAAAGGACTGTGATGAAACGGGTATAAATTCAATAGTTCATGCGCTTCCCGAAAACACGACCGAAGAAGAGCTTTTGGCGCTTGTACATAAGCTTAACAATGACGACAGCGTACATGGAATTATAGTTCAGTTGCCGTTGCCTAAGCATCTTGATTCGGATCTTATCATAAACAATATAGACGTAAACAAGGACGTTGACGCTTTCCATCCTTACAATGTCGGAAAGATAATGATAGGCGATTACGAATTATTGCCTTGTACTCCTGCAGGCGTTATGGCGCTCCTTGAAAGAAGTAATATAGAGGTTTCGGGTAAAAACTGCGTTGTTATAGGAAGAAGCAATATTGTAGGAAAGCCTCAGGCTATGATGCTTCTTCACAAAAATGGAACTGTAACCGTTTGTCACAGCAAGACGAAAAATCTTGATGAGATCTGCCGTTCAGCTGATATACTTGTTGTTGCAATAGGTAGAGCGAAGTATGTTACGGGTGATATGATAAAAGAAGGCGCCGTTGTAATTGACGTCGGTATGTGCAGAGACGAAAACGGAAAATTATGTGGCGACGTTGACTACGAATCGGCTGAAAAGAAGGCTTCGTATATTACTCCTGTTCCCGGTGGAGTAGGGCCTATGACGAGAGTAATGCTGCTTCAGAATACTCTTTCTGCAGCAAAGAAAAAGCTTAAATAATTATTTATATTATTATTGTATTTATTTCGCTAAAAAGGCTTGACAAATAAAGGGAATAAGTGCTATAATATACTGCCGCATAATGTATGGGTCTCAAAAAATGCTTATTTAACGTAAGAATTTACCCATATTAGCGAGATTAAAAAGGAAGAGAGGTGCTTTTCGTGTTTGCAGTAATCGAAACAGGCGGAAAGCAGTATAAGGTCACAGAAGGTGATATCCTTTTCATTGAAAAACTTGGTGTTGAAGACGGAGAAAAAGTTACTTTTGATAAAGTAATGGCTTTGTCTGACGGTGAAAAGACAACAGTTGGCGCTCCTTACGTTGAGGGTGCCGCAGTTACTGCCAATGTCATTAAGTCCGGCAAGGGCAAGAAGATTCTCGTTATGACATACAAACCCAAGAAGAACGAGAAGAAGAAAAAAGGTCACAGACAGCCTTACACTAAGGTACAGATTGAAAAGATCAACGGCTAAGGCATGATTAAGTTTACTTTTTTCAAACGAGATGGAGTTTATTACGGGTTTGAGGAAAAAGGTCACGCGGGATATGCAGAAGCGGGAGACGATATAGTTTGCTCGGCTGTATCTGCGATGACGATGCTCATAATAAATGCTATCGAGGTTGCGTACGCATCGGATGTTGAATACACGATCAACGAGGATACTACCGATATAAAGGTGGTTGCAAGGGGTGCTTTGCCCGAGTTTGAGGCAGATGAAAGAAAACGCTTTGCGATATCCGGTTTGATTGAAGCATATTTTTTACAGTTAAACGATATGCTTGAAGAATATTACGATTATCTCGATGTATCAGAACAAGAAGAATAACATCAAAAAGAGGTGTAAAGAAAAATGTTGAGAATCAGTTTGCAGTTCTTCGCACACAAAAAAGGTGTCGGCTCAACCAAGAACGGTAGAGACAGTGAGTCCAAAAGACTTGGTGTAAAGGCAGCTGACGGTCAGACTGTAACAGCAGGCAGCATTATTGTACGTCAGAGAGGAACACACATTCGTCCCGGCGTTAATGTTGGCATTGGTACAGATGATACTTTGTTTGCAAAGGTTAGCGGAAAAGTTAAATTTGAAAAGAAAGCACAGGGCAGAAAATACGCAAGTGTTTATGCTGAATAAGTTTGTTTAAAAAGCGCGGTATTTCTTGTTTTGGGAAATACCGTTGTTTTGTCTTTATTAAAAACAAAAGGAGATATAGGAATATGAAGATTCTTGTAACGGGCGGAACGGGATTTATAGGATCAAATACGGTCGTATTGCTTTTGAAGGCAGGATATGAGGTTGTAATTTGCGATAACCTTTACAATTCACAGATCGAAGTTGTTGATAAGATCAAGAACGTAACAGGTAAAGACGTTGCATTTTATGAAACGGATATACTTGACAGAGAAGGTCTTAATAAGATTTTTGAAGAGCATAAGATTGATGCGGTTATTCATTTTGCAGGTCTTAAGGCTGTTGGTGAATCAGTTTCAAAGCCTATTTTCTACTATCATAATAACGTTGAAGGAACTTTGGCGCTTTGTGAAGTAATGGCAGCTCACGGTTGTAAGTCAATCGTGTTCAGCTCTTCAGCAACAGTATACGGAAAGCCTGAAACGGTGCCGATAAGAGAAGATTTCCCGTTAAGCACAACAAACCCCTACGGAAGCACAAAGCTTATGATAGAACAGATACTGCAGGATCTTTACGTATCCGATAACGAATGGAACGTTACGATACTCAGATATTTCAATCCTATCGGCGCTGACGAGACGGGAACATTTGGTGAAAGCCCCAACGGAATTCCGAACAACCTTATGCCGTACATAGTAAAGGTTGCAAATAAGGAGCTTCCTTTCCTTAATGTTTTTGGTGATGACTACGACACTGTTGACGGAACGGGTGTTCGTGATTATATTCACGTTGTTGACCTTGCTGACGGTCATTTAAAGGCTCTTGATAAACTTAACGGTGTAAATATCTATAACCTTGGAACAGGAAACGGATATTCGGTTCTTCAGCTTGTTAAAGCATTCGAAGAGCATAACGGTGTGCCGGTTCCTTACAAGATTGCTCCCAGACGTCCCGGTGACATAGCTGAATGTTATGCCGATCCTGCAAAGGCTTATAATGAGCTTGGTTGGAAGGCAGAAAGAGACGTTGTTGATATGGTAAAGAGCGCTTGGAATTTCTGCGTTAAGAACTATAAATAATTAGAAGTAATACCTGCATGTTTTTGTGATGTGCAGGTGTTTTTTATGCAGTAAAATACTTGCATAAAAGATGGGTATATGTTAAAATGGAATATAAAACTAAATCGAGGTAAGTTATGTCATTAGTTGTCTTGAATGCGTATAGGGTAGAAGAGATGCAGTTCAGAAACGTCCTGGAAACAGGTACGCAGATTACACTGGAGAATAAATATTCATTTAACGTTAAATATACCGATGATAATAAATGCATAGGTAATTTCTTTGTCGAGGTTTATGATAAAAACAATAAAACCGATTTTTTTGCAAGTACAAGGATAACTGCGTTTTGTTCTTATAAAAACGGAATGGAAAAAGACGCGATACACAGGGAAGCGTTTAGGCAGGTTTTTCCTTACGCAAAATCTATAATTACGACAATTACTGCAAATGGCGGTGTGCCACCGATTATTCTTCCTGCAGTCGATATTGATTCGCATAGTATTTATAGATTTGATATTGGAAATAATAAATAAAAAGATCTTCCGTAAAGCAATTGTTTTACGGAAGATTTGTTTTTTGTTATGGTTGTGTGAGGCTTCGTAGCTTATCCATTTTTTCATCAAGCTCTGCACTTATTTTTGCACAGTATAGCAACTCGTCAGCCATTTCTTTTGTGAATTTAGCATTCTTTTTGTATCTTAATTGGTGCTCAAGACTTGCCCAAACATCCATAGCAATAGTTCTGAGCTGTATTTCGACCTTCATAAGCTTTTTTTCGTGAGCTAAGAATATAGGTACGGTTATTATCATATGCAGACTTCTGTATCCGTTTGGTTTTGGATTTTCAATATAATCCTTTTTGGAGACAAGTGTTATATCGTCCTGTTTTAATAACGCATCAGCCAACATATATACGTCGTCCGGAAACGAGCATACAACTCTTACACCTGCAATGTCGTGTAAATTACTTTCAATAGAGGAAAGATTGAAGGGAAGATTTTGTCTTTCAAGTTTTTCCTTTATACTTTTAAAGCTTTTTAAACGGGTTTTAATATCGTTTATGGGATTTCTGTCGTGCTGAAGGCTGAATTCGACGTTAAGAACGTTGAGTTTTGTTTCAACCTCCATCATAGCGCAACGGTAATAAGCCATAAGCTTTGTAAATTCATATAATCTTGTTTTTGAGATATCAGCTATTTTGGTTTCGAAAAAATTTCTTATTTTTTCTTTATCGATATCCTCTTCTTCAAGATACAACTCTATTTCTTTTTGGAGTGAGTTTTCGTTTTCCATATTGTTCCTTTCAAAAAACGCTTGTCATTTGTTTGAAATCATATCGTAAACGTAAAAGGTGCCGTTGATGTTTTTGAAATAAAGTGTCAGATCAAGAGGGAATAAGCGTGATTCAGCGCTTGTTCTGTATAAATAGTGGTTGCAAACGTATCTTGCTGAAAACGTATTTTCATCGTATATATAATAATCCTTGAATTCTATATCCTTGAACTCATACCCAATATGAGGAGTAAACCATTTAATTTCGGTAGTGGTAATATTCTTATATATCTTGGATTTAGTATCAAAGTACTTGCGGAAATTATACAAGCTCGCGTCGAGAGTCATATATTTAGCATACGTTTGTGCGGCGTCTTGCGTTAGAGTTTTAATTTCCTCGGTGAAGACGTCATAATTCATTTGTTCAACAAACATTTGATGCTCTTCGTCATATACGAGAGTGCCCTCGTTTCCGTGTCTGTCTGTGATCTTAATTTCGGGAGCAAACAATAAATTATTAACTTCATATTCGCGGTACATAATACCGTTTACACCTTCGGGAACGCGTTTGCAAGATTCCGTTTCAATATTATCTGTTGTGATGTAGTCCTCTTTAAGTTCAATTCCGTTTATTGTGATTTTGCTTGTTTTGAATGATTTGATTTTGACAGATTCACTTGTGGTGTATATTGTGTTTACAGTATCAAGAGCCCAGGTTTCTTCAGGCGTTTTTGGAGAAGTGTTTTCTTTAAGTATAAATTCTGAAATACAAACCTTGTCAGCAAATACTCTGTATTTTTTCATCTGACCGAGACCTGCGGGAACTTCGCGGTAAGTAATAGTTTTTCCTTCGATTTGCTTTTCCATATACGATACGAAATCGTCTTTATCTTCAAATTCAGACAGAGTAATTTCTTGCATATCGTAAAGCTTATCAAAACGGCAAGGGGAGAAATATTCATTAAATATTTCTTCTGCTTCGTATTTATCAAGAGAACGTTCATAGTTGTCAAGGAAATTATACAGCTTCACCGTTACAAATACGATTCCGCCAATAATTAAAAGAACAAAAAATGCATAAATGCTGTAAAAAACTATTTTAGAAATATTTACATTTTTTTTCATGGTTCAGTTACTCCTTTACCATAAAAAACGTAGGCATTCTTCTCGGTCCGTACAGCGATGAACTGATATTTATAGGCTCGTTCTTGTAATACATGTGAGTAGAAGAACCGCCGTCAAGATTAGCTGCATTTACCGCGCCGTATTCAATCATAACGTTTATAAGATCAGCGTAAGATGCTCCAAGGCTTCCGGGCATTCTTCCGTCAACACAGAGAAGAATGACAGCGCCGTCTGCACGTTGACCAATTGCGGTGCGGGGATTAAGACTGCCTCCGGAACCTGTAAGCTGTGCAGCTTCTCCGTTTACAACAAGGATAGGACCAAAGCAGACACAGTCGCGTATGCCTGCATCAAGCGCTTGCTGTCCTGACATATTTCCTACCATAAGAATGTTGTCTTTGTTAAAACCGATAACTCCGCTGTAAACAGTGTTTTTGTTTCCCCAGAGGAGTTCACCTTTTGAAATTGTAAGTCCAAGGGGGACACTTCCGTCGCCGTTACCTCCGGGATCAGGAAAGCCTCCTGCGTTTATTCCGGCAATAGCGCCCTCTCTTTTCAGCACCTCGAATATTCTGAGTCCGGGCTCGTTGCTTTTAAAGTCGCTTGATGTTGCAACGTACACTTTTGAAGGATCTCGCACTATCATAACGTACCCTCTGAACGTCTCACCTTTCACGTTTTCAATTCTGATGCCGTCGGGGTAGTTAGTCCATTCGTCGTTATTATTCGAGCTTGAATCATTAGTGGGCGGTATAACAATAAGACCGGGGTCTGTTATTTCGTCTGAATCAACTACTGAATTGGCTTTTAAAATTGCATCAATTTCTGTTTTTGAAAAAAAGAGCTTGGGTACCCATTTTGCCGCGCTCATTTCCAGTGTTGAAGTAACAAGCTTATCTCTTGCCGCAGGGCTGGGGCCCTTAAATACAACGGCACACACGCTGTAAAGACCGGCAACTAACAGTAATATAAGTGTAATAAAACAGAGCAATACTCTGTGTAAAACCTTTACCCACGTTTTTTGTGGTTTGTGAGGGTGTCTTTTTTTTAGATTATTTACTTCGATATCCGTATTTATCAATCCCTTTCAATTCGCATAATATTATTCTACCATTATACAACAATAAAAGCAAGTGCTAATTCGAATAAAAATGACAATATAAGACACAAACATACAAGAAATAATTACTACAAAAAACAAACAACAAAAAAGGGATATGCATTTTTGCATATCCCTGAAAAATTACATTGACTGGCTGTAGTTGGGAGCTTCCTTGGTGATGCTGATATCGTGAGGATGAGACTCGCGAAGTCCATTTCCTGTAATTCTGACAAACTTTGTCTTTTCCTTGAGAGAGGGAATGTCAGCACATCCGCAGTAACCCATACCTGAACGAAGACCGCCGATAAGCTGATATACTGTGTCAGCCAACGGACCTTTGTAAGGAACACGACCTTCAACGCCTTCGGGAACGAGCTTGTTAGCAGAGCTTCCTTCCTGGAAGTAACGGTCCTTTGAACCCTTTTCCATAGCGGCAAGTGAACCCATACCGCGATAAACCTTGAAACGTCTGCCCTGATAGATTTCAGAGTCGCCGGGGCTTTCTTCGCATCCTGCAAAGAGAGAACCAATCATAATTGCATCAGCACCTGCTGCGATTGCCTTAGGAAGATCTCCGCTGTATTTGATACCGCCGTCTGCGATAAGCGGAATACCGTATTTCTTAGCAACTTCAGCTGCATCGCTGATAGCTGTGATCTGGGGAACACCGATACCTGCAACAACACGTGTTGTACAGATAGAACCGGGGCCGATACCTACCTTGATTGCATCAGCGCCTGCTTTGATAAGGTCTTCAGCAGCTTCTGCAGTAGCTATGTTACCTGCGCAAACCTGTGCTTCGGGGAATGCTTCTTTGATCTTCTTGATGCAGTTGAGAATATTCTGTGAATGACCGTGAGCTGAGTCAAGAACCAAAAGGTCAGCGCCTGCAGAGAGAAGAGCTTCAACTCTTGTCAAAACGTCAGCTGTAACTCCGATTGCAGCACCGCAGAGGAGTCTTCCGTTTGCGTCTTTTGCAGAGTTCGGATATTTTGAAGCTTTTTCAATGTCTTTAATTGTAATAAGGCCTGAAAGCTTAAAGTTTTCGTCAACCAAGGGGAGCTTTTCGATCTTGTTTTTGCGCAGAATTTCCTGAGCTTCTTCGAGTGTTGTTCCTCTGGGAGCAGTGATGAGGTTGTCCTTTGTCATTACTTCGCTGATCTTAATATTGAAATCAGTGAGGAAGCGCATATCACGGTTGGTAATGATACCAACGAGAGTTTTTGATTCGTCGCAAATCGGAACACCTGAAATGCGGTATTTGCCCATAAGCTGATCTGCTTCATATACGTAGTTATCGGGAGAAAGATAGAAAGGATTTGTAATAACACCGTTCTCGCTTCTCTTAACGCGTTCGACTTCGTCGCGCTGTCTTTCAATGGTCATATTCTTATGAATGATACCCATACCGCCTTCTCTTGCCATAGCAATAGCAAGGTTGGACTCGGTAACTGTGTCCATAGCAGCGGACAAAAGCGGGATATTAAGCTTAATTTTTTTGGTGATGTAAGTTTCCAATTTTACGGTATTGGGAAGAACATCGCTTTTTGCGGGAATAAGCAAAACATCGTCAAATGTAAGGCCTTCTTTGGCAAAACGGTCGTTTGTCATATTCTTTCTCCTTTTATGTGATTTTTAATTGTTTTCTTAATTCAAAAATTATCTTCTATTATCTATTAATTTTACACTAATCCCTAAAAAATGTCAAGGTGTATTACAAATAATTTGAGAATAAAATAAAAACAAAAAATGTGTTTTATATACTTCATGTTTTATGTTGTGAATAAAAAGAAAAGCGCCCTCAAAACAAGAGAGCGCAAAAATTTATTTATCAAGGTGAACGTCGATCTGCTGATAGGGAATTACAATGTTGTTTTTATCAAATTCTTTTTTGATACTTTCGGTAAGGTCAAACTTGAGATCCCAATAGTTTTCGCTTGCGCACCAGACTCTTAATGCAAAATCGATGGAGTTTGCCGAATAACCCGTGATACGCGCAAATGGTTCGGGGGTTGTGAGGGTGTATTCGTGTAAAGAAGCCTGTTTAAGCAAAATATCCTTGACTTTTTCAACGTCTGAATCATAATGTACGGAGAAGACGATATCAACTCTTCTCGTAGGTTCTGCTGAATAGTTTATTAC
This sequence comes from Oscillospiraceae bacterium, assembly GCA_015065455.1. Taxonomy (GTDB): domain Bacteria; phylum Bacillota; class Clostridia; order Oscillospirales; family CAG-272; genus RGIG1995. Next base: position 94,256 of record SVQI01000002.1, on the reverse strand, counting down.
AGAAGAATTCATCAAAGTACCGTTGGGAATTGTAATATGTTTGTTGTCGGGAGTTGTTAATACGGTATAGAATATGCTAATATCATGAACCGTACCGCCCAGATCGCCCGATTCTATGTAGTGTCCTACCTTAAACGGACGGAAAATAAGGATCATAATACCGCCGGCGAAGTTACTGAAAGCTCCTTGCAACGCGAGACCGATGGCAACACCGGCAGTACCGAGAAGGGCAACGAAAGAAGTTGCGGGAATACCGAGAATAAGGGCGGCCGTTACAACAACGACTACGTCCAAAACGATAATAATGAGGTTATTCATAAAAGATTGAACACTTTTGTCAACTCTTTGCATACCTCTGGATTTCATAACTTTTTTTGTAATAATTTTCGCCAACTTAAGTCCGATAGGGAGCACTATAAGTACGATGATGAGTTTGATAACAGCGTCAACGGAGAAATCAACGACGCTATTTATAAATTCTTTAATTGCTGTATTCATGCACAGTCTCCTTCATAAATTTTATTAACGTAGTAATGATACAATTTATAGCTAAAAAAGTCAAGGAAATAAAAGTAAATAATAATTAAAGGCGGAATGTTCCGCCTTTACATTATATGCAAATTTTATTTTGGGTGACCTTTAAATATAAGGGAAGCAATATAAGCGAAAAGCATAGCGCAAGTTATTCCGCCAGCCGCCCCCGTAAGACCGCCTGTTATAATGCCGATAGGACCGTTTTCTGAGATTGCTTTTTCGACTCCTTTTGCAAGACAGTATCCGAACCCTGTCAACGGAGTCGTTGCGCCGCATCCTGCAAATTTAACAAGCGGTTCGTACACGCCGATTGCAGTTAATGCAACACCCAGAACCACGTATGACACGAGGATTCTGGCAGGGTTAACCTTTGTTTTATCAATAAAAATCTGCGCTATTATACATAATAAACCGCCTACAACAAATGCCTTTATATAACTCATTGGTTTTCACCGCCTTTAATGTGAAGAAGATGGGCAATACCTGGGATAGATTGACCTTGTTGAACGCTTGAAGGACTCATCAAAGCTCCCGTGCCGATAAAAAGAATGTTATTAAGTTTGCCCGAACAAAGTTCATCATATATATGTGAAGCAAAAACAATAGCGGAACAGCCACAGCCCGAGCCGCCGGAGTGCATATCCTGTTTTTTTATATCATATATAATTAAACCGCAGTCAAGATACTGTTTTCCCATATCGTAACCGTTTTCAAGCATAAGTTCCTTCACGATCCTATGTCCCTCGTATCCAAGGTCTCCCGTTGCGATAAGATCATAATCTGACGGGTGGCTGTCGGTTTCTTTAAAGTATCTTAAAAGTGTATTAATTGCTGCAGGCGCCATAGCGGCTCCCATATTATTTATGTCGGTTATTCCTCTGTCTGTTGTTTTGCCGGGGAGTACGTCGGCAATTACAGGACCTTTTCCTTGGTTTGAAACAACGAATGCTCCCGAACCTGTAACAGTCCACTGTGACGTGGGAGTGTGCTGTCCGCCGTATTCAAGTGGGTATCTGAACTGTCTCTCGGCAGTACAGTTGTGTGAAGAGGTTACAGCAACTGCGTTGTTAAAAATATTATTACCAACAGTCAATGCTGAAAGCATAAGGCTTTCTGCAGCTGTTGAGCAAGCACCGTAAAGTCCAAAGAACGGAATATCAAAGTCAAGCAATCCATAGTTTGAGCTTACACATTGGTTTGTAAGGTCGCCTGCAAATAAAGCGCCGATATCGTCATCGGAAAGATTAGCTTTTTCCATAACTTTTTTTACAGCAAGTCTTTGCATTTCGCTTTCGCTCTTTTCCCAGGTGTCTTGAGAAAACTTGTCGGCTTGGTCAATTATGTCAAATTTTTTTGATAAAGGACCCTCGTTTTCTCTTTTGCCTGCAACTGATGCTGTTGCAACTATTTTCGGAGGGTTTTGAAATTTTATTATTCTTTTTGTCATTTATTCACCTGTTATTTTTGTTTTGAATTTATTATTTCTGATAATAAAAAAAATATACAAAGTAAAATATATTTGCCGGTTTTAATCAGTTTGTTCTTAGATATAATCAACTGTAATGCTAAGCATAAAAAAGAGTCTGCCTATTTATGAGAAACTTAAATACTATATTACTGAACATAAAAATCCGAAAATATGAAAAGTCTGCTTAATGAAAAGGTTCATAGTATTCCCTTATAATGAACATCTACTCAATACGAGAGAATAATATTATAATTAAAAAATTGAATAATATTTTAACCCGGACAATATTTGTCAGGGTTGTTTTTTATAATGGGTGTACAGCTGTAAGAGATCGGGACGCCGA
>SVQI01000002.1:0-91901 GCA_015065455.1 Oscillospiraceae bacterium | reverse complement strand
AATATTTTAACCCGGACAATATTTGTCAGGGTTGTTTTTTATAATGGGTGTACAGCTGTAAGAGATCGGGACGCCGATTTCAAAAGATAGTTACATTTCAAACGAAAAAAAACAAAAAGGAGGAAAACAAAATGAAAACAATTTTCGGTGTTGGTTCAGCTACACCTATCAATAAAAAGCTGAAGAACGGTTATACCATGTATGATTGGGTAAAAAGACAGAAATGCTATCCTGCGTTTTGTATGAGAACGCTTTGTGGTGAAGATAAAATTACTGCTGAGGAAATCGAATTTTTGAAGGCAAAGGATTGCAAAATCGGTTTGGTTATTCGTGACCTTACCGAAACAAAGGTTTCTGCTGTAAACGGTACAAAAGAAGCATTAAAAGCAGTAGAAGCGGCAAAGGAATTAGGTGTTGCGGAAAACGAGGGTATTGCTTTGTTTGCAGAAATCAAACCTGAGTGGAGCGTAAACCATAACTGGATGATATCATTTGCTCAGACTGTATCTGCAAATGGATACGTACCCGGATTTATCGGTAACACTGACTCATCCAAAAACTTCAACTTTGACCGTCAGTGCAGTCACTACGTACAGGCAACAAAGGATGTAAATTACTACAATGCTATCTTTATGGCAACAGAACCGAAACGAGACAGAATGCCTGAAGAATGGGCACCCTACTGTCCTTCTGCTTTGGAACCTGAGGATATGCACCTTTGGTCTTGCGGTACAACTACTTTTGATTTTCATCAGGTAGAAGACGTATATGCAATGGACGATAAAGTACTTGAAAAAATGTGGTAAAGGAGGTATAATAAAAATGAACAAGAAACAGTATAATAATGTAATAGAGTATACAATGAAGCACGAACAGTCGGCACAGACTGATGATTCACTTAGCACGGCAAGAGCCATATTTGATAATATGGGGGTAGCACTTCCGCAGGGTGATATTAAGGCGGTTTATGAAACTATCAAAACCGATGACTATATGGGTTGGAAATCTTGTACTATGCAGGAAGCTCAGGCAGCTGCTGATAAGGGGATGGCTGCAATCGGTATCAGTGAAGACAGAATTGTAGTTCTTTCAGCAACTGATGAAGAACAGCCTGTAACCCAAACAGCATCGGTAATGACTCTTTCTGAAAATACATCTGCTTTTGCGGTAGATGGACTACAGTATTATTCCTATAGTTACGTGACGACACATCCTAATACTCCCGACCCTATGCAAGTAAAGATAAACAATCTTGTTGAGTGGGCGCTCGGTGCAGAGGGGAAAAAACTTCATGAATGTAGCGAATATTTCGGCGTTTCAAATCCGCACTATGGCTGGTGTGCTTGGTTTGTGAGACTGTGTGGGGAAAAAGCAGGTTTAAACTTTGGGAGCTCTGATTCTCCAACCGCTTTGAGCGGAGTGTATGGAAATGTGGATTTTTCAAGCACCAACAAACCCAAAGTCGGAGATTTAGCGTTTATTATTACGCATGGAGAAAGTTCGATAGGACATATAGGAATTGTTATATCTATTGGAAATGGTCAGATTACGACTATGGAGGGAAATATGTCCGGAAGTACAGATACCAGCACTGTAAAAAAAGCATATTACAGTTATGAAACTGGAGTAGGGGACGGTTATGGTAGAATTGCTAGAATTGGCAAAAACAGCTAACAAATTTTAAAACAAAAAACATCCTTTCAAATTCAGAAAGGATGTTTTTTATTTATACTTTAGTCGCTACGGGAGAATACATACGGGTATTTGCTGTAATGTATGGATTCAATAGGGGTGGAAGTACCTTGGTAAACAAAATGCAGATAGTCTCCGTTTTCCAAACGATACATATGTGATTCGATAGATGAGTAGATATTAATTACTTTGTCCGGTTCACCATAAGCATTTATCATATCTTCATATTTGTCCCTGCGTTGAATACCGCGCTGCGCTTCAAATTCTTCGTTTATGGGAGGGCTTGTGTAATGCATTTGATCAAAATAGCATATTTCACACAAGAGGTCCTCTTCATCAAACCAAAAATATTGATTTCCTTCGGTATAAAAGTATTTTTTATAGTAGGACTTTGACTGCTCATATATAGCACCATACTCGTCACATTCAAGACCGGGAACTGTCAGTGTAATCGTTATATTGTACTTAACAAGCACATCGTATACCTCTTTTTCGGTCATACCCAACCAAATACGACCAAGCACGTTTGCATCCTCGCTGTACCAAATAGAATCGTCCGTTTTAATCGGGGTTGGACTTGGCGTTACCGGTGTATTGTTTGGTGCGGGTTTGTTTTGACAGGATGAAAACAGCAAACAAACCGATAATAAGCAAAGGATAAAATAATAAAGTCTTTTCATTCAAACCAACTCCTTTTTTTTTAATTATACCATATTTTTACTAAACAGTCAACACATGTTAAGTGAAATTTAATATATTATATAATATGCGCTTGTGTTCGCTAGGATTACGATTCGGAGCAGTGTGAACGATATCAGCAATTATGCAGATAAAAATATAAAAAAGATATTGACAAAAAAGGAGGGTTGTGCTATTATACATACATCGACTTTATCCAATTAAAGTGATAAAATGATAAAATAAGTAAATTAAAAAGCGCGACTTTAAAAAATGCGTTACATTTTGGAGGATTTTAAAAATGAAAAAGACATTATCACTCATTATGAGCCTTGTATTTATACTTGGCGCACTTTTTGCATTCTCTTCATGCGGTAAGAAAGATGATAACACACTCGTATGTGGTGTAACAATTTTTGAAAACATGAACGAAAAAGATGAAAACGGCAAGTGGACAGGTTTTGAATCTGAATTTGCTATGGAAGTTGGAAAACTCATCGGAATGGATGTAAAATTCCAGATAATCGACTGGTCACAGAAATACAACGAACTTAACTCAGGCGCTATTGACTGCATCTGGAACGGTTTTACAGCAAACTCAAGCGATGATGGCGTAAAGAGAAGTGACCTCGTTGATTTTTCATATGGCTATATGCTTAACCAGCAGTGCATCGTAACAAAGGCATCTAACGTTGAAAACTTCAAGACAGCAGCTGACCTCAGCGGCAAGAAGGCTTGCGTTGAAGGCGGAAGTGCGGGTGCTGCTTATGCTGAATCAGTAACAGATAAGGACAAGATCTTCTCAACTACAGCTCAGATCAATGCGTTCACAGAAGTTAAGTCAGGCGCTGTTGATTTCATCGTTGTTGATATTATTCTCGCTCAGAACATCTGCGGTAAGGGTGACTATACTGACCTCGCAATCGTTGAAGCTATCGAGCTTGAATCAGAAATTTACGCAATCGGCTTTAAGAAGGGCAGTGAGCTTACAGCAAAAGTAAACGAAGCTATCAAGACTCTTGAAAAGAACGGAAAGCTTATGGAGCTTGCAGAAAAGTACGGCTTTGAAAACGTACTCAGGGTTACAGAAACTATTGAATAATAGGATCTAATGGCAGAAATTAAGGAACGAATATAATGGATTTTTGGAACGTAACTCTAAGTTTGATCGATGGACTTAAGTGTACTTGCCAGATATTTGCGCTAACACTCGTGTTAGCGCTTCCTTTAGGTTTGGTGATTGCATTCGGTTCTATGTCAAAATTTAAGCCACTTGCATATCTTGTAAAGACATTCGTATGGATAATACGCGGTGTTCCTCTAATGTTGCAGGTAATTGTATTGTACTATGTACCGGGAATTATAATGGGTGAGCCTGTTTTATCCCGATTCGCATCTGTAATAGCGGCGTTTGTAATAAATTATGCTTGTTATTTCTCAGAGATTTACAGAGGCGGAATCGAAAGTGTATCAAAAGGACAGTATGAGGCGGGACAAGTGCTTGGAATGACAAAAACTCAAGTGTTCTTCAAAGTCATACTTATGCAGGTTGTGAAACGAATTTTGGCACCTATGTCAAACGAAGTTATTACTTTGGTTAAAGATACCGCATTGGCAAGAGTTATTATGATCGAAGAGCTTATACAGGCGGCTCAGAACTATACGGCATACGGTCTTATGTGGCCCTTGTTCTATACGGCTGTATTCTACCTTGCTTTTGTCGGAATACTTACGCTTTTGTTCGGATATTTCGAAAAGAAGCTTGATTACTATAAGGTATAGGTCGGAGGGAGCTTTTTATGGCAGTATTTGAAGCAAAGAACATACAAAAAAGCTTCGGAAAGACCGAGGTTTTAAAGGGAGTAAGCTTTGAAATTGAGAAGGGCGAGGTGCTTTGTATTATCGGTTCAAGCGGAAGCGGTAAGACGACACTTTTGCGCTGTGTAAACTTTCTTGAAACTCCCGACAAAGGACAGTTTTATCTTAATGGTAATCTGTTGTTTGATGCAAGCGATAAGAAGGCTAAGTCGGACGAAGAGATCCGACAGAAAAGACTTCATTTCGGACTTGTATTTCAGTCGTTTAATTTGTTTCCTCAGTATACGGCGTTGCAGAACGTAAGTCTTGCGCCCTTGCTTTTGGCAAAGGAAAGACCCGATTACATGGCGAATAAAAAACAAATAAAAGAAGAAATTTTACAACACTCAGCAGACCTTTTGAGGAAAGTCGGATTGTCTGATAAGATGGATAACTATCCTTGTCAGATATCGGGTGGACAACAGCAGAGGGTTGCAATAGCAAGAGCGTTGGCGTTAAAGCCTGACGTATTGTGTTTTGATGAACCTACGTCAGCACTCGACCCAGAAATTACAGTTGAGGTTTTGTCGGTAATGAAAGAGCTTGCAGCTGAAGATATGACGATGCTTGTTGTAACTCACGAAATGGGATTTGCAAGTGAAGTGTCCGATAAAGTAATATTTATGGATGACGGTGTAATTGCAGAAGAGGGAAGAGCTGCAGATGTTTTCGGAAACCCGAAGAGCAAAAGACTTCAGGAGTTTTTAAGCGTAATGAAATAAATAAAAACAGTCAATCGTAGGTGGTTGGCTGTTTTTTATTGACATTTTGCTTGGAGTATGTTATACTATATTTAACAATTAGGTTAAATGTTAAAAGGGGGATATATGGGACTTCAACAGACGATGAAAGCTCTTGCCGACCCAATCCGGCGAGAAATATTAAATATGCTAAAAAAGGGAAGAATGTCTGCAGGTGAAATTACAGAACATTTTTCGGTAACGGGTGCGTCGATTTCAAGGCATCTTTCGGTTTTAAAAGAGGCTGATCTGGTAAGGGATACCAGAGAGGGACAATTTATTTTTTACGAGCTTAATGCTTCTGTTTTGGAGGAGATAATGCTTTGGGTTACAGAATTAAGAGGAGGAAATGACAATGATTAAGAGAAATAAGCTGAAATTAATATTTTCTTCGATTTTGATATTTTTACCCTCTGTTGTGGGATTGCTTTTGTGGAACAGACTTCCCGAAAGTATGACTACTCATTGGGGGGCTGACGGAAATGCTGACGGTTTTTCCGGAAAAGCGTTTGCTGTTTTCGGTATGCCGTTAATTCTACTTGCTATACATTGGTTATGTATTTTCTTTACGACGAAAGACCCTAAAAATAAAGACCAAAATCATAAGGTTTTCGGACTTGTTTTATGGATAATTCCTTTGATATCCATTTTTGCAAACACGATAGTATATGCTGTTTCGCTTGGTGTTGAATTTGATGCGATGACTTATACGCTGTTGCTTATAGGTCTTATGTTTACAGTTATAGGTAACTATATGCCTAAGTGCAAACAGAATTTTACGATGGGAATTAAAATAAAATGGACGTTGGCAAATGAGGAGAATTGGAATGCTACACACCGCTTTGCCGGAAGAGTATGGTTTATATGCGGAATATTATTAATGATATGCGCATTTTTGCCTGAGTCTTGGTTTATGTATCTGATAGTTGGTGGTATATTTGTTCTTGTTATGATGCCCGCTGTCTACTCTTATTTGTATTACAAAAAACAGGTAAAGTTAGGTACAGCTCCTGAAAAAATACAGCTTAGTACGAGTAAAACTTTCAAAATAGGCGGGCCGATCGGTGTCGCTGTAGCGATTATTATAGCTATAGTGGTGGTGTTTATATGTTTTACAGGAGATATTCAGTACAGATTTGACAGCAAATCTTTTACAATAGAAGCGAGTTACTATAATGATCTTACGGTAGAATATGACGTTATTGACAGTATTGAATATCGAGAAGACTGTAAGGCAGGTTCGAGAATAAGCGGATTTGGCAGTCCGAGACTTTCTATGGGGGTGTTTAAAAATAGTGAGTTTGGTAATTATACAAGATATTGTTATACAAAGTGCGAAACGTGTGTGGTTTTGAAGGTAGACGGTAAAACTCTTATTATAAACGGAATGGATAAGAAAAGCACCGAAGCTATCTACCAAGAACTTATATCAAGACAGTAGGTGAATGCTTTATGAAAGCTATTGAAACTAAGAATCTTACAAAATATTACGGAAGATCAAGGGGAATTATAGACGTAAATCTGACGGTTGATGAAGGCGATTTCTTTGGGTTTATAGGACCTAACGGAGCAGGGAAAAGTACCACTATCCGAACGCTTTTAGGACTCATTTCGGCAACCGAAGGAAAGGCAGAAATATTCGGACTTGACACAGAAAAAGAAAAGAATGAAATATTATCGAGGGTTGGATATCTTCCCTCGGAAACCAATTTTTACGATGGAATGAAAGTAAAAGAAATCCTTGAATTATCAGCAAATTTAAGAAAAAAAGACTGCACAGCAGAGGCAAAAACACTTTGCGAAAGACTTGAGCTTGATACTTCAAAAAAGGTAGGAGAGCTTTCTTTCGGAAACAGAAAAAAAGTGGGTATTGTGTGCGCACTTCAGCATAACCCTGAGCTTTATATACTTGATGAGCCAACGAGCGGTCTTGACCCGTTGATGCAGAGGGAATTTTATTCAATTTTAAAAGAACGTAACGAGAAGGGTGCAACAATATTCTTATCTTCTCACGTTTTATCCGAGGTGGGAAGATATTGCAAGCACGCCGCAGTTATAAGAGAAGGGCGGATTCTTGTATCTGACAGCGTGGAGAAACTCGGGCACACGGGGGTTAAGCGTGTGACGCTGAGAGGAATTGATAGTATTCCGCAAATAGATAACGTAAAAGACGTAAAGACAGAAAATGATACGGTAAACTTTTTATACAGTGGCAAGGCGGAAGAGTTACTTAAAGATCTTTCAAAACTGTCGTTTGACGACGTAACGATTACAGATCCCGATTTGGAAGAAGTATTTATGCACTTTTATGCAAGGGAGGGGAAATGATATGACAGTGTTTTTTCACGAATTGAAAAGAAACAGAATAGCCTTGATCGTGTGGACGGCTGCTATTTCTTTTATGCTTGGTATATGTGTGCTTATATATCCCGAGATGTCATCTCAAATGGGAGAAATAAGTGAAATGTTTGCTGATATGGGAAGCTTTTCTGCGGCATTCGGAATGGACCAGATAAACTTTGGTGAATTTAAGGGGTATTTCGGAGTTGAATGCGGAAATGTGCTTGGACTGGGCGGAGCTTTTTTTGCCGCAATTATTGGAATATCAGCTCTTGCAAAAGAGGAAAGGGATAGGACGGCAGAATATTTGCTTACACATCCGATATCAAGAAAAAGAATAATTACAGAGAAGTATTTATCTGTTATGGCCCAAATACTTATTCTTAATATAGTGGTAGTGCTTGTTACGGTAGCGACAATTTTTATGATTGGAGAAAAGGCGGATTTTAGAAATATTGCACTGCTCGTGTTGGCGTATTTGATACTTCAAATTGAGATAGCATCAATAACGTTTGGTATATCTGCATTCTTGAAGAGGGGCGGACTTGCAATAGGTCTCGGCTTTGCAATAATGTCTTATTTTCTAAATATTGTATCAAATCTTACTGATGACGCAAAATTTATAAAGTATATAACCCCGTTTGGATATACTGACGGCTCGCATATACTGACTAATAATTCTATAGAAGTAAAATATCTTATAACAGGCTTAATATTCACTGTCTTGGGTATCGTTATTGCATATTATAAGTACACAAAAAAAGATATAACATAAAAATAGAAGCTCGGATTAATATCCGAGCTTTTGTTTTTTGAGGGGTGAGAAATAATATACACTACTCGATCAAATGACCTGATTTGATTACGTTTTTTATGCTGTAATCTGAATTGACTATAACAATGTCAGCTTCTTTACCTATTTCTAAACTTCCGTATTTATCATATACACCTATATGTTTTGCGGGAGCCGCTGAAAGCATTTTCGAGGCTCTTACAATATCAATCCCAAAGTCTTTGCAGATTACTTTCAAAGCGTGATCCATAGTACAAATACTGCCTGCAAATGAACTCATATCTGGTAATTTGGCAACACCGCCATCAACTATTACTTCAGAGCCGTTTTTAATACTGCCAAGTTTACCGGTTGTCTCATCGGAGCCTGCAAGTCGCATAGCGTCAGTTATTCCTATCACTTTGTCGCCCTTTATTTTCAAAGCAAGGAGCATACAAGCTTTGGGAATATGTTTTCCGTCGCATATAAGCTCGATTGTTATATCATCATTAATGTAAGCGGCTTCCACAACCCCTGCGGTTACAACTTGATCACGCTTTTTATATGCTGTTATAGCATTGTAAAAGTGGGTAACGTGGGAAAAACCGGCATTAAAACCTGAAATTGCTTCTTCTGCAGTGGCATCAGTGTGTGCAATTGAGCATATTATTCCAATTTCTTTCATCATGCGTGCAAATTTTAAGGCGTTTGGAATTTCCGGTGCGGCATCCCATCTCACTATATTTCCGTTTGCTCTTTGCAGAAGCAATTTAACTTCATTAAAATCAATTTCGCGTATTGTTTTTTTATTCTGTGCGCCCCTGCTTTTATTGTTTGTATTCGAGAAATAAGGTCCTTCAAGGTGCAATCCTGCTGCAATACAAGAGTAATCACTTTTTTTCTTGAATTCCAAGTATGTATCAATAAACCGCAAAAGCTCTTGGCGTGAAGCTGTCATTGCTGTAGGTAAAAGTAAAGTGGTTCCTTTTTTTAGATGCCCCTTTATTATTTCTTCGTAGCTTTGTATTGTTCCGTCCATAAAATCATGGTTAAAACCTCCATGAACGTGTACGTCGATAAAACCTGCAAGTGAATAAGCACCGTTTACGTCTATTTCGTCGCATTCAAAAGAAGTAATGTTGTCAGAAATATCTGCTATTTTTCCGTTTTTTATAAGAATATTAATAGGCGGAGTAACAGAGTGTGCCAGTACAGCCCTGGTGTTTTTTATAAGTAAGCAGTTTCCTTTTTTCATTTGTTATACACTCTGATTTCAGGGATAGGGCATTTAGTTGCTTCGGTAATAGTATATATTTTTGCATCTTTATGATCACGGAAAAGCGAACAGGGAACTTTGGCGGTTTTTTCTCCGTAGAGTATTTTTCGAAGAGCGCCGGCATTCCAGTCTCGAGGCATAATCATAATAATTTTTCTTGCCATAAATATTTCCTTCATACCAACTGTTATGCAATATTCGGGAATTGCATTAAGGTCTGCACCGCAGTTCATATAGGCGTTTATCGTTCTCGTTTCACGGCTTATTTTAAGAACGCGTGTAGGTCGGTTTGCAAATTCCTCGTTTGAGCAGTCTTCATCGGGTTCGGGCGGTTCGTTGAATGCATAGTGACCGTTAATTCCGACGCCGCCAAATACCATATCTAGTTTACCGTATTTTTTTATAACTTCCATAACTTTTTCCGGATGGGCAGGATCGGGGAAGATTCTGTTTTCAGGTAAAACGTTTAGCTCTTCGTCTATTAATGAATAAAAAATTCGGTCCATACCACCTCTGAAAGACAAGGGGTCCTGTTTGTCAATATACGTATTTTTATCTGCAAGGTATTCATCCATGTTGATAAATACGCAGTTTTTCAGAGATATTCTATACTTATTTACGAGATGTACAAGTCTGAAATAGGGGCCGAGAGGACCATACGGAACGATCATAACGGTAGGTTCTCCCTTGCGGTTGTTTTCAGTAATGCATTCAAGGACTTCGATTGCTACCTTCCAATATATGTCTACCTCTGCTACACTAACGTCAAGTTTGATTGAGCAATTTTTTCCCAGCTCTTCGGGTTTTATTAAATTGTAATTTTCCATATCTTTACTCTTCCTTTAAGTATTTTTTTATTTTATCATTTAAAGCTAGTCTGAATTTTATGAGCTTTTCCGGTGCATCCGGAGTATTATAGGCATCGGGAATTCCAAGGTGATTTTCAATCAGTTCATCACATACTTTTCTTCCCGCAAGCTGTTCGAGAAGCTGTAAAGCTCTCATATCAATAAGCCCTTCGGCAAATATTTTCTGGTGAATAGATTGTAACGGTTTTCTGTTAATATCAGGATATACACTGTATGTTGTTCCTGCATTGGGAAATCCGCAATATGGATCTACCATTGGATTATACAGCCCATGGCAGTGTCTGCCATAATAAAAATTGTAGCCCCAGTGCAAAAAACCCTTTGCATTAAATGAATAAAGTTGCGTACCCATCATTCTGTTTCTTTCTCTTGGAAGCTCTATAAGTCTGTTGCTAAGACCGTTATAGCACTCACCACCCGTATAATATACCCAGAGATTGTCGCATTTTCCAACAAAGTCCATAACCTTATGCGTTCTTGCAATTGGAGTTTTGACTAAACCTGATTCGTAGTATTTATAATCTGATAAAGCATCTCCAACAAGACAGTCGGAAAGCAAATCTTCTATATTTGAAAGTGATTTTTTATATGTGTCAAGATGTTTTTCTGAGGGTTCGTCTGAAATATGGAAAAGTGTTGTTTCAAGCAAGCCTTCGTTTTTCAGTAATTCTTTAACTTTTGGAATATAACTTCTTAAAAATTTAACGTACTCTTCACCTGAAGCATCAGTTTCCCAACCAAATATTTTTTGTTTCTTTCCTGAAACTGTGGCAATTATTTTAGGAGCATGTGCAGCCCCCCACTGTGTAAAGAAATGAGAGTGTTCAAAATACTTAAGTCCCACACTTTTACATACTTCTATATATTTCTTCATAAGAGAAAAATCGAATGAATAATTTTGACCGTCAAATTCTATATCAACAAGCTGAACTGTCATACGTTCTTCGCCTATTGACGTATCAAGAGGTGGGGTGAATGCAGGTAAAAGGACCATGTTCATTCCGTTTTTTACGGCAGGAGCAAGAAAGTCTGCCATTACTTTGAAATATTCATCGGAAAACATTTCTAATCCGTAATAGTCTGCGAGACAGTCGTTGTGGAACCAGTTTGTATAAACAAGAGACTGTTCCGGCAAAAGTGCATCTATTATCTCAAGAGTTAGCTCAGCTTCGCTCATTTTGTTGTATCCGATATCGAATAGCTCAATTTTTATTTTATGCATACCTGCTCTACACGGAATACTTTGTTCGTTTACGGTAAACCAAACGGTATTCCAACTGTCGTTATATGCGCGAAGGCTGATTTTTTCACCGAGCTCAATATATCTGTATCCTATTCCGTTATGAATTATTTCTTTTTTTAGCTCGGGATTTGTTTTCTTTGGGAAAAGTATATCAGGATACATTCCATGAGGCGTTTTTGGTGTTATTTTACTAAAACTATGTATTATAGGTACATTTCCGACATGGTAAGTGCTTATATTAAGATCGCTTTCAATTCTTATAAAAAAGTGTACTTCTTCAGACGTTTTTTGTTCGTCCGGAGAATCATATAATTTATATGCCATTTGAAAAGAAAATGGTTCATTTCTGAATAGAGAGAAATTTAGTGTTTCGTTACTTGGAGGGCAGCTATCGGGTTTAATTAGTGTGAGACTATCAAAAATTTTTGTTTGTATCATTTCTTGTTCCTCCCTTTTTTATAATCTACATACATTATATAACATAATGACGAGTTTTGTAATTCACAATATCGGTATATTGTTGGACAATATCGACAAAAGATATTGACAAACGATATAATAGATTGTACTATAATGGTGTATGGAGGGGTTTTATGACAGCTATCAGGTTTACAACGGAAAAAGAATATAAGGGATATATAAAGGTTAATTCTTGTGGGAAACAGTGGCTTGGAGACCGTGATTATAATACTGTTCGCGAGGCTGGTCGTATAGATTTTTCAATTAACTACATAAAAAAAGGAGTTGGTTATTGCGAGCACAACGGAAAAAACAAGATCATTCCGGAGGGGAGTCTTGTTTTTTATCACCCTGAAGTGAGACATCATTATTATTTCAAAAAAGAGGACTCGACTCAAATGTGTTGGTCTCATTTCAGCGGCTCAGCGTGTTCGCTGTTGAGTGATTTTGATGATAATATGCCTGTGATAATAGCAATTCGTGACAGAAAACAATTTGAATCAGCTTTTGAAAAAATGATATATGCATATTATAACAAGCAACTGAACGGAGAGGAGCTTTGTGATGGGTATATGCTTGTGTTACTGTCACTTATAAAAGAAAGTGCAAAAACGCCTTTAAAAGCTTTAAATAATAATATTAATACTGCTCTTGAAAAGGTGTTAAGTGATATGCACGTGTATTTTAATGAGCCGATAGATATAAAAAAATATGCTCAAATTTGTCATTTAAGCGAGGATAGTTTTATCAGAATGTTTAAAAAAAATATGGGTTATCCACCCTATCGTTACCAGTTGCGAATAAGAATTGAAAGAGCGGTTGAAATGCTTGAGAATTCAGGACTTAATGTGGCTGAGTGCGGTGAAGCGGTTGGTTTTTCTGACAATGCTTATTTTTGTAGAATATTTAAAAAATTTACGGGATATCCTCCATCAAGTTATAAAAAATGAAATATCTTATAACAGGCTTGGGTTTTATTGTAATAGGCATATTTATTTCGTATTATATGTATAGCAAAAAAGACATATCATATAGTTAAAAGCTCGGAGTAATATCCGAGCTTTAAAACAAAAAACAGCCCATCCTAATGGATAGACTGTTTTTTTGGTGCGAGAAACGGGACTTGGTCTCGCGCGACCTACGCGCTCGGTCTTCCACGGCTCTTGACAGTCCACCGGACTGTCAATTCACTACCGTTTCCCCTTCAAGTCCCGTATGCACAGAAATAAAAAAACAGCCCATCCTAATGGATAGACTGTTTCTTGGTGCGAGAAACGGGACTTGAACCCGTACGGTAAATCCACACGCCCCTCAAACGTGCGCGTCTGCCAGTTCCGCCACTCTCGCAAGTGCTTTTCTCAAGCAACATTAGATATTATACACATTTTTTGACGAATGTCAATATGTTTTTAAAAAAAATATAAATATATTTTAGAGCCCTCAATCATATATTATATCAAGCTAAATAAGGGTTGGTGTTTTATATGAATCAGTATAATTCAAAGTTCAGAGAAAGAAGCGAAATATTTGCATCATACATAATCGATAACGGCGCTACGGTAAGACAAGCGGCACAGTTTTTTGGCATAAGCAAAAGCACAGTTCACAAGGATCTGGTTTGTAAATTAAAATATATAAATCCCTCTCTCTATTCGCAGGTCAAAAAGGTCCTTGACAAAAACAAAGCTGAAAGACATCTTAGAGGCGGGGAAGCAACAAAAAGAAAATACAAAAAAGAATAAAATAATTACCAAAGTGTCGGCTTTTCTCGACATAGTACACTAAAACTTGACAGAATACACTAAAAAAGATATAATATACATAAGGAAAAGTTTGAAAAAACGCTTTGGAGGTATAATAATGCCAAAGAGAATAATGATAACCGAATATCCTGTCGAGTATGCGCCCTTTAATCCGCCCGAACGCAAATGCTTCTACGGATTTCCGGAAAATTCTGATCTGCCGGACAGCTCAATTCCGTCAATGCATTATCATTCAAGTTACCAGATAGGTGTATGTCTTTCGGGAAACGGTGTATTCTTGCTTGAGGATGACATATATGCAGTTAAGGCTGGTGACGCTGTTATTATAGCTCCAGACGTGATCCACTGTTCAAAAAGCATCAAGAGAAGCAACTGTAATTGGGATTTTGTATATTTTGATCCTTTTGAAATGAGAAACAGATACCCCGAGCTTACTATGCCGGGAAGTTGTATTTGCACACAGGAGAGCGAAGGAGAATTAAATTCTCTTCTCAGAAAAATTATTCAAGAGGGAAAGAGTTGTCGAGAGGACTACGAAAGGCTTGCAAGCTTATATTTCTATACCTTTTCCATCCTTTCTTTGAGAAATAACGCTCTTCCTGAGAAGTCTTCTGAAGCTGAGTTTATAAAAAATGCAGACGAAACGGATATATATAACATAATGCCCGCGCTGAAAGAAATTGCTTTCAGATTTGACGAGTCGATTGCGGTAAATGAACTTGCAAAAATATGTAATCTGAGTGAGTCGCACTTTACGAGAATTTTTAAGAAATGCACGGGTATGTCACCCTACAACTACACGTTAAAATTCAGAGCAAAGGTGGGAGCTGCACTTTTAAAATCTACGGATAAAACGGTTAATGAAATTTCCGAATGTGTGGGATTTAAAAACACAAGTGATTTTTACAGACAGTTTACCAAGTATTATTCATGTTCTCCAATGGATTACAGAAAAAAATAATATATATACTTCCTGCATTTTTTGTGGGGAGTATATTTTTTTGAATTACTTTGCACAAAAAGGTATCTATAATTTTGTGCATAATGTTTCTGTATATAATTTTATAGAAAGAATATATATATAAATTTAAATAAATATATTTACAAAACGGCAATTTTAGAGTAAAATAAATAAAATAGTATTATTATGCATAAGTATGAGAGGAATACGAATATGTCAGAAGTTAAACCTGTATATAATAGGATATTGCTCAAGCTTTCCGGAGAAGCTCTTGCAAAGGATTGCGGAAAGGGAGAAATACTTAATTACGACTTTATAAACGAAGTTTGTACATCGGTAAAACGATGTGTTGAAATGGGCGTTCAGGTTGCTATAGTTGTTGGCGGCGGAAATATATGGCGCGGCGGCAGACAGGGCGCAAAAATGAACAGAAGCAGAGCAGACCATATGGGGATGTTGGCGACTGTTATAAATGCATTGGCACTTCAGCAGGGCTTTGAAGAGGTTGGAGCCGAGGCTGTTGTTATGACTGCAATCGATATGGAAAGAATAGCCGATCCTTTTACCCAGAGAGATGCTGTAAAGCATCTTGAAAACGGCAAGATCGTTATATTCGGAGGCGGAACGGGTTGTCCTTATTTCTCCACAGATACAGGAGCAGTTCTCCGCGCAGCAGAAATATGCGCTGACGCTGTACTTATGGCTAAAAATATAGACGGCGTATATACAGCAGATCCCAAGATTGACAAGAATGCAGTGAAGCTTGATGAAATAAGCTACGTTGATGTTCTTAACAAAGGACTCAAAGCTCTTGACTGGACAGCGGCATCGTTTGGACTTGAAAATAAGCTCACTATACAGATGTTTGCGCTTGATGATCCCGACAACATTATCCGTGTTGTAAAGGGCGAAAAACTTGGAACTATTCTGAAATAATCTTTGAAAAAAATAAACAGTTTAAATAAACGGAGGATTTTTATATGAAACTCGCAACAAAAGAATATGAAGGCAAAATGCAGAAATCAATTTCCGCATATCAGAACGAACTTGAATCAATCAGAGTAGGCAGAGCTAATCCTGCTGTTCTTAACAAGATTACAGTTGATTATTACGGTGTACCCACTCAGATCAACCAGATGTCTGAAGTTAAAGTACCTGATGCAAGAACGATAGTTATTTCTCCTTGGGATGCTACAACGTTAAAGAGCATTGAAAAGGCACTTATAGCTTCCGATCTTGGAATTACACCCGCTAATGACGGTAAGGTGTTGAGACTCGTATTCCCTCAGCTTACAGAGGAAAGACGTAAGGAGCTTGCAAAGCAGCTTTCAAAAATGGGTGAGGATGCTAAGGTTGCTATCAGAAATATCCGCCGTGACTTTAATGACAAAGTAAAGGATATGAAGAAAAAGAACGAAATGACTGAGGACGAACAGAAGCAGTCAGAAAAAGAAATTCAGGATTTGACAGATAAGTATATCAAAGATATAGATGGTATCACAGCCCGTAAGCAAAAGGAAATTATGGATATCTGACAAAAAATACACGGGCGTGCGCCAAACGGTACACGCCCATTTTAAATTGGAGAATAATATGTTCGGCATTAAGAAAAAACAAATAGAAACAAAAAGAACGGCGGTAGACGAACGTCTTCAGCACGTGGCTTTTATTATGGACGGTAACGGCAGATGGGCAAAGAAGAGGGGAATGCCTCGTGAGTTTGGTCATAAAAAGGGTGCCGAAACTATGAAAAATATTGTCAGATATTGCGGTTCTTTGAATATAAACTGCGTTACAGTTTACGCTTTTTCCACGGAAAACTGGAAAAGACCGAAAAATGAAGTTGATGCAATTATGAATTTGCTCAACGAGTATATTGACTATCTTTATACTGTAATGAAAGAAGACGATATACAGATACATTTTATTGGTGATAAAAACAGATTTAATCCGGAACTAAAAGCAAGACTTGAAAAAGCGGAAAAGGATTCACAGAACAACCACAGAATACTTAACGTAGCATTAAATTACGGCGGAAGAGATGAGATAGTTCACGCTGTCAACGAGCTTATAAAACAGGGCAAGAAAGAGATTACGGAAGAGGATATTTCATCTAACCTCTATACAGCCCATTGTCCTGCTCCCGACCTTATAGTCAGAACTGCGGGAGAGATAAGAACGTCTAACTTTCTTATGTGGCAGGGAGCGTATTCAGAGCTGTATTTTACAGACGTATTGTGGCCTGATTTTTCTGAAAGCGACGTTGATAAGGCGATAGAAGAATACTATAACCGCACTCGACGCTTCGGCGCTGTGGTTTAAGACTAATTTACGGAGATTAGAAATATGAAAACAAGAATTATAACGGCTGTTATTTGCGCGGCGATATTTATACCTTTTTTGGTTTTCTCGGATACAGTGGCATTTCCGATTGTTTTGGCTATGGCATCGG
The DNA here is from genome assembly GCA_015065455.1 of Oscillospiraceae bacterium. GTDB lineage: Bacteria > Bacillota > Clostridia > Oscillospirales > CAG-272 > RGIG1995. Next base: position 74,799 of record SVQI01000002.1, on the reverse strand, counting down.
TTTTGTGTGTACATGAAATGCTCAAGTGTATAGGAGAGAAAAATCCTGTAATAAGACTTGTGGCGTATGTAATAGCGGCAACTCTGCCGATATGTGCAAGAACATACGGAAACGAACAGGCGTTTTTCAATTTTACACACAAGATATTCGTTCTGTTTTTGTTTATGCTGTTTGCTGTTGCAGTGTTTTCAAAAGGAAAAAAAGATATTACCAATATGGCATTCGTTTTCGTTACTGTTAATTTTATAACAAATGGATATGCAAGCATTGTACTTTTGAGAGATTATCAGTACGGCGAATACATATATATGCTCGTTTTCCTTTGCCCTTGGATGACTGATATATTTGCATATTTTACGGGTTACTTCTTTGGAAAACACAAGCTTATTCCCGACGTCAGCCCCAAGAAAACTATAGAGGGCGCAGTAGGCGGAATAGTATTCAGTACGCTTATTCTTGTTCTTTACGGATACGTTATGACGAGATTTGTTGACGGACTCAAGGCAAATTATTTAGCGTTTGTTTGTGTCGGTATCGTTTTGTCAATCGTGTCGCAGTGTGGCGACTTGATTTTCTCGCTTATTAAGAGAAAATACGGTGTTAAGGACTATGGAAATCTCCTTCCCGGACACGGCGGAATGCTCGACCGTTGCGACTCTGTTATTGCATCGGCGCCGATAGTTCTTCTTATGTTTGACTTGTCGGTATTTTTCCGTTTGTTTGTGTAAAATCTTTTGTTAATTAATCAAAGGGTAAAAAAATGACTAATAATGAATTTGAAAAAAGTATTGCAATCTTTGGCTCGACGGGGTCAATCGGTACACAGAGTATAGAGGTTGCAAGAAGACATAATCTCAAAGTAAAGGCTTTGACGTCGAGAGGCAATATCGAGCTTCTTGAGGAACAGATAAGGGAATTTTCACCCGAAACGTGCGCTGTGCTTGATGAAAAAAAAGCAAATGAGCTTAAGGGGAGAGTTTCTGATACCTCGACGCGTATAATAGGCGGAGAGAAAGCTATTGAGGAATTGGCATACTCAGTTAAATGCGATATGCTTCTGAACTCAATTATCGGCAAGGCTGGATTAAGACCTACTTTGGCTGCTATTGAGTCGGGGAAGAATATAGCTCTTGCAAACAAAGAGACTCTTGTAACTGCCGGCGAAATAGTAATGAAAAAGGCGCGTGAAAAGGGTGTAAGCATATTACCTGTTGACAGTGAGCATTGTGCTATTTTTCAGTGCCTTGAGGGCTATCCTTCAAAGCAGGTGAGCAGACTTATTCTCACAGCATCCGGCGGTCCATTCTTTGGAAAGAAACGTGATGAATTACAGAATATTACTCCCGAGATGGCTTTGGCACATCCTACGTGGAGTATGGGACAAAAAATAACCATTGATTCTGCAACTCTTATGAATAAAGGCTTTGAAGTAATTGAAGCTTGTCATCTTTTTGATATTGACGTTGACAGAGTGGACGTTGTTGTACATCGCGAAAGCATAATACATTCGATGGTTGAATATATTGATAATGCGGTTTTAGCGCAGCTTGGTGTTCCTGATATGCGTACTTGCATACAGTATGCAATAACGTATCCTGACAGATATGAGGGATTACAGGAAAGACTTGATTTAGCAAAGTTAGGTAAGATGACTTTTGCAGAAGCAGATAAAGAGACGTTTGTTTTGCTTGATTTGGCTTATAAGTCAATGAGAATGGGAGGAGTTATTCCCGCTGTTCTTAACGGAGCAAACGAAGAAGCTGTTTATTTGTTCTTGAATAAAAAGATATCGTTCTGCGATATAATGGATATGGTCAGCGAGGTTGTTCTTAATTACAAAAACATCGTTAATCCGACTGTGGAGGATATAGAACAGGCTGACAGAAACGCAAGAGAGGCTGTGCGTATTCTTTCACAGAGATAACGAACAGATAACTGAAAAGAGGAAGATAATTGGCACTAATAATTGCGATACTTACATTTGGATTTTTGATATTTGTACATGAACTCGGGCACTATCTTGCTGCCCGTTTGTTCAATGTGGGAATAAATGAATTTGCAATAGGCATGGGCCCAAAAATAATATCAAAGAAATCCGAAAAGACCGGCATTGTGTATTCATTTCGTTTATTGCCCATAGGTGGTTTTGTGAGCATGATTGGGGAAGACGAGGATAGCGAAGATAAAAATGCGTTAAACAATAAACCTGTATGGCAGAGAATGATTATTGTTTCTGCAGGTGCTTTTATGAATATACTGGTAGGTGTTCTTACAGTGCTTGTTATTGTTTCTACCTCAAGCCGTCTCGCATCTAACGTTGTGGCTGGATTTAATAAGGGCGCAGTATCTCAGGAATGTGGTCTTATGGTAGGCGATGAGATAATAAGAGTTGGAAAAAACAGAGTTCACATTGGAAATGAGATAAGTAACTCTATTATGTTTGACGGAACTGAGCCTATAGATATCACCGTGATCAGAGATGGCAAACAGATTGTTATAGAAGATGTATCTTTTGGGACTATAACAGAAAGCGGAGTGACTTTCGGTAAAATGGATTTCAAGGTTTATGCCGAGAAAATCAGTTTAGGTAATATAGTTAAACATACTGTATTTTACAGTAAATCGATGGTTGAGGTTATTTGGAAATCACTTGTATATCTCGTTACGGGAAAAGTAGGCGTTGAACAGATGTCGGGTCCAATAGGTGTTACCTCGGCTATAGGTGATGCGGCGAAGAAGGGATTTCATAATTTATTGTATATGTGCTCGCTTCTTGCGCTTAACCTCGGAATATTTAATATGCTTCCGTTGCCCGCTTTAGATGGCGGAAGATTTGTATTTATGTTGTATGAGCTTATTTTTCGAAAACCAATAAAACGTGAGGTTGAGGGATATATACATTTTGCGGGACTTTGCTTATTGTTTTTGTTGATGATTATAGTAGGCTACAATGATGTTCTGAAAATATTTAAAAAGTAAAAAATGAGGGGAATATAATGGAAAGGCGTAAATCTAAAAGAGTTAAGATAGGCGATATATATATTGGCGGAAACGAAAAAATTGCGGTACAATCAATGACCAATACCGATTCTGCTGATTTTGACGCTACGTATCATCAGATAAAAAGACTTGAAAATGTCGGCTGTGATATTGTCAGAATGACAGTTCCCGATATAGACGCCGTAAAAACAGTTTACAAACTTAAGAATTCCGATATAAAAATCCCTATCGTTGCAGATATACATTTTGATTATAAGATGGCTATTGAAGCGGCAAATGCGGGTGCCGATAAAATAAGAATAAACCCTGGAAATATTGGTGATGAAAGCAGAGTAAAAGCAGTTGTAGATGTGTGCTTTGATAAAAATATTCCTATCAGAATAGGCGTGAACAGTGGTTCATTAGAAAAGAATATACTTGCAAAATACGGAAGACCCTCGGGAGAGGCATTGGCTGAGAGCGCTTTATATCACGCGTCTTTGCTCGAGAAATTTGATTTTTATAATATAATACTTGCCGTTAAATCATCAAGAGTTGCCGATATGATTCAGGCAAACAGAATTCTGGCGGAGAAAACACAATACCCCTTGCATTTAGGTGTAACGGAAGCGGGTACAGTACATAAGGGGGTTATAAAATCTGCAGTCGGAATTGGTTCATTGTTGCTTGACGGTATCGGAGATACTATGAGAGTATCATTGACGGCAGACCCCGTTGAAGAAATAAGAGAGGGAAAAGCAATTCTTTCTTCTATTGGTATTTCTGAAGATAACGGTATAAATATTATTTCGTGTCCCACTTGCGGAAGGACAAAGATAGACCTTATCGGTATTGCAAATGAGTTTGAGAGAAGAATATGCGATATAAAGGTCAACAAAAAAGTTGACGTTGCAATAATGGGATGCGTTGTGAACGGCCCCGGAGAAGCTAAAGAATGTGATATCGGTATCGCAGGCGGTATAGGCGAGGCGGTACTATTCAAAAAAGGCGAAGTAATAAGAAAAATTGACGAAAATAGAATTATTGACGAGCTTATTGAAGAAATAAAAAGAATGTAAAAATAGGTGGAACAATGGCTAAAACGTTAGGCGAATTATTTAATCGCTTTGAACCGGACGAGCATTATCGGGGTATTTTAAATGCGGGTGTTGTAGAAAACGTTCGTATAAACCGCGAGCATAAAATGGTCGAAGCGGATATAAGATTTGAAAAGCTTATAGATAAAAAGACGCTGTACAGTCTGGAAGAAAGCATAAGACAGTGTTACGTTTTGCGCAGTGTAAGAATTATGCCGAAATATGACAGTTCTTTGTTTTCAGAAAAGGTGATCCCCGATGTTTTGCTTGAAGCAGGACACAGGGGAGTCATTTCGCGCGGTTTTTTTAATGAATATAAGCTTGATATATCAGATAACAAGATCTCAATAGAAATATCATTCACAAACGGTGGAATAGAGCTTTTATACAGTGCAAAGACACCTGAAACGATTTCAAAAATTATTCAGGATGAATTCGGTTTAAGTTATACAGTTGAAATATTACGTGATGAAAACACAAATTATGATTTTGCGGCAATAGTTCGCGAAAAAGAAGTAAGATACGCTAACGAAATAAACAGAGCATTTGCTCAGCGCGAAGAAGACCAAAGAATAGCTGACAAGAAAAACGAAATTGCCGAGAAACAGAAGAATCTTGAAAGAGTAACGGCACTTGACGAAAAGGAAAGTGTTTTTGAAAAATACGAAAATGGAATAATACACGTCGGTGATACCGATTTTGATATATCTGAACCTAATTATGTTTACGGTGAAAGATTTGATATTGACCCGACTCCGATGAGAAATCTGGACAAGCCCTTAAGACACGTAGTTATAACAGGTGAGGTTTTCCAGTGCGAAGCTAAGGAAAACAGAAACGGCGACAAAATAATATTTGAATTTGCAATTACGGATAATGATTCGTCAATATTCTGTAAAATGGTATTAGAATCACACGAATCGGAGGTTACACGCGAGGTTGGAAACGGTGACGTTCTTGCTGTAAGAGGTAACGTCAGATTTGATAAGTTTGCAAACGAGCTTGTAATGAACGTTCTTGATATTGCAAAGATTAAGAAGCTTTCAAGACAAGATAAATCGGAAGAAAAGAGAGTGGAATTACATTTACATACCTGTATGTCTTCAATGGACGCGATTATTGCACCCGAGGATGCAATAAAAACTGCTCAGAAGTGGGGACATAAGGCTGTGGCTATAACTGACCACGGTAACGTTCAGGCGTTTCCGCGCGCGATGTACGCTTCCGAAAAAACGGGTATGAAGGTTATTTACGGTATGGAGGCATATTTTGTCGATGATACCGCAAGAGTTGTATACGGTGAGCAGAATGCAAATTTTACCGATGATGAGTTTTGTATTTTTGATATAGAAACAACCGGATTGTCGGCGCAGACCTGCAGAATTACCGAAATTGGCGCCGTAAAATTCAAAAACGGGGAAATACTTGATATATTCAGCACATACGTTGACCCCGAATGTTCTATTCCTGAAAATATAGTTGAGCTTACGGGCATAACCGACGATATGGTCAAGGGCGCTCCTAAGACGGAAGAAGCTGTAAAGAGCTTTCTTGAGTTTGCGGGGGATAGGATACTTATTGCGCACAACGCTTCTTTTGATATCGGTTTTATAAAAAAAGCTTGCGAAGATCATAAGATTCATTTCAAGCCCACGTATATTGATACTGTTGCACTTTCAAGATTTTTGAATCCGTCTCTCAAAAAGCACAAGCTGAATGTAATTGCTGACTATTATAATCTCGGCGAATTCGGTCATCATAGAGCCTATAATGATGCTGAGATGCTTGCAAAGATATTTGCAGTTATGTGTCAGAAGCTAAAAAAAGAGGGCGCAAAGGATACCTCTGAAATGGCGAGAATTATGGGTGAAAAGGCTGACCCGCTGAAGCTTCGTCCTTATCATATGATTCTTCTCGCAAAAAATAAGACGGGACTAAAGAATTTATACAAAATTGTATCAAAGGGATACATAGATTATTTTTATAGAAATCCAAGACTTCCAAAAACGGTTCTCAATGAATTAAGGGAAGGGCTTATAGTGGGCTCTGCCTGTGAGGCGGGTGAGCTGTTTTCCGCAATCATAGCAGGAAAACCTATGAACGAGCTTATCAGAATTGCAAGATACTACGATTATCTTGAGATTCAGCCTTTATCGAATAACAGATTTATGATAGCAAAAGGTCTTGCAGCAGATGAAGAGGCATTACGTAATTTTAACCGAAAGGTTATTGAAGTCGGACGTCTTGCTAAAAAGCCCGTTGTTGCAACGTGTGACGCGCATTTTATGGAGAAGCGCGATGAAATACACAGAAAGATGCTTCAATTCGACAGAGGATTTGATGACGAGGGCGATTCTGAACTGTATTTCAGAACTACCGATGAAATGCTTGAAGAGTTTTCATACCTTGGAGAAGACGTTGCGAGAGAAGTCGTAATCGAAAACCCTAATAAAATAAACGACGAGGTTGAAGTAATAAGACCTATTCCTACCGGCTTCTATCCGCCGAGTATTCCGGGATGTGAGGAAGAACTGCAGGAAATGTGTTGGGCAAGAGCAAAGGAATGGTATGGAGATCCTTTGCCCGAGCTTGTAAAAAACAGACTTGAGAGGGAACTTACCCCCATTATCGGTAACGGCTTTGCAATTATGTACATAATTGCACAAAAGCTTATTGCAAACAGTGAAGCACAAGGCTATCTTGTAGGTTCAAGAGGTTCTGTGGGATCTTCGTTTGCCGCTACAATGTGCGGCGTAACCGAGGTTAATCCTCTGCCACCTCATTACAGATGCCCGAAATGTAAATACAGTTATTTTTATACCGACGGCTCCGTTGCATCGGGATTTGACCTTCCCGACAAAAACTGTCCTGAATGCGGAACGAATATGATTCATGACGGACACGATATTCCTTTTGAAACGTTCCTCGGCTTTAAGGGTGAAAAAACTCCCGATATTGACCTTAACTTTTCGGGTGACGTTCAGGCTGATGCTCATAAATATACCGAAGTTTTGTTCGGTGAGGAAAACGTGTTCAGAGCAGGAACTTTGGGTACACTTGCCGATAAAAAGGCATTTATGCTTGTGAATAAGTATCTTGAAAATAAAGGCGTATCAGTAAACAGAGCTGAGCTTCAAAGACTTATAAACAAATGTCTCGGAGTCAAGCTTACCACAGGTCAGCATCCCGGCGGTGTAATTGTTATTCCTCACGAATACGATATATATGATTTTTCACCGGTACAGCATCCTGCAGACGATAGAAACAGCAGTATTATTACAACGCACTTTGAATTCAGCCATTTGCACGATACGATTCTAAAGCTTGATATTCTCGGACACGATGTGCCGACAAAATATAAGATGCTTGAAAAATATTCGGGTATAAGCGTTCTCGACGTTCCTATGAATGACCAAAAGGTTATGTCTTTGTTTACATCAACAAAGGGACTTGGTGTAACGGAGGAGGAAATAGGAAGTCCGACGGGTACTTTTGGACTTCCCGAATTTGGAACTGCGTTTACAAGACAGATGCTTGTGGACACACAACCTAAATATTTCTCTGACCTTTTGCAGATTTCGGGACTTTCTCACGGAACTGACGTTTGGCTTGGAAATGCAAAAGATCTTATCAAAGATGGCATTTGTACTATATCGGAATGTGTTGGAACGCGTGACAATATCATGGTATATTTACAGCATAAGGGACTTGATAACAGCGATGCTTTCAACATAATGGAAAACGTTCGTAAGAAAAACAAGAACCTTACACCCGAAATGGAAGCTATTATGCGTGAACATAATGTTCCTGAATGGTATATAGATTCTTGTAAGAAGATTAAATACATGTTTCCAAAAGCACACGCAGCGGCGTATGTTATGTCGGCAATAAGACTTGCCTGGTATAAAGTATATCAGCCTATTGCATTTTATTCCGCTTATTTTACTGCAGCTCCCGATGGTTTTGACGGAGAAACCGTTATGGGTGGTAGAAACAAGGTTCAGCAGCTTATGAAGCTGATTGATGAAAAGGGAAGAGAGGCATCTGCTACCGAAAAGGATACTTATACTGCAATGCAGATTGTAAACGAGTGCTTTGCGAGGGGAATAGAATTCTTGCCGGTTAATCTTTATAAATCTGACGCTAAAGCATTTTTACCTGAGGATGGTAAAATAAGAATACCGTTTGCTTGCCTTGCAGGACTCGGTGAAAGCGTTGCTCATAACATTGTAAAGGCAAGAGATGAAGACCCTATTTCTATTGAAGAGCTTACCGAAAAGGCAAAGCTTTCGAAAAAAATTGTAGAGTTGCTCAGAGAAAACGGAGCGCTTGAGGGACTTCCCGAGACAAACCAGATTTCATTCTTTTAAAAGATATAAAAAACAGGGTAAAAAATATGGCAATATCTGCAAAGACGTTAAGAACACAGTTATCAATAATAAAACCGCTTCTCACAAGCTGTTCTCTGAAGACCATCCGAAAGGGACAAAATAAGATAGGTGAACTTATGGAGTCTAAATACAAGGATCAGGTTTTTGTAAGAGAACATGATTTTGAGAGCTTTGTTGGCGCGTGGATTGTTCCCAAAGACGAGAGAAGACAGGGTGTGATACTGTATCTTCACGGCGGAGGGTATACTTGCGGTGACGTTGAATATGCCAAGGGATTTGGAGCTACGTTAGCTGTCCAATGCGGTATGAGAGTATTTTGTACGGCATACAGATTAGCTCCCGAGAATCCTTATCCCGCAGCTCTTGAAGATGCATTTGAAAGTTATAAATATTTGCTCGATAAGGGATTTTTACCCGAAAAAATTGCATTATGCGGAGAGAGTGCAGGGGGAGGGCTTTGCTATGCTCTTTGTCTTAAACTGAAAGAGAATAATATACCTTTGCCAAGCTCAATTATAGCGATATCTCCGTGGACTGATATGACTTGTTCGGGAAATTCATATGAGGAAAATAAGCAGAAAGACCCGACTATGACAAAAGAATTATTGAATTTTTTTGCAGACAGTTACACAGATGACAGAAATAATCCTTATGTGTCTCCCATCTTTTCTGATTTAAAAGAAATTCCGCCGTCTTTAATTTTTGTTGGCGGTGATGAGATAATGCTTGATGATGCAAGGGGACTGCACGAAAAATTGACAGAAAACGGTTGCATATCAACTCTTTACGTAGCGCCGGAAAGATGGCACGGATATATTCTTTACGGACTAGAAGAGGACGCAGGAGATTTTACTGTTATAAATCAATTTCTGAATAAGCATTTATCGGGTGAGAGAAAGCTTCGTTGGTTAAGGCTTGATAATGCTGCGAAGATATATCCTGCAGCGCGCAGACAAAATTGGAGCAACGTTTTCCGTTTGTCTGCAACTTTGAAGGAAAACGTCGACAGAGACGTGTTGGCTAAAGCTTTGGACGTAACCGTTCGCAGATTTCCATCTATTGCTGTAAGGCTGCAAAAAGGTGTTTTCTGGTATTATCTTGAACAGCTGTCGGAAGCGCCCGAAATCAGAGATGAAAGCAGTTATCCTCTGACAAGAATGTCTAAGAAAGAAACTGCAAAATGCGCATTCCGCGTTATTGTCTATAAGAAAAGAATTGCAGTTGAGATATTTCATTCTCTTACTGACGGTACGGGAGCTTTGATATTCTTAAAAAGCCTTGTTGCCGAGTATCTGCAACAAAAATACGGCGTTCATATTCCTGCAAAAAACGGAGTGCTCGGCAGACTGGAAGAACCGAGCGAAAAAGAGCTTGAGGACAGTTTTCAGAAATATGCCGGTAAAATTACTGCAAGCAGACAGGAAAATACTGCTTGGCATATGTCGGGAACGGCAGAACTTGGCGGTTTTTTGAATTTGACTTGTTTTGAAATATCTGTAAAAGACGTGCTTCAGAAGTCGCACGAATACGGAGTAAGCCTGACTACTTTCCTGTGCGCTGTAATGATGATGGCGTTGCAAGAGCTTCAAAAGGAAAAAATCCCGAATATAAACAAGAGAAAACCGATAAAAGTGCTTTTGCCTGTTAATCTGCGTAAACTATTTCCTAGTCAGACGTTGAGAAATTTTGCCTTATATACGACTCCTGAAATATTGCCAAGACTCGGAGAATATACGTTTGAAGAAATATGTGATATAATCGTTCACTGTATGGGCAGAGAAATTACACAAAAGCAAATGAGTATGAAGATTGCCGCCAACGTAAACAGTGAAAGAATAATGGCCGTAAGGGTTATGCCGTTGTTTGTAAAGAACTGGGTTATGAAAACGATATTTGATATTGTAGGCGAATGTAAGTCTTGTCTTTCTTTGTCAAATCTTGGAGCGGTAAAGCTTCCCGAGGAAATGATGGAATACGTAGACAGAATGGATTTTATATTGGGTGTTCAGGCTATGGCTCCCTACAACTGCGGAGTACTGTCGTTCAAAGATAAGCTTTATATAAACTTTATTCGTAACATAAAAGAACCTGGGCTTGAGTATTATTTCCATAAGGTTTTGAAGGAAATGGGTATAGAAGCTACGGTTTCGACCAACAGAGGAGAAAAGTAATGTATTGTATAAATTGCGGAGTAAAATTAGCTGATACGGAAAAGACGTGTCCTCTTTGCAGTACAAGAGTTTTTCATCCTGATTTGATACAGGGTGAGGGAGAACCGTTATACCCGCAAAACTCTTATCCAAAGACAAAAAAGGCAACGTATCTGCCACAGATACTTGTAACTTTTGCAACTGTTTTGCCGATTTTTATTGTATTTTTGTGTGATTGGCAGATAAACAGGTCTGTTACGTGGTCAGGGTACGTTATTGGTGCTTTAATTCTGAGTTATGTTTCAATAGTGTTGCCGAGCTGGTTTAAAAAACCGAATCCCGTTATATTTGTTCCCATTGGATTTGCGATGTTGGCAGTATACTTACTGTATATAAACTATAAAACGGGCGGACATTGGTTTTTGTCGTTCGCTTTACCCCTTGTAGCAGGAATTGGAATACTTATAACCACACTCGTTACCCTGGTCAGATATATAAAAAAAGGCAGATTGTATATTTACGGTGGCTTTTTGATATCTCTCGGAGCGTTTATGCTGTTGATTGAATTTTTGGTTAACTATACGTTTATGCAGGGAAGATTTATTGGTTGGTCATTGTATCCTCTCGTGTCGCTTGTGATGCTTGGAGGCTTGTTGATATTCCTTGCAATATATCGTCCCGCCAAAGAAATAATGGAAAGAAAATTTTTTATATGAATAAAAAAAGACCCCCAACGGTTTAGTACTAAGCCGTTGGGGATAATTTTATACGGTATTTTATCAGTGAGCCATTTCGTACGCGATGTTGTAAAGCTTTTCGAGGTCTGCATGTCTCTTTGCGCAGTATGCTTTCATTTCAGCAATCTGTTCTTCTGTAAAGTTGTCAAGATCGCCTTCCTTAAGTGTACCTTTGTACATACGGTCAAGCTTGAGCGCATAGCTTATTTCCGTGGAAATAAGTTCACCGTTGCGCATACCTACAACAAGATCGCTCTTGCCTTCGAGAAGCAAACGAACAGCTTCGCTACCCATCTGAGTAGCTATGCATCTGTCTCTCATAGTGGGATCGCCACCGCGTAGAACGTGTGCAAGTCTTACAAATTTTGTTTCAATTCCGGTTTTTTCTTCAAATCTCTTAGCAAACTTTTCAGAGTAAAGCTTATCGCCGAGAGCAGCGGGAACACCCTCTGCAATACATACAATAAAGTTTCTCTTATTATTTTTCTTTGCTTCAAGAATCTGATTTATAACCTTATCTTCATCAAACTGAATTTCATTTATAACAATAGCGGAAGCACCTGTTGCAATACCTGCTTCAAGAGCAACCCAACCTGCATTTCTGCCCATTATTTCAACAACGTTACAACGAGCGTGAGATTCACAAGTGTCTCTCAAACGGTCGATCATTTCAATAGCTGTATTAACAGCCGTATCAAAGCCGATAGAATATTCAGTTGAAGTGATATCGTTGTCGATAGTGCCGGGAATTCCTATTGTGGGAATACCTCTTAAAGAAAGGTCGGTAGCTCCTCTGAAGGTACCGTCTCCGCCAATAGCGATAATACCGTCAATTTCATTGTCGCGGCAAGTTTGAATAGCCTTCTGCATACCTTCTTCTTCTTTAAATTCCAAGCAACGATTGGAATATAAAGCAGTACCGCCTCTTGAAATTATGTTTGAAACGTCTCTTGAGGTGAAGCGCTTGAGCTGGGGGTGTACAAGACCTTTATAGCCCTCATAAATACCCATAACTTCAACGCCTTTATCAATAGCAGCTCTTGTAACTGCACGTAAAGCAGCATTCATACCGGGGGCATCTCCGCCCGATGTGAGTACGCCGATTCTTCTGAATTCCTTTGCCATGCCTATTTCCCCTTGATTTTTAATTCTTCAATCAATTCTATATTTTACTATAACCAACCAAAAAAATCAATAGATTTTAGGTCTTTTGTAAAAAAAATTTGAATTATATGACGAATAATGTATCATTATGGTTTTGATTCACCCAAAAACAGCGGCATAAGCTGTTTTCCGAGCATAGCATGGTCCAGTGTTTCGGGAAGAAGGTCGAATTTTGCAATGAGTGACGTCGGTTTCTTATGAATATCATCCTGAACAAGCGGAACAAAAAATATATTTTTTCTTGAAACAAGCTTGCCTATATTTACAAGGTTAGCTGACAGTGCGTCGTTGGTTGCAAGCGCTATAATAAGAGGTTTACCATTACGTAAATGCGCTTTTGCTGCCATTGTAACTGCAGAGTCGGTAATGCCGTTTGCGAGTTTTGCAAGCGTGTTTCCGGTGCAAGGGCAGATTATCATAGCTTCGGGGTGGAGCTTAGGACCTATCGGTTCTGCATCCTGAACGGTATGTATAACCGTCTTCTTACATATTTCTTCAAATCTTGCAATATGAGAAGATGCTTTACCGAATCTTGTGTCTGTGGAATATGTTTTTTCGCTCATTACGGGGAGAAAATCATATCCTCCGTGGCTCATAGCTTCAAGAATGTCGAAAGAGTTACTAAGAGTGCAAAATGAGCCGCACATAGCGTAGCAAATCATAAATCCACCTCCAACAGCCTTGATATTACCGTATCTGCTATAATCTTTCCTGCGCTGTCAGGCGCCACTTTGCCGGGAAGCGAAAGAGCAAAAATTACCTTTCTGTTTGTTTTCTTTGCAGATTCAAAATCAACTCCGCCGGGAGCTGAAGCAAGGTCTATTATAACTACGTTTTCGTTTGTTTTTTGTAGGATATCATTATTTATAACCATACTTGGTACAGTGTTGAAAATTACGTGTTTATCGGAAACAAAGTTTTGCATTTTGCTTATATTTATTGCAGTAAAACCCTCTGCCTCGGCCCAAGTTAACGCGCTCTCACTTCTTGCAAAAACAGTTACGTCAGAGCCTAAGCTTTTTAGCATTTTTGAGAGAATTCTGCCTATCCTTCCATAGCCTACAACGGCGCATTTTGAACCGAAAACAGTAATTTTCAGTTCATTCATAGCTATTGCTACAGCACCCTCGGCGGTTGGAATTGCGTTAAGAATAGAAAGCCTTTCAGATGTATAATAATCGTATATTTTACATCCTCTATCCGTCAATCTTTTGCAAAAGACGTGGCTTAATTTTCCTCCGGCAACGATTTGAGAGTCGGATAGAGAGGAAATAAGCTCGTCAAGCTTAATATCAGTGTTGCTTAACGGACAGAATATCCTTATTCCGTCAGCCGAAAAAGGCAGAGGAAGGAGTATGAGCGATGCATTTGACACCGCTTCGTTTAAAGTGGTACAGTTTCTGGCCTCGTGGATTGTTTTATCTATTCCGAATACACTTACGTCAAATCCTTTTTTACACATCGTCCGTACAGCCGACAGCTGTCTCATATCGCCGCCGAGTACGCATATTTTTATATCGTTCATAATGTACATCTCCTTTCAGGGATATTGGTAAAATCTTTGTTTTTGAAGCTCTTTTTTATAAAAATATAATTGCGGCAAACATGTGCGAATGCCTTACTACATTTTATGAGACTTCTTTTTATATTGACAATGTTTAATAATATTGTTATAATTATATAATGGCGTGTAATGTATGCAAAACTGTCGTATTATAAGGGAAAACAAAGAAAAAATGGATAATAAAACGATAAATATTTCACAAGAGCAGATAGAACAACAATATGCTTTTATGAGGCTTGTAAAAGAAAGAAATAACGTGTTTTATGCAGAGAACGGAAGGCTTCCGCGTGTGCACGTGTTGACGTTTGGCTGTCAACAGAACGAGGCTGACAGTGAGTATCTGGCGGGAATGTCGGTCGAAATGGGTTATGAGAAGACCGAGAATGCCGAAGATGCGGATCTGATCGTTGTAAACACATGTGCTGTCAGAGAACATGCAGAACTGAGAGCGCTTTCAATAACAGGACAGTTTAAGCATTTGAAAAAAGCCAATAAGAATTTGAAGATCGGTATATGCGGCTGTATGGTAACACAGGAGCACCGCAAGGACGATATAAAGAATAAATATCCTTACGTGGATTTTCTTTTTGGAACGAATATGCTATGGAAATTTCCTGAGATATTAAACGAGTCTTTTGACAGAAAGAAAAGGTTATTTTATTTTGACCACGAAAGCTCTAATATATGGGAAGGGCTTCCTGTTAAGAGAGAGAGCGACTTTAAAGCTTGGATAAGCGTTATGTATGGGTGTAACAACTTCTGTTCATATTGCGTTGTGCCTTACGTGAGGGGAAGAGAAAGAAGCAGACAGCCTTCTGAAATTATCAGTCAGATAAAGGACCTTGCAAAAAAAGGATATAAGGAATTTACACTTCTTGGACAGAACGTAAACAGCTACGGCAAGGATTTAAATACAGACTACGATTTTTCAGATCTTTTGACCGATATATGTAAGATAGAGGGCGATTTCTGGGTGAGATTTATGACAAGCCACCCGAAAGATGCATCAAAAAAACTTATAGATACGATGGCAAGAGAAGAAAAAATAGTGAAGCATTTACATTTACCATTTCAGGCCGGAAACGACAGAGTTTTAAAAGTTATGAACAGAAAATATGATTCAAAGGGGTATTTTGAACTCGTATCATATGCTAAGGAAAAAATACATAACGTAGGCTTGACGAGTGATGTTATAGTGGGATTTCCTACGGAAACCGACGAGGAATTTGAGGATACTCTCGAAATGCTCAGAAAGGTTGAATTTGATTCTGTTTATTCGTTTATCTATTCACCCAGAAAAGATACGCCTGCAGCGGCTATGGAAGGACAGATACCCGATGAAGTAAAAAAGAAGCGTTTTACAAAGCTTCTTGAAGTTCAGAACGGAATCACAAAGGACCTTAATTCCGAATACGTAGGCAAGACGATAAAGATACTTGTAGAGGGAAAGAGTAAATCAGATACTGACAAATATACAGGAAGAAACGAAAAGAACCGTATCGTTCACATAGACGGAGACGATTCTGTGATAGGCAAGTTTGTGCACGTGAGAATTGACAAAGCCGATACTTTTGCTATGTACGGAACGGTAATAAATTGAATGTGAGGAATTAAAAATGGGTGTAACACCTATGATGCAGCAATATCTCGATATAAAAGAGAAGAATAAAGATTGCATAATCTTTTTCAGGCTTGGTGATTTTTATGAAATGTTTTTTGAAGACGCCGAGCTTGTATCCCGTGAGCTTGAATTGACATTGACGGGGAGAGATTGCGGAGAGGGCAAACGTGCTCCAATGTGCGGAGTGCCTTATCATGCTGCAGAAACGTATCTCGGGCGACTGGTTTCAAAGGGATATAAGGTGGCTATATGCGAACAGACAGAGGATCCTTCTCAGGCAAAAGATATCGTTAGACGTGAAATAGTAAGAATAGTAACACCCGGCACAATTATTGAAAGTGAATTATTGACAGAAAATAAAAATAACTATTTATGCTCGGTATATCTTGACGGAAATACGGCGGGACTTACGTTTGCCGACGTATCGACGGGCGATATTTCTTCTACCGAAATTACGGGTGAACAGTATATGGAGCGTTTGCTTAATGAAATTGCAACGTATTCTCCGCGCGAAGTAATGCTGAATGTAAAAAAAGAAATATGTCCGATACTGTATAACTATGCAATACAAAGACTTAATGCTTTTGTAAATGAAAATCAAGCTGACAGATATGACATTACGTATGCCAAAGGGGTACTTATAAGACAGTTTGGAAAGCTTCCGCTTGATAACGGAGAAAGTGTATGTGACAGTATTATTGCATCTGCAGGTGCTTTACTTGATTATATTTCAGAAACCCAGAAGAGCGATATATCATACATAAATGAGCTTAAGATATATCACTCAGGACAATATCTTGAAATTGATTTGAATACAAGACGAAATCTTGAGCTTACCGAAACAATGCGCTCAAAAGAAAAAAGAGGAAGTCTTCTTTGGGTATTGGATAAAACCAAGAGCTCTCCGGGAGCCCGTCTTTTGAGAAAGTGGGTTGAAACGCCTCTTGTTAATACTCATTTTATAACGCGTAGACAAAAGGCGGTTGCAGAGCTTTACGGCGATTATTTTAAACGTGAAGAGCTTGCAGAATGTATGAAGAATGTACTTGACCTTGAAAGACTTATGACAAAGGTTATTTACGGAAGCGCCGGCGGAAAGGATCTTAAGTCTATTTCATCTACTTTGGCTGTTATTCCTCAGGTTAAACAGCTTTTGGCTGATTTTACAAGCGATGAACTCTGCGGTATACACGACGATATAGACGAGCTTTACGATATATATACTCTGATAGAAGAAGCAATAGTAGACGACCCTCCGTTTTCTATAAGAGAAGGCGGCATCATAAGAAAGGGTTATAACGAAGAGGTTGACAGACTTAACGATATCATTGCAAATGGTGTGCAGTACGTTAAGGACCTCGAGGAAAGAGAGAAAGAAAAAACCGGAATAAAAAAACTCCGTGTCGGTTACAACAGAGTTTTTGGATATTATATAGAGATTTTACGCTCAAATACGGAAGAAATACCGCTCCACTATATCAGAAAACAGACTTTATCCAACTGCGAGAGATATATTACACAGGAATTAAAGGAGCTTGAGTCCACGATTCTCGGGGCTACCGACAGAATTACTGGTATTGAATATGAAATATTCCAGAGGATAAGGGAAAAGATTGCATCTCAGGCAGAGCGTGTACAGAAGACAGCGTATAAGCTTGCATTGATAGACGTATACGTAAGCCTTGCAGACGTAGCTGTTAAAAACAATTACGTTTGTCCTGAGGTCGATTACAGTGACGTAATTGATATAAAGGACGGAAGACATCCTGTTGTTGAAATGTTTGTAAGGGACAGTTATTTCGTACCTAATGACACCGTTCTTGATACGGGCAGAAACAGACTTATGCTCATAACGGGTCCCAATATGGCAGGTAAATCTACTTATATGCGACAGGTGGCTTTAATTACTCTTATGGCGCAGATTGGTAGCTTTGTTCCTGCAAAAGAGGCAAGAATAGGCATAGTTGACAAAATATTTACAAGAATCGGTGCTTCCGATGACCTTGCAAGCGGTCAGTCTACTTTTATGCTTGAAATGAACGAGGTTGCCTATATTCTGAAGAACGCTACAAAGAAAAGCCTTATAATTTATGATGAGATAGGCAGAGGTACGAGTACTTTTGACGGTATGAGTATAGCTAAGGCGGTTGCAGAATACAGTTCAAGCAAAAAAATTGGAGCAAAGACGTTGTTTGCAACCCACTATCACGAGCTTACAACGCTTGAGGGTCAGTTTGACGGAATTGTAAATTATAATATAGCGGCAAAGAAAAAGGGCGATGAGCTGATATTCTTACGGAAGATAGTTAAGGGCGCTACTGATGACAGCTACGGTATAGAGGTTGCATTGCTTGCAGGAGTACCTACTCCCGTTATAAAGAGGGCGAAGGAAATACTCAAGGATATTGAGAGTGGGGAAAGAACTGTTGTTAAGGTCGTAAATAATAATGATTACGACGAACTGTCTTTTGACAGTATTTCAAATAACGAAGTTATAGATAAGATAAAGGGCATTGATCTTAATACAACAACGCCGATTGAAGCTTTGGGAGTTTTGTTTGATTTAAAGAAGATGCTTCAGTGATTTTAAAGAAAAGTGGTGAAATGATATGGGAATAATAAACGTACTTGATATACACGTTGCCAATCTTATAGCGGCGGGAGAGGTGGTTGACAGACCGGCGTCGGCTGTAAAAGAGCTTGTTGAAAACTCAATAGATGCGGGAGCAACCAAGATTACCGTTGAAATAAAGAAGGGCGGAATATCTTTTATAAGAGTATGCGATAACGGAAAGGGAATGAGCCGAGAAGACGTTCCCGTATGTATTAAACGCCACGCTACAAGTAAGATAAACAATCAGTGGGATTTAGGGAAAATTACAACGTTAGGCTTCAGAGGAGAAGCTCTGGCGGCCATTTCCTCGGTTGCCAAGGTCAGAATAATGACAAAGAGGCACGAGGACAAGACGGGCACGCTTATGGTGTGTAATCCGGGAGAAGAGGTCGTTATTGCAGAAACCGGCTGTCCTGACGGTACTACCGTAATAGTTGAAGAGCTTTTTGCAAACGTTCCCGCAAGAAGAAAGTTTCTCAAAAAAGATATGACAGAGGGTATGGCAATTTCAAATATGGTCGAAAAGCTTGCTCTGTCAAGACCGGATATCTCGTTTAAATTTATATACGACGATACCGTGAAATTCTGTACGGCGGGAGATAATAAGCTGATCAATGTTATTTACGCTTTGTACGGAAGAGAATTTACAAAAAAAATGACACAGGTCGACTGGATGACCGAGGGTGTAAAGGTATACGGATTTATAGGAAATCCCGATAATATTAAGAATAACCGTAATCATCAGATAGTATTTGTTAATGACAGATACGTAAGGAACAAGACCGTTTCTGCGGCGCTTGAACAGGCATTTGATTCATATATTCCCGAGGGTAAGTTTCCGTGCTGTGTTTTAAAGATTGAAGTTCATCCTGCTTTTGTTGATGCAAACGTGCATCCGACGAAGGCTGAGGTTAAATTCAGCGACGAAAGACAGATTTTTGAGGCTGTATACTCCACTGTAAGAGGTGCGGTTGAGAAAAATCTTGCAAGACCTGAAATGACAACGGGAGCAACGGGAGAAATTGACCTTGAATATACCGTAAACTCAAAAAAACAGGCGGGTTACAATATAATTAACGCGTTTGTTCCTGTCGAGGAAAGGACAGAAAAAACAACTGTAGAAAAGCTTTCGTTTGATAATGAAATGAAGCTTGACAGAAGCTTTCCCGATTTCACTTCGCCTAAGACTGAAGAGAGTACACCTACACATGTTTCTTTGGACAGAACGGCTGATTTTGAATACAAAATAAGTGTTCCTTTTCTTGAAAGGACAGTCTATGATACGGCAGATAATGTAGTAGAAACGAAAGCAAGTGAAACGGCAAATATAAAAAAATTATCTCCCGACACGTCGTTTGATGCAAACTACAGTGGAAGGGAAGAGAGTCCGTCAGGCAAATTTATTTATAACGATAATATAGAAGAGAAGACGGAAAACAGCTTGCCTTTCTATCGGATATTGGGAGAAGCTTTTTATTCATATATTTTTGTCGAAATGGCAGACAAGGTGCTTGTTATAGACAAACACGCGGCGCACGAACGAATTATTTTTGAAGAACTGAAAATGAATATGAAAAAAAAGAAGAACGTTCTTCAGTTTTTACTTGTTCCTATCAAAGTTCAGCTCGACAGCGTTGAAAAGGCTACCGTTAATGAGTACTGTGATGAGATATCTGCAATCGGATATGAGATCCGTTGGGAAGAAAACGGAGACGTAATGTTGTATGCAGTTCCAATGGGACTTGATGTGGATACTGCGGTTGATCTGTTTATGTCGGTTGCGTCAAGAATAGGACAGGGAACCGGTGTAGCCGATCTCTCAAAGGATATCGTTTTTGAAAAGGCGTTGTATCAGGCATCATGTAAGGCAGCAATCAAGGCGGGCAGACCTGATGCACCGGAGGATACTGAAGCATTTATCAAAAAACTTTTAGCTCTTCCTGATATCAAGTATTGTCCTCACGGCAGACCGGTTGCTTTTGAGATAAAAAGAGATAGCCTTGAAAAACAGTTTAAGCGTAAATAAGAGAGATTATGAGGAGAAGAAATGGCTTTTAAAATATTAAAAACAGAAGGCAATGCAAGACGCGGCACGTTTGAAACGGTTCACGGAGATATACAGACTCCCGTGTTTATGAACGTGGGTACGAGCGCTGCTATTAAGGGTGGAGTATCCACTATGGACCTTCGTGAAATAAAATGTCAGGTTGAGTTATCAAATACTTATCATCTTCACATCAGACCGGGAGATAAGCTTATAAGAGAGCTCGGCGGTTTGCATAAATTTTTCAATTGGGATGGACCAATATTAACTGACTCGGGCGGCTTTCAGGTGTTTTCGCTTGCCAAACTTCGTAAGATAACCGAAGAAGGCGTTGCATTTCAGTCGCATATGGACGGCAAAAAAATATTTATGGGGCCCGAAGAATCAATGCAGATACAGTCAAACTTAGGCTCTACGATAGCTATGGCATTTGACGAATGTGTTGAAAATCCGGCTGAGTATCTTTATTCAAAGCGTTCGTGTGAAAGAACTACGCGTTGGCTTGAAAGATGTGTAAAGGAGCTTAACAGACTTAATTCTCTCCCCGATACAGTAAACCCGAATCAGCTTTTGTTCGGGATAAACCAAGGCTGTACGTATCACGATCTAAGAATAGATCATATGAAGCAAATTGCCGAATTTGACCTTCCGGGATACGCCATAGGGGGACTTGCCGTAGGTGAGCCTGCAGAGGTTATGTACGATATAATAGATACTGTTGAACCTTTTATGCCTAAGGATAAACCGAGATATCTTATGGGGGTAGGAACGCCTGTAAATATTCTTGAAGCTGTTTATCGCGGTGTTGATTTCTTTGACTGTGTAATGCCGAGTAGAAACGCAAGACATGCTAACTTGTTTACTTGGAAGGGAAAACTGAATTTAAATAACGAGAAGTTCTACAATGATCCCCGTCCGATAGATGAAGACTGTGACTGTCCTGTGTGCCGTAATTACAGCAGAGCTTATATAAGACACTTGTTTAAGGCGAGAGAAATGCTCGGTATGAGACTTTGCGTTCTCCACAATTTGTATTTCTACAACGATCTTATGGAAAAGATAAGAGAAGCTCTGGATAACGGAAACTTCACATCTTTCTATAATTATTACAGAGATATATTGGAAAACAGATTATAATAATAAAAAATGCACTTCATATTGAAGTGCATTTTTTATTATTGTTAATATCTTAGTTGAAGTTGTAGTTGGGTTTAACAACAGCGCCTGTCTTTGAAGATTCAACGATAGCAAGACATGTTTCGATAGTCTTAGCGCCTTCGTAAACTGTTGTTGTAACAGGAAGATCTTCAAGTATAATCTTTGCAAATTCTTCAAATTCTGCAGCAGCGTTGTGGTTGTTGATTGCAACGGGGTATTCAACGGGAATTTCGGAGTTGATATGTTTTGTATGAAGTGTAGGATCTGAAACGTCAGCAATCTCACTTCTGTATACTTCGAATGTGCTGTTTTTGTTGTCGCAGATGATCGTACCCTTTGTGCCGTAGAATACAGAACGCATAGTGTAGTTTCTCTTACAAGCAACAGAAACGAATACTTTACCGATTATGTTGTTCGGGAACTTCAAAATAGCGATTGTTGAATCGTCGTAGGGAAGTTCTTTATCAAAAATCTTGTGGTTTGCGTATGCCTGAACTTCTTCAGGGTCACCTGCAACCCAACGGAGAAGGTCAACAGCGTGGCAACCACCGCCAACAACACCGTCTCTGAGAGGATCCCATCTCCATGTATCGGGTTTAAGAATCTTTTCATAGTTATGTGCATATTCGGATTCAACAAACATAAGTTCGCCGATTTCGCCACGGTCAATGATTTCTTTTGTAGCCTTGAAAGCAGGAGTGTAACGGCAGATCTGACCAACCATGAACTTGAGCTCAGGATGAGCTTCAACAGCAGCTGCAATAGCGCAGCAATCTTCGTGAGTCAATGCGAGAGGCTTTTCGCAGAGAACGTGCTTTCCTGCTTCAAGAGCATTAATAGCCATTTCTCTGTGAAGTCTGTCGGGAGAAATAATGATAACAGCATCAATATCGGGCTGAGCCAAGAGTTCCTTGTAATCCTGATATCTTCTTGCAACGTTAAGTTCGTCGCCGAGTTTATCCATTCTTTCTACGTCAACGTCGCAGATAGCAACGAGTTCTGCCTGCTTGTGAGCAATAACGCCCTTCATATGTCCCTTAGCCATGTTACCACAGGAGATAACACCAACTCTAATAATCTTATTTTCCATAATAACTAATTCCTTTCACTTCAATCAAACTAAATCAGAAGTTATAGTCGGGTTTAACAGGCTGGCCGCTCTTTGCAGATTCAACGATTGCAAAGCAAGCTGCAACTGTCTTAGCGCCCTCGTAAACTGTAGTACCAACAGGCTTATCGTTAAGAACGATATCAGCGAATTCTTCAAATTCTGCTGCTGCATTGTGGTTGTTAATAGCGATAGGATGCTTAACAGCAATTTCAGAGTTCATCTTATTGGGCATAAGAGCTCCTTCTGTGGTATTTGCTATATCTTCACGGAAGAGAGTCATCTGTGAAGTTTTATTATCAACAATAATAGTACCCTTTGTGCCGTAGAATACAGAACGCATAGTGTAGTTTCTCTTACAAGCAACAGAAACGAACACCTTACCCATAACACCGTTCGGGAATTTCATGATAGCGATATGTGTATCGTCATAGGGCATATCGGTAAATATTTTCTTTGTAGAGTAAGCTCTAACTTCTTCAGGGTCTTCGCCAACTATCCAACGGAGGAAGTCAACAGCGTGGCAACCGCCGCCAACAACGCCGTTTCTTTCAGGATTGCTTCTCCATCTTGCAGGATCAGATTCCCAGTTTTCGCAAGCTTCAAGGATCTTTTCGTAGTTGTGAGCATATTCTGTTTCAACAAATACGAGTTCTCCAATTTCGCCACGGTCAATAATTTCTTTAGCTGCCTTAAAGCCGGGAGTATAACGGCAAATCTGGCCAACCATAAACTTTTTGTCTGTTTTCTTTGTTGCATCTGCAATAGCCTGAATATCTTCTCTGTTAAGAGCCAAGGGCTTTTCGCAGAGAACGTGTTTGCCTGCTTCAAGGGCTGCAACAGCCATTTCTCTATGAAGGTGGTCGGGGGTAACGATAATTACCGCATCAATGTCAGGCTGTGCAAGAAGTTCACGATAGTCCTGATATACACGGTCAACGCCTCTTCTTTCAGCAACTGTTTTTGCTTTTTCGAGGTCAATATCACATACCGCAACAAGCTTAGCCTGGGGGTGAGCAATAACGCCCTTCATATGTCCTTCAGCCATACCGCTGCAGGAAATAACGCCCACATTAAGAATCTTTTTTTCCATTATAACATTTCCTTCCGTTCAAAGATAAAAATAAATTATGGTTACTTTATTTTAACAAATCTTTACATTAAAGTCAATACTATAACGGGGTTTACCTCAACAAAAATGGCAAGAAAATATAAATGTTTTTTGAAAAAGACGATCAAGTCAAATATTTGAACAAACATCAATGTCAAAATAAAACTAATTTAAGAAAATAATATAAAAACTCCCCATTTGTTTTTTATCAAAGGGGAGTATTACATTTATATAAGATTATTCGGGAATGCCCATATCCATAAGGCGTTTGTTAAATTCCTCAGCGGTGTTGTAACCCATTTTCTTCTGGTGATTGTTCATAGCAGCAATTTCAAGGATAATAGCAAGGTTTCGTCCGGGATTAACGGGAATTGTGGTTGTAGGAACTTTAATTCCCATAATGTCCGTATATTCGGCATCAAGACCGAATCTGTCGTACATCTTTCCGTCTACCCAATGCTCAAGGTTGATTATCATATCTATTTTTTCTGTTTCCTTAACAGCGCCCATACCGAATATTCTTCGAACGTCAACGACGCCTATTCCTCGAAGCTCAGCGTAATATCTGATTATTTCGGGAGCAGAGCCGACTAATGTTTTTGACGATACCTTTTTTATATCAACAGCATCGTCGGCAATTAATCGGTGACCTCTTTTTACAAGCTCGATTGCTGTTTCACTTTTTCCAACGCCGCTATCACCGATTATGAGCATACCCTCGCCGTATACTTCAACAAGAACGCCGTGTCTTGTAATTCGCGGAGCAAGACTTACTTTCAGAGAGGAGATAATATTTGCTGTAAATTCAGATGTTCTCCAGTCTGTGCGGAGCAGGGGAACGTCGTGTTTTTTTGCAAGCTCAATCATTTCGTTTGAAATTTCAAGATTTGTAGTAACAACAACTGCAACAGGCTTATGCTCAAAAAACACATCCAGCTTTTCAAGTTGTTCTTCCTTTGAAAAATCACCGAGATACCCGTATTCGGTCTTTCCTAATATTTGAATACGCAACGGATCAAAATAACCAAAATAACCTGAAAGAGGCAGTCCAGGACGGCTTATGTCAGACGACTCCACAAACACCTTCCTGTTTTCAGGTAAATAGAGAGATTCAAGCTGAAACTCTTTAATAATTCTGTCAAGTGAAACGGAATATTTTTCGGCCATAAACAAAACTCCTTTGCGTACAAATAATTACATTTTTATTTTAACATTCAATGATAAATATGTCAATACCGAGGAAAAACACAGTTTCCTCGGTATTGTGGGTTATCTGTCATTCATTTTTACGTATGAGAGAGGGTCGTTTACTGCAAGATAAGCAGGACGGATTATTCTTGCGTTTGTTGTTATTTCTTCAATTCTGTGAGCGCACCAGCCGGCAATTCTTGATGTTGCAAAAATGGGCGCTATTAGTTCATCGGGAATGCCGAGTGTCTTATAAACGATACCTGAATAAAGGTCAACGTTTGCACACATTTTCTTTTTGTTTCCCTTAACTCTTTCAAATATTTCGGGTGTAAGTCTTTCGACGGTTTCTGCAAGGTCGAGCAGTTCTCCGCAGCCGTTTTTGTGAGCAAGAGTTCTCGCCTGTTTCTTCAGTAATACTGCACGTGGGTCGCTGAGTGTGTAAACTGCATGGCCGATACCGTATACAAGGCCTGAGCCGTCACCCGCTTCTTTTTTTATGATTTTTGTGATATAGTCAGCAACTTCTCCTTCATTGTAGATGCTTGAAACGTGGTTCTTTATATCTTCAAGCATAGCGGCTGATTTTATTGTCGCTCCGCCGTGGCGTGGACCTTTTAAACTTCCAACAGCCGCAGATATAGCTGAGTAAGTATCTGTTCCAGTAGAAGCAGATGAACGGCAGGTGAACGTCGAGTTGTTACCGCCGCCGTGTTCCGCATGCACTGTAAGACAGAGGTCAAGCAGCTTTGCTTCGTCGGGAGTAAACTGCTTATCTTTTCTCAATGTACAGAGAATGCTTTCTGCTGTTGAGTGATTGTTTTCGGGGAAGTGCAGATATAGGCTTTCCCTGTCAAAAAAGTGCTTTTTTGCCTGATATGCATATGTTAAAAGCATAGGGAAACGCGCAATAAGCTCAATACATTGTCTGATTATGTTTTCAAGTGAAGTGTCGTCGGGATTATCGTCAAATGCGTAAAGCGCAAGCGTCGAACGTGCGATAACGTTCATAATATTCTTGCTCGGACACTTTAAAATCATATCTTCTGTAAAGTGGTTAGGAAGAAAACGTAAGAGAGAGAGCATATTTGTATAAACATCAAGCTGTTCTTTTGAGGGAAGCTGCCCGAAAAGTAAAAGATATGATATTTCTTCAAATCCGTATCTGTCTTCAGTTTGATATCCTTTAACAAGATCGTACAAATCGTATCCTCTATAATAGAGTCTTCCGTCTATAGGAGAATATCTTCCGTTATGAAGAGAGTATCCAACAACGTCTCCGACCAGCGTAAGTCCTGTAAGAACACCGGTGCCGTCAGCGTTACGAAGTCCTCTTTTTACGTTCTGTGTTTCGTATAATTCAAGGTCGATCTTGTTATTCTGCTTATATTCGTCACAAAGCTGCTTTAAAAAATTTTCTCTTTGATTCATAATAATGTCTCCTTTATAATAAAGTCTAGTTTAGTGTGCTGTGTAAAAAAACAAAAAGGTGCCGTAATATATAATACGGCACTTTATATATTTATATTATTTAATTGCACTCTTTAGTCTTCGTAGGGGCTGATTATTTTATATACACCATTTCTGAAAACCTTATACATTACAATGGTGCTGTCACTCGAAATCGATTTACTAAAAGCTAAATCCATATCTTCAATGTTTCTGATGTCCATTCCCGAGACTTCGACAATAATATCGTTTACACAAAGTCCCGACAAGTCTGAATGGTCGCTTTCAAGCTCGAGGATTCTTACTCCTACAGGAATGTTAAAAAGTTGCGATAATTCCAACGTAACGTTTTCAACCTTTAAAACTTCATTGTCATCGAAGCTTGTTTTTATGGTCTTAATATTATCACCTGTCTCGCTCGCCTCGCTGTCTTGGTTGAAAAATGCAGTTCTGATGGAAGAAATAAACACTATTGCTGAGCCAATTAACAGAACGATAACCAAGAGGTATATAGCTATTTTTGAAAAGCTGATGTTTCTTCTTGGATTGAGCAGAGAGGAATAAGTATTAAAACTTTCACTAGTGAGTGTGCCTTTGACATTTTCGTGCGGGGAATACTTGTCAAAAACAACTTTGTTGCTTTTGTCCAATCAATATACCTCCTTTTTGTGTATTTGACATAAATCGTCCACGCACATATGATAACAAGAAAGTTTTAATAAATAATGAAACTTTTATGTAATTATCGTTATTTCTTTGTAAATTAGAAATGTATTTCAGGCTTTTTCAAGGGTAAACACAAATTCACAGTACTCGCCGTAAGCACTTTTTGCCCAAATGTCCTGACCGTGAGCCTCAATAATCGTCTTAGAAATGTAGAGTCCAAGTCCAACTCCCGTTTTATCTAAACCGCGGCTCTTATCACTCTTATAAAATCTGTCAAATATAAACGGTAGATCTTCGGGTGAAATACCCTGTCCCTCGTTATAGACAGAAACAAACACTTGTTTGCCCTTTTGTTTTATAGAAATGATGTATTTTCCATTTTCTTTAGAGAACTTAACCGCATTATCACAGATGTTATATAAAATCTGATATATAGAGTCTCTGTCTGCTTTTACGGAAATGTTGAAGTCATCGCAATCAAAATCAACATCAAGCTTCTTTTCATCAATTTTCTTTTCAAAAGAAATAACGATTTGTCTTGCCATTTCGCATATATCAAATTTTGTGATCGTCAGTTTTTTCTCTCCTGCTTCAAACTTTGAAATTTCAAGCAGAGAAGAAACCAGCCTTGACAGCCTCTTTACTTCGGTTGCAACTATATTAAGATAATAGCTGTGCTTTTCAACAGGAATTGCCCCCTCAAGCATACCGTCAATAAATCCGGAAATCGAGGTCATTGGCGTGCGAAGGTCGTGAGAAATGTTTGCGATAAATGAGCTTCTGGTTTTTTCGTGGTTTTCAAGCTCTTCTGCCATATTGTTGAACGATTCGGAAAGCTGAGCTATTTCATCGTTTCCTTTTACCGGAACTCTGACCTTAAAGTTTCCTTTTGCAAATTCTTTTGCGGCTCTGCTGATTTTCTTTAATGGTGCTGTGATCTTTTCGCTTATGAAATATACTGTAAGAAGCGCTGCAAACATAACCCAAAGCATGGCTGTGATTACAGTTCTTATAAGAATTTCGGAAAGCTCTGTCAAAGAAGAGGCGGTAGAAATAGCAAAAACGACACCGCACTTTTCAGACGATACGTTATTTAAGGGGACGGCGTGATAAAGCTGTTCTTTTTCAAACAACTTACCAAAATCTGATTTTCCGTTGAATTGATCTTTTTCAAGAACTTTTTCAATATTGTGTTTTGGAATAGCCGCTTTAACGTATTCTGCATCTGCAAGCTTGTCTGTTATCAAAACGTTTCCGTCAAGGTCGGTAATCAAAAGCATTAAGTCCTTCTCATAAGAAGTGAACAAAGTCAACGTTCGTCTGAGATTAGCGTAATTTTGATATATAAACACTTTTATATCCGAAGCTTCCGCTTGTGACATTTCGTTTTGTAAGTAGTCTTTTACTGTTTTTGACGATTCGGTTGTAATTGATATTCGCTCATCTTCCGAATACGAGGTTATCAAAGAACCTGCAATAAAAGCAAGAACGGCAAAGCTGACTATGATAAGTGTCATAAATGCCGCTATGTATTTTGTAAAAATGCTTTTAAACATAAAGTTTTACCTTTCAAAAAAATATATCCGCCTTTTGTAAAAATGGGCGGATATATTTTTTGTGCATATTTATTTTTTAGTTATTGAAGGATTTCAAACTTATATCCAACGCCCCATACAGTTTTAAGTATCCATTTGTCAGAAACACCCTCAAGCTTTTCACGAAGACGTTTAACGTGAACGTCAACGGTTCTTGAGTCGCCGAGGTAATCAAATCCCCAAACCTTGTCAAGAAGTTGATCTCTTGTAAATACTCTGTTGTAGTTTTGTGCAAGGAAGTAAAACAGTTCAAGTTCTTTCGGGGGGATATCAACTGATTTTCCTTTAATCTTAAGTTCGTATTTCTGAAGGCTGACCTCGATGTTATCAAATTTAATAACCTCTTCTTCATCCTTAGTGTCTTTTGCGGAGTATCTTCTAAGTACTGCCTTTACACGAGCAGAAAGCTCTTTCATATCAAAAGGTTTAACAACAAAGTCGTCAGCGCCGAGCTCAAGACCGAGAACTTTATCAAAAACATCGCCCTTTGCAGTAATCATTATTACAGGCTTTGATGACATTTCGCGGATTTCGCGGCAAACCTGCCATCCGTCCTTTTTAGGAAGCATAATGTCGAGAAGAACAAGATCGGGCTCGTAAATTTTAAAATAATTAAGTCCCTTTGCACCGTCGTTTGCGGTTTTTACCTCATAACCCTCATTCTCGAGATATACACGAAGCATTTCGCATATATTAACATCATCATCAATTACAAGAATAGTAGTACTCATTTTTTTCTCCTTTTTTACCATAATCTGTTATTACCAATTATTAAGATTGTCACAAAATTAACATAATTCATAATAACACATTGAATACATTTTGTCAATAAGAATAAAGCATTTTTGGAATAAATTATGAAATAACGTACAACCTAAGGCTGTTTAATAATATGTGAGGGACTCTTTGCAGAAGAAAGAGTCCCTCGAGGGAATAAATATAAATTTATCCCAAGTTATGAAAGGAGAACTTGTTGTCAAATCTAAAAAAATCCGTTAATAGCAGCCTCGAAGTATGTTTTCTAAAATGTTCTTGATTTATTCTTTTTTCTTTTTTATTTTGTAAAATAATTATACACAATTTGTTCACAAAAAGCAATCCTATTATTAACTAAAAATTACTGTAGATTTTTGGTGAAATTCAATAAAAAACATAGAAAAACAGCTTAAAAATTAGATAAAAGTATGAAAAATAAATGTGTTTTTTATAGCTTTTATTAATTAAACAATAATTTTTGGTGTTAATTAAGTAAATTAAACGATAATTTTAGTTAATAAAAGTTTTGTCAAACACTTGATATAAATGTTAAATAGTTATATAATAGGGAAGAAGATTTAGATGAAAACGGAGAAATATAATGAAACTTGGTATAGTTGGACTTCCAAACGTTGGAAAAAGCACACTTTTTAATGCTATTACAAATGCGGGTGCAGACTCTGCAAACTATCCTTTTTGTACGATAGAACCAAATGTTGGAGTTGTTGCGGTTCCTGATAGCAGACTTGACGTTCTTTCGGAAATGTATTATCCTGAGAAGTATACACCTGCAGTAGTTGAATTTGTTGATATTGCCGGACTTGTAAAGGGAGCATCTAAAGGTGAAGGTCTTGGAAATAAATTTCTTTCACATATAAGAGAAGTTGACGCCATCTGCCACGTCGTAAGAATTTTTGAAGATACAAATATTATTCACGTAGAAGGAAACGTTGACCCTTTACGTGATATAGAAACCATCGAGTATGAGCTTATTTTATCTGATATGGAAGCTGTTGAACGCAGACTTGACAGAGCAAAGAAGATGCTTAAGGGCGATAAGAAGTACGAAAAAGAAATCGTATTGTATAATAGAATTCTTGCTGCATTCAGTGAAGGACAGGCTGCGAGAAAGCTTGAATATACGGATGATGAGCTTGAGATACTTAAGGATATGCCTCTTTTAACCAGAAAGCCCGTTATATACGTTGCGAATATAAGTGAAGATGATATTGCATCCGATATAAACGAAAATCCTCATTTTGCAAAAGTGAAGGAATATGCAGATGCTGAAGGCGCAGCAGTTCTTCCTGTATGTACAAAGCTTGAGGCAGAGATCGCTGAACTCGATGGTGAAGAAAAGGCAGAATTTCTTAAAGAAATGGGTCTTGAAGAGAGCGGACTTGACAAGCTTATAAAAGCGGGATACGCTTTGCTTGGTCTTATCAGCTTTTTAACAGCGGGACCTAAAGAAGTAAGAGCCTGGACGATAACCAAAGGTTCAAAAGCACCTCAGGCTGCAGGTAAAATCCATACCGATTTTGAAAGAGGCTTTATCAGAGCAGAGGTTATTGGATACGAGGAGCTTATTGAGTGCGGAAGTATGACGGTTGCAAAAGAAAAAGGACTTGTTCGCAGTGAGGGCAAGGAATACGTTATGAAAGACGGAGACGTTGTACTGTTCAGATTTAACGTTTAATAGTTAATCAAAAAAAGCCCGAAAGGGCTTTTTTGGTGAAAAATAAAAAGTATACGGGGATAATATGAAATATATAGTACTTGATATGGAGTGGAATCAGCCTAGACACGCTATGGCTGCGATAAGAAATCCTCTGTATCTGAAGGGAGAAATAATACAGATAGGCGCTGTAAAGCTTGACGAAAAATTTCGCACGCTGGATACGTTCAACGTTATGATCTCGCCTAAGTATTACACTAAAATGCATTCAAAGGTTGCCGAGCTTACGATGATAAGCAATCAGGACTTGAAAAACGGTATCCCTTTTTTGAAGGCATTTGATATGTTCAGCAGATGGTGCGGAGATGATTTTTGTATATTGACATGGGGATGGGATGATATTCCTATGCTCGAAGACAATCTGACTATATATAATATTGATAAAAAATGGATTCCCGATACATATAATATTCAGCCGATCTTTGACGTTCAGATAACAAAATCAGGAAAACAGTGCGCATTGTCTACCGCTATGGAGCTTGTAGGAGAACCGCCTTTTGAAGCTCACGATGCTTTGAATGATGCTTTGAGTACGGCTTGCGTGTGCCGCCATCTTGATATGGAGAGCGGAATAAAAAATTATATTCAGTGTAAGAGAAGACTTGTGCCCGATTCGTATAATTCTCCTTGCGAATACAAGTTCTGCAGAGATGCAAAGGCTGATAAAAATATAAACACTTTTAAGTGCCACAAATGTTCAGAAACTGTTGATACATCGGGTTGGATATCGCAAAAACCTGACAGATATCTTGCAAAGGGGATATGTAAGTGCGGGGAAGAATATTTTATTAAGGTTAGATTTCGTAAGAATGAAAATAAGACGTATCGCGCAAACAGAACAGTATACCCGATGAATGATGAACACAGAGATTATTATGACAGAAAATACGCTGAAAAAGAGGCAAAGAGAAACAAGAGACTTGAAGCGGCTGCCAATATATAATTTATACGAGAAAAAGGAGCTTTGTGAATATACAAAGCTCCTTTCAAAGTATATAATTACAGTTTTTTTGCACAAGTAATAGAGGGCGGATTAAATTCGTTTACAGGGAATGCCATCTTTGCAAACATCTGACAAGGGTCGTCGGGCTGAGTCATTACACATTCTTTATCGGGAACGCTGAATTCGGTTGCTGATACTATATATTGACCGGGGCGCTCAATTCTGACAACTGAAAAGAATCCGAGTGATACGTAAAGATTTCTTCCGTTATCGTCATCTTCAAAACCTCCGCCGAACATATCGGATAAAGTTTCAGGGATTTCTTCACACGAACAGCAACAGCAACAACAGTTGCGTTCTTCAGTAACTTTGGTGTTTAAAATAACGGGGTCTATTACTTCGACTGCAACAGTGGGGAGATTGGTGCTCATTGTTGTATTGCAACCGCACGAAATGTTGTTTCCAACACCCATTTCGCTCTTGAAGATACTTACGTTGCCTTCGCTGCCGTAGAGTATTACGCTCTTTTCGCAAACTGCAAGTCCTTCAAACTCGCGGCTTTTGTTCATTCCGATACAAGCTTCGAAAATAATTTTTACAAAAAATCTGATATATATCTGATAGAACCCTCTGTTAAATTGAACGGGTTCAACAGTTATGTTTGATGCAAGAATTTTTGAGCATTTGGCTCTGATAGAACTTGCGTTTTCAACAATTTCTCTGCCAAAAGCATTGAGAAAGACTTTTACATCTTCAAAGCAGTCTTTATCCCGACACGAATCGAGAATACGGCTGACGTCAATACAAACGTTTTCTTTACAGCCGAAATTGCCAAGACAGCTTGATTTGTTATCTGCCATAATAATGTTTCCTCCATTTATGTTAATAAATTATCTTTAAAAATTATGCCGGTATAATTTTTTACAATACCTTCTGTAATATAGTATGCTAGAAATATGTATATGTTCTTTTTGTAATAAAAAAATTGAAAAAAATTATAAATGATTATTCCAATTTTTCGATAAGTGTGTTATAATTATGTAATGAGTTTTTGTTTTTTGACAAATGGCTCGTTTCAGTTGCAGAATTATCTGTATTTTTGGCTTAAGGGGGAGAAAATGCAAAAAGAAATGACAGCTTTGGAGAAAAGATATATAGAAGCAAAAAGACAATTATTTGATATCCTTTACGGGCATTTGAACGATATGCAGAGAAAGGCGGTCTTTACTGTAAATAATCCGTTGCTCATTTTGGCGGGTGCCGGAAGCGGTAAGACTACCGTGCTTGTAAACAGGATTTGTTATATAATTAAATACGGGAATTCTTATTACTCAGAGAAGATACCTGTAGGGCTTGACGAGTCTGACGTTGAAAGACTTGAAAAGGCAAAAGAACTCGGAAAAGAAGAAATATCTGCTATTTTGGCTGAGTATGCCGATGAGCCTTGTCCGCCGTGGGCGTTACTTGCGATTACGTTTACAAATAAGGCGGCAAAGGAGATTAAGGAAAGACTTGAGGCTGATTTAGCCGATGAAATAAATGACGTATGGACAGGTACTTTCCATTCGGTGTGTTTAAGAATGCTCCGTAAATTCGGTGACAGAATCGGACTCGAAAAGAATAGCTTGACGATTTATGATACCGATGATACCAAAAAGCTTCTTTCCGCTTGTATGAAGGAGCTTAATATTGACGAGAAGGTTATTAGTGCAAAGACTGTACGTAACGAGATAAGTAGGTGCAAGGATAAGCTGATAATACCTGAAATGTTATCAAAGGAAGCGTTTGGTGGAAGCAGTACAGCTAATTTCCGTCTTTTGAAGATTGCCGCTATATACAAGCTGTATCAGAAGAAGTTAGAAGAAGCAAATGCAGTCGATTTTGATGATATAATTGTAAAAACCGTTGAGCTTTTGCAGAGCGACGAGGAAACAAGAAAGTATTATCAGAGAAAGTTCAGATACGTATGTATAGATGAATATCAGGATACGAACCACGCTCAATTTGTTCTGGCTTCTATATTGGCAGGCGGCTATAATAATATTATGGCGGTTGGCGATGACGACCAGAGTATATACAAATTCCGCGGTGCTACCATTGAAAATATATTAAATTTTGATAAAACGTTTGAAAACGTAAGCGTTATAAAGCTCGAGCAGAATTACAGATCAACCAAGTATATTCTGGATGCGGCAAATGCAGTTATCAGAAATAATATAGGAAGAAAAGGCAAGGAGCTCTGGACCGAGAAAACGGGCGGCGAGCTTATTTGTCTGCGTAGATGCGATAATCAGGTTGATGAGGCAAAGTACATAATCAACAAGATTGTTGAGCTTGTAATAAAAGAAAAGAGAAAGTATTCAGATTTTGCCATTCTGTGCAGAATGAATGCTCAGTCAAGTACTATTGAAAATGTGTTTGTAAAAAGCGGTGTTCCGTTCAGAATGTTATGCGGACAGAGATTCTATGAACGCAAGGAAGTAAAGGATATTCTTTCTTATCTTTGTCTTATAAATAATCCTAATGATGATTTAAGACTTAAGCGTATAGTTAATGAACCTAAGCGTAAGCTTGGAGAAACAACTATGAGAGCTGTTGAGAGAATTGCTGCGGCAGAGGGCTGCAGTATGTTCGAGGTTATGAGAAATTACTCGAAATATAAGGCATTATCACAAGCTTACAGCAAAATAAGTGATTTTGTTATGCTTATTGAAGGCTTGCGCGGTATGGTTGATAAAATTCCTCTTAATGAGCTTGTTGAAAAGACTATAAGACTCTCAGGATATGAGAATATGTTGATTTTGGCGGGTGAGGCAGAAAAGGAACGTCTTGATAATGTATTGCAGATGATCTCAAACGCTGAAGAATATATGGTTAATAATCCGGAGGGAACGCTCGCTTCGTACTTGGAAGAAGTATCGCTTGTTGCGGATATTGATAATTACGATAAAGAAGCAGAAGCGGTTACGATAATGACGATACACAGTGCTAAAGGGCTTGAGTTCCCAATAGTGTTCGTTCCGGGATTTGAAGAGGGGATTTTCCCGGGAAATCAGTCTACCGTTATGGACGAAGAGCTTGAGGAAGAAAGACGTCTTGCTTACGTTGCGATTACGAGAGCTAAAGAGAGATTGGTTTGTACTCACGCAAGAGAGCGTATGCTGTTCGGTCAGACACAGTACAACGTTATTTCCAGATTTGTTCAGGAGATTCCCGAGGAATGTGTAAACAGGGAATTATCAGAGGCTGAAAGGGCAGCTAATGAACAGAGAAATTCGTTTAAACCCAGAAGGAGAATTGAAATATCAAAAGAGCTTCTGAATAATAACGACAGAATCGGCGTAGCGGCTAAAAAAACTGTGGTAGCTTTGAATACAGGAGACCGAGTTTCACACATAACCTTTGGACAGGGAACTGTGTTGTCTGCAAAACCTATGGGGGCTGACATTCTTTACGAGATTGCTTTTGATAACGCAGGAACTAAAAAGCTTATGGGTACTTATGCAAAGATGAAAAAAATATAAAATAATGCGGCATTTTTGATTTTTCAGAAATGCCGTATTTTTATATAGTAAATTTGTTGAAAAAAAAGATAATTTGTGATACAATGTCATTGTGCTTTTTGAGGGAAACAGGTGTAAATCCTGTACGAGCCCGTCGCCGTAAGATGCGAATATTTGTTTTTCTTATCCGAAGCCGCATTCGGAGAAAAATGTCATTGAACTAAGGTTTGAGAAGACAGAAAGACAGGCATTAAGTCGGAATACCGAAACTATGCATAAATCATTTCATTTATATTTGCGAGCGCCGAATGATTGAAATGTAAATATTTTAAATTTATTTATAAGGAGAAAAACGACAATGACAACAAATTTAAAGAAAATGTTGTCTGTAATCGTTTGTATCGTGCTTCTTGCGGCAGTGGCACTGTTTACGATTGGTTGCAGCAGCGCAAATGATAAGACTGATCCGATTCCTTCGGATACTACGGGAATGACGGTAACTTCACTGGGTGAGGGAGAAAGACAGTTTGACTTTTATGTAACGGATGCAAACGGAAACACTACTAAATTCGTTATAAAGACGGACAAAAAAATTGTTGGAGAGGCTTTGCTTGAGCTAAAGTTAATAGAGGGCGAAGAAGGACCATACGGTTTGTACGTTAAGAAGGTAAACGGTATTACTGCTGACTATGACACCGATAAGACATATTGGGCTTTTTATGTTGACGGAGAGTATGCGATGTCAGGGGTTGATACGACAGAAATCGAAAGCGGCAAGGTTTATTCCTTTAAGATAGAAAAGTGATTTTCGTATGAAGCTGAAGTTAAGAGAAATAGCGTTGTTCGGAATGTTTGGCGCTTTGATTTTTGCGTCAATGATGGTGATGCAAGTGCTACCAAATATTCATCTTGTGGGTGTGTTTATTGTTGCTCTTACTGTGGTTTACAGAAGAAAGGCTTTATATCCCATTTATATCTTTGTATTTGTATCGGGGGTGTATTATGGTTTTTCTTTTGGGTGGATTCCGTATATTTATATCTGGACTCCTTTGTGGGGAGCGGTAATGCTATTGCCTAAGGATATGCCTAAAAAAATTGCGCCGTTTGTGTACATGACTGTTTGCTCGTTGCACGGATTTTTATTCGGAATTATGTACGCTCCTGCACAGAGTATTATGTTTGGGCTTGACTTTGAAAAGACGTGTATATGGATATTAAACGGTTTACCTTGGGATCTGTTGCACGGAGTAAGTAACTTTGTATGTGGGATTTTGATAGTTCCTTTGATAAAAGCGGTGAGAATTGCCGACAGAAACGCAGTTTGAAAAATGATTTTTCTATTGCATCTTGGATTCCAAGATGCAATATTTTTTTGCGAGCACTTGACAAGAGGGTAAATGAGTGATATACTTTAGAAGTAATATTTTTAAACCGTTGAAGCGGGGATAAAGGTGATTATGCTTCTCCAGAGAGTCGGGAATGGGGCTGCGAACCCGATGAAAAACAGATCATCAAATGGGCCGCTGAGGGCGTGGTCAAAGGCTTTTTAGCCGAGTATTCCACGACGGAAAGACTTCCGTTATGAGTCTAGGATATGTTAGTATCTTTAAAGTGTATGGGTTTATACCTATAAAACAAGGTGGCAACGCGGATAATAAAGTTTATTCGTCCTTGACAGAACAATTTTTCTGTCGGGGATTTTTTGTTTTTATATAAAATTTTGGAGGATATTATGATTTCTTTGACAAGACGATGGTGGGGCTTGGTATAATATCGAGAATTAAAAAAAATAGTAACTTTATACGTAAAAAACGGAGGAATATATTATGAAATTTAACGGAATTGATTTTGATACTTATTTTAAAAATTATCCAGACGAAAACGGTTATTTTGGAAAGTACGGCGGAAGCTATATTTCCGAGGATTTAAAAAATGCGATGCAGGAGATTACAGAGGCATATTTTACTATCTGTAAGTCAAGCAAGTTTATCAGTGAGCTTCGTAGAATTCGTAAAGAATTCCAGGGAAGACCTACCCCTATTTCGTATCTTGAGCGTCTTTCAAATAAGCTTGGAAACGTTCAGCTTTACGTTAAGAGAGAGGATTTGAACCATACAGGTGCACACAAGCTTAATCACTGTATGGGAGAGGCTTTGCTTGCAAAATATATGGGCAAGAAAAAAGTAATTGCAGAGACAGGCGCCGGTCAGCACGGTGTTGCTCTCGCAACTGCAGCAGCATACTTTGGTCTTGAATGTGATATTTATATGGGTTCTGTTGATATTAAGAAACAGGCGCCCAACGTTGCAAGAATGAAGATTTTGGGTGCTAACGTTGTAGAAGTTACTCACGGCTTGGCTACTTTGAAAGAAGCGGTTGATGCAGCATTTGATGCTTATGCAAAGGACTATAAGAACAGTATTTATTGTATAGGTTCAGTTGTAGGCCCGCATCCTTTTCCGATGATGGTTCGTGATTTCCAGAGTGTTGTCGGTATAGAAGCAAGAGAGCAGTTTATGGCAATGACAGGTGAATTACCCGATGCTATTGTTGCTTGTGTTGGCGGCGGTTCAAATGCAGCAGGATTTTTTGCAGGATTTTTGAATGACCCTGTCGATATTTACGGTGTTGAGCCTCTCGGCAGAGGACCTAAACTTGGTGACCACGCTGCAAGCTTGCAGTATGGTACAGAGGGTGTTATGCACGGATTTAACAGTATAATGCTTAAGGATGAAAACGGTGAACCCGCTCCCGTTTACTCGGTTGCAAGCGGACTTGACTATCCTTCATCTGGTCCCGAACACGCATTTTTGCACGAGCTTGGCAGAGTTAAGTATGACGTTGTAAATGACGATGATACTATTGATGCATTCTATGCGCTTTCAAGAAATGAAGGTATTATCCCCGCAATCGAAAGCTCTCACGCGGTTGCTTATGCTATCAAGCTCGCTGAAAAGATGGGCAAGGGCTCAATCCTTATCAATCTTTCCGGTCGTGGCGACAAGGATATGGATTATATTATCGAAAATTACGGAATCAGATAAATATATGTTAAAAAAATCCCCCGATATTTTATGTCGGGGGATAAATTATATAAAACAACTTGATATTTTTATTATGTTATGATACAATATCGGGGTAATATTAGCCTGCATAGTTAAATGGATATAACAAACCCCTCCTAAGGGTTAGTTACAGGTTCGATTCCTGTTGCGGGTGCCAGAAAGAAAGACACGATGAAAATCGTGTCTTTCTTTTTGTGTTTGTGTCCGCAGGACGCAACATCGTTTGCGAGTTTACTCGCAACATCATTTGACCTTTAGGTCAACATCGTTCCGCTTTAGCGGACACAAAACGATGTGATGCTTCGCATCAACGATGTTACGGCTGTTGCCGTAAACACTGTGTTTTCGGCACTTTTGATTTTCTTTATCCACTCATTTTCTTGAGTGAGTTTTCTTGTTTTTATGGTAGCAAAACAAATTCGAACTTTTAGCGCACCACGCCTTAATTTTTGCTAATCACCTACTAATCGGATTTTTAGCAAAATTCTGCTAATTTGCACAAGCGTATGTTCCATCCGTCTTTTTTGCCAACAAATAATGAAGTGTTTATTTGTGCCATAAGTGTGAACTTTCGCAAAATATCTTGCTTTTTTCGAAAAAACAGTGTATAATACTTACGACAATTAAATCAACGGGAGCTTGTGTTACAGGCTGAGAGGAAGGTATAACCTTCGACCGAGAACCTGATTTGGATAATGCCAACGTAGGGATGCCTGATACAAGAATATTGGGAAGAACAAAGTACATTAAGGAAGTTACCAAATCGGTAGCTTCCTTTTTTTGTTGTTTTCGGAGGTGTTTTTATGGTAAAGATCAACGGCGAGGAACTGAATATTGCAGGTAAGACAGTAGCGGAATATCTCGCAACTACGAACTACGATCCAAAACGGATTGCAGTAGAGCGCAATGGAGATATTGTCCCCAAGGCGCAGTATGGTGAAACCGTTTTGAAAGACGGCGACAGCGTTGAGGTCGTCAGCTTTGTGGGAGGTGGTTAATCTGATTCCGACAAAAGAAGAATGGAGTAAGGCTTTGTCCGAGCGACACGGAGAGGAGCTACAAAAGAAGT
This sequence comes from Oscillospiraceae bacterium, assembly GCA_015065455.1. Taxonomy (GTDB): domain Bacteria; phylum Bacillota; class Clostridia; order Oscillospirales; family CAG-272; genus RGIG1995. Next base: position 35,092 of record SVQI01000002.1, on the reverse strand, counting down.
TTTCGTCAGCAACAGTTGCGGTGTGCGGCCTTGGCGGACTTGGATCAAATATTGCCATATCTCTTGCCCGTGCCGGCATTGGAAAACTGATTCTTATTGACTTTGACCGTGTGGATATTACCAATTTGCACCGACAGCAGTACAAAGCAAATCAAATAGGTCAATATAAGACGGAAGCTCTTTCGGAAAACTTAAAAGAGATTGCTCCGTATATTGAGTTTGAAACTCATACCGATAGAGTTACGGAAGAAAACTTCGCTCATCTGCTACAAGATGCAGATATTATCTGCGAAGCCTTTGATAATGCCGAAGCTAAGGCGATGCTGACAAATCTTGTGCTTCAAACAATGCCGGACAAGTTTCTTGTAGCGGCATCGGGGATGGCGGGAATGGGTAGTGTAAATACCGTTCAAACAAGAAAAATCACAAGTAAGTTTTATCTATGCGGAGATGAAATAAGCGATGTAAATGACGATATAGGCTTGGTATCGAGCCGTGTAATGCTCTGTGCTGCTCATCAGGCACATACAGTTCTGCGTATCTTAGCAGGCGAATTTGAAACTTAAAGAAAGAAGGAAAAATAAATGAACAACGATAAACTCATCATTGGCGGACACGAGTTTAATTCCCGTTTTATTCTCGGCTCCGGTAAGTACTCCATGAAGCTCATTGAGGCAGCGGTCAAGGATGCGGGTGCAGAGATCATCACCCTTGCGGTTCGCCGTGCAAACACCAAGGCACAGGAAAGCATCCTTGATTACATTCCCGAAGGTATTACATTGCTTCCCAATACCAGCGGAGCAAGAAATGCAGAAGAAGCTGTCCGTATTGCAAGACTTGCCCGTGAGCTTGGCTGCGGTAATTTCGTAAAAATTGAGATTATGCGTGACTCCAAGTACCTGCTCCCCGACAATCAAGAAACCATAAAGGCAACCGAAATCCTTGCCAAAGAAGGTTTTGTGGTTATGCCGTATATGTATCCCGATCTCAATGTTGCACGTGACCTTGTAAACGCAGGTGCAGCAAGTGTTATGCCTCTTGCTTCGCCTATTGGCTCCAATAAGGGACTTGCAACAAAGGAGTTCATTCAAATTCTGATTGACGAAATCGACTTGCCTATCATTGTTGATGCAGGTATCGGCAGACCTTCACAGGCTTGCGAAGCAATGGAAATGGGTGCCGCCGCTATTATGGCGAACACCGCCCTTGCGACTGCAGGTGACCTTCCGATGATGGCTTCTGCCTTCAAAAACGCTATTGAAGCCGGACGTAAGGCATACCTTTCCGGTCTTGGCAGAGTGCTAACGAGAGGCGCATCTGCATCCGATCCTCTGACAGGCTTCCTCAGAGATTAAGGTGAAAGCTATGGAAAATCAGTTTTTTGTGGATTCGGAGCATTTGTCGCAGGAAGCACTTGCGAAAAAGCACAGGCTTGAAACCGATCCGTCATCCCGAAAGAATCATATGGAATATCTGCCGGGGATGGAGGTTATTGAGTCGGACGTTTGTGCAAATGTGATGGCGCAGATGAACTTTTACGATTATTCAAAATACACCGCCGCTGATGTAAAGGCAGCTTTGGAGCACGACACCTGTAGCTTAGAGGACTTCAAAGCACTCCTTTCTCCTGCGGCAGAGCCGTTCCTTGAGCAGATGGCGCAGAGAGCACGACTTGAAACAAGCAAGCACTTTGGCAACACCGTTTATCTGTTTACCCCTCTTTACATAGCCAATTATTGCGAGAATTACTGTGTGTACTGCGGTTTTAACTGCTACAACCATATCAAGCGTATGAAGCTTAGTATGGAGCAGATTGAAAAAGAGATGAAGGTCATTGCCGACAGCGGTATGGAGGAAATCTTAATTCTCACCGGTGAGAGCCGAGGTCAAAGCAATGTGGAATATATCGGGGAAGCCTGCAAGCTGGCAAGAAAGTATTTCCGTATGGTTGGTCTTGAAATCTATCCCGTCAACACCGAGGAATACAAATATCTACACGAATGCGGTGCGGACTATGTCACCGTCTTTCAGGAGACCTACGATGCTGATCGATACGAGCAGCTTCATTTGCTCGGTCACAAGCGTGTGTGGCCGTACCGTTTTGATGCTCAGGAAAGAGCGCTTAGGGGCGGCATGAGAGGCGTGGCATTCTCGGCTCTCCTTGGTCTATCCGACTTCCGTAAGGATGCTCTTGCAAGTGCGTTGCACGTCTATTACTTGCAGAGGAAATATCCTCACGCTGAAATGTCGCTCTCTTGCCCAAGACTCAGACCAATCATCAATAACGATAAAATTAACCCCTTGGATGTTCACGAAAAGCAGCTTTGTCAGGTACTTTGTGCTTACCGTATTTTCTTGCCGTATGTTGGTATTACGGTATCTTCCCGTGAGAGTGCCGAGTTCCGCAACGGTATTGTAAAAATTGCCGCAACCAAGATTTCCGCAGGTGTTTCCACTGGCATCGGTGATCACGAAAGTAAATACACGGGCAAAGAAACCGACGAAGTACAGGGCGACGAGCAGTTTGAAATTGATGATAACCGTAGCCTTGACAAGATGTACAAGGACATTACAGAGGAAGGCTTACAGCCGGTTCTGAACGATTATCTATATGTGTGAGGAAAAGAGAATGAAAAATTTTGATTCAAGTTTATATTTTATAACCGACAGCACGAACTACACTGAGGAAGAATTCCTCTATCGTGTAGAAGAAGCATTAAAAGGCGGCGCAACTCTTCTGCAACTTCGTGAGAAAAATAAGAGCACACGGGAGTATATCCAGCTTGCCGAGAAAGTACACACCATTGCCAAGCGTTATAATGTGCCACTAATTATTGATGACCGTGTAGACGTTGCTCTTGCTATTGATGCAGAAGGTGTTCACGTGGGAGCTGAGGATATGCCCATTGCCACCGCAAGAAAACTGATGGGCGATGGCAAGATCGTAGGCGCAACGGCAAAGACTGTTCCTTGGGCAAAGGAAGCCTACGAGCAGGGCGCTGATTATCTTGGCGTAGGAGCGATCTATCCCACCACGACAAAAGTAAAGACCGTTTTGACTTCTACCGATACTCTCCGTGATATATGTAATGCTGTGCCGATTCCTGCAAATGCTATCGGCGGACTTAACAAGGATAATATTGATGTTCTTGCGGGTATTCCCATTGCCGGTATTTGCGTTGTATCTGCCATTATGAAAGCGGATGATCCCAAGACAGCGGCAGAGAAATTAAAGGCAAGAGCGCAGGAGCTTGGCTTATGCTAAAGGGAGCAATCTTCGACCTTGACGGAACACTCCTTGACTCTATGTTCATCTGGGACACCATCGGTGAGGATTATTTGCGAACACTCGGTAAAGAACCGCATGAAAATCTGAAAGAAACCTTTATGATGCTTACCTTGGAGGAGGCAGCCGAATATTACCGTGAGCATTACGGAGTCACACTTTCTGTCAAAGAAATTGTGGACGGTGTAAACGCTATGGTAGAGGATATCTACAGAACGAAGGTTATGTCAAAATCCGGTGTTACAGATTATCTTCGTTGGCTCAAAGAAAACGGTGTTAAGATGTGCATTGCTACGGTGACAGACAGATATCTTGTAGAGGAAACATTGGAACGTCTTGGTATTCGGCACTACTTCTTTGAAATATTTACCTGCGCCGAGGTCGGCTTTGGCAAGGATAAGCCGATCATCTATCGCAAGGCACTGGAACACCTTGGTACAGCGAAGGAAGAAACCTGTGTTTTTGAAGATTCACTATTTGCACTAAAAACGGCAAAAGCAGACGGATTTCACACCGTTGGTGTTTATGACAGGCACGAAAACAGACAAGACGAGCTGAAAAATCTTGCCGATTACTATATTTGGGATTTTGCAGACCCCATACTGAAAAACATTTGACAATCAGCGGCAGATTGGGGGCACCACCTTATGCCGCTATACAAAACGATGCTGAGAGCGAAAGGAGAACTTTTATGAAAATGAAAACAGCATTGACCATTGCAGGAAGCGACTGCAGTGGAGGCGCCGGGATTCAAGCAGATTTGAAAACAATGACGATGAATGGTGTTTATGCCATGAGCGCTATCACGGCGCTGACGGCACAGAACACGACTGGCGTAAGAGGAGTACAGGAATCGACTCCCGAATTTTTAGCACAGCAGATCGACGCGGTGTTTGAGGACATTCGTCCTGATGCTGTAAAGATCGGAATGGTATCTTCAAGCGAGCTTATAAAAACCATCGCTGACAGACTCAAATATCATAAGGCAGAGAATATCGTTGTGGATACTGTTATGGTCGCAACAAGCGGAGCAAGACTCATCAGCGAGGAAGCAATCGGTACCCTCAAAGAATATCTGATACCCCTTGCTACCGTTGTGACACCAAACATTCCCGAAGCAGAGGTCTTGTCGGGTATGTTCATCCGAGATGAAGAGGATATGCTCGGGGCAGCAAAGAAGATCAGTGATACTTATCACTGCGCTGTTTTGCTCAAGGGCGGACACAGCGTAAACGATGCCAACGACCTTTTATATGAAAACGGTATGTACCGTTGGTTTAAGGGAAAACGCATCAACAACCCCAACACCCACGGCACAGGTTGCACACTGTCAAGTGCCATCGCCGCAAACCTCGCAAAAGGCTATGATCTTGAAGTGTCCGTACAGAGAGCCAAGGAATATATCTCTCTTGCACTTGCCGATATGCTCGACCTGGGGAAAGGCTCCGGACCTATGAACCACGCTTTTGATCTGACCGGTCAGTTTTCTAAATAAAATATGCTTGAAAGGAACCAAGAACAATGAGAAATTACACAACACAAATGGATGCCGCAAGACAGGGCATCATCACCCCCGAAATGAAGGCTGTTGCAGCCAAGGAATACAGAACCGAAGAAGAAATCAGAGAGCTTGTAGCCAAAGGACAGGTTGCCATATGTGCAAACAAGCTCCATACTTGCATTGATCCCAACGGCGTAGGCTCGATGCTTCGCACCAAGATCAATGTCAATCTCGGTGTATCAAGAGACTGCAAGGATTACAATATTGAAACGGAAAAGGTTATGGCAGCCGTTAATATGGGGGCTGAGGCGATTATGGACTTATCCAGCCACGGCAATACACAGCCCTTCCGCAGAAAACTTACGAGCGAATGTCCTGCAATGATCGGCACGGTTCCCGTATACGATAGCGTTATTCACTATCAGAGAGATCTTGCTACCCTTACCGCAAAGGACTTTATCGACGTGGTTCGTCTTCACGCAGAAGATGGCGTTGACTTTGTAACCCTTCATTGCGGTATCACACGCAAAACCATTAATCAGATCAGAAAGCATAAGAGAAAGATGAATATTGTTTCTCGTGGTGGTTCGCTAGTGTTTGCCTGGATGTGTATGACGGGCGAGGAGAATCCTTTCTACGAATATTTTGATGAGATTTTAGATATTTGCCGTGAGTATGACGTGACGATTTCTCTCGGTGATGCCTGCCGTCCCGGCTGTCTTGCAGACGGAAGCGACGTATGTCAGATCGAGGAGCTTGTACGCCTCGGTGAGCTTACAAAGCGTGCATGGGAAAAGGATGTTCAGGTTATGGTGGAAGGCCCCGGACATATGCCGATGGATCAAATTGAAGCCAATATGAAGATGCAGCAGACCATCTGTATGGGTGCGCCATTTTATGTGCTTGGCCCCATCGTTACCGATATTGCTCCCGGCTATGACCATATCACCTCGGCTATCGGCGGTGCGATTGCCGCCGCAAGCGGTGCCGCTTTCCTTTGTTACGTAACCCCAGCCGAGCATCTGGCGCTTCCCAACGTCGATGACGTGAAGCAAGGTATTATCGCCTCCAAGATCGCAGCTCATGCTGCAGATATTGCTAAGAAGATTCCCCACGCAAGAGATATTGACGATCGAATGGGTGATGCCCGCCGCAAGCTCGATTGGGAGGAACAGTGGGCGTGCGCACTGGATCCTGAAACGGCTAAGCGTATCCGTGATGAACGCAAGCCTGAGCATGACGATACCTGCTCCATGTGCGGTAAGTTCTGCGCGGTCAGAAGTATGAACAAGGCTCTGAACGGAGAGTACATTGATATTCTGTAAGGTGAGATTATGAAACGCTGTGTGATTGTCGGCGGTGCCGACATAAACAATTATGAATATATCCGAAGCAGATTGTGTGAAGATGATTTCATCGTGTTCTGCGACAGCGGACTAAAACATTTGGGTGCACTTCAAGTAACGCCCGGACTTATCGTGGGAGATTTTGACTCCCACGATAACCCACACCTCGATGTAGAAACGATTATTCTTCCCTGTGAAAAGGATGATACCGATACTGTATTTGCGGTAAAGGAAGCGCTGAAGCGCGGCTTTGATGACTTCCTGTTGATCGGTGTTGTAGGTGCAAGACTTGACCATACGCTTGGCAATGTTTCCATCCTTCTTATGTTAGACAAGGCAGGTAAGAAGGGGAAGATCGTTGACGATTATTCCGAGATGGAGATCGTATCGAGTGAACAGGCTTATGTTGACGATTCCTATGCCTACTTTTCACTTCTAAACATAACCGGAACAGCAAAAGGCATCACCATTAAAAATGCAAAGTATCCTCTTGATAATGCTGAAATCACTTGCGAATATCAATATGGGATAAGCAATGAAGTGTTAATAGGGCATACAGCGATGATTAAGATCAATGAAGGAAGGTTGCTGTTAGTAAAGGTCTTTGTTTAATAGAGTTATTATATGTAAGATGTTCGGTACTCGATAACAAACCGAGTGACCGGTGATTAAATCAAAGTATCCGATAGGAATATACCCGTTTCTCTCAGTATCTCCTAAGGGTTAGTTACAGGTTCGATTCCTGTTGCGGGTGCCAAAAAGAAAAAGTCACACGTCGTGTGGCTTTTTCTTTTTGTACTTTTCACTTTTCTCTGTTCTCTTTTCACTCTTCTCTAAAACGCGTGACTTTTCCAGATGAAAGATAAGAGAGAAGAGATAAAAGAAAAGGTGTGGCTTCGCCACGAATTTTAAATACAATGCTTCGCATTGATTTATTGCCACCTTTATGCTATAATAAATCCAAAGCGGTGATGAAATGAAGAATTTAATATTTTCTCAAGATAATTCAATTGATCCAAATGGAGCCATAGGACTTCAAAAGTGCGGAATTATTTTTTGGCAAAAAACAGGTTTTTTGAGACATTGTAATCAACTTGGTTTTCAATCTATTATCACATTGATTGATAAAAAGTTTTCGCCTACAAATATACAACATAATGGTGATACTTGTTTTATTCAATTTGATAATGATGATAATAAAATCATTTATCTTTCATTGAAAAAGGAACGAAACTCAAACCATTATTTTGTTTACGGAGAATCCCATACGGTATATGCTAATGCTGAGTTTCATTTATTATCTTTAGATGTTGTGAATTATATTTCAAAGCAAATTGGATGTAAATTTTATGTTGATGATGCTACAAGATTTTTAGAACATTACTCCATTGAAAAATTAAAAGATTATATTGATAAATTTGAGATTCCAAACTTTGAATCCCCCGATTTGCTTAGAAAATTAATTATTGATAAACAAAATCAGAAATAACCAAGATTTCCTCGGTTTTTGACCAGTTCTTTTTCGGACACGAGAGATAGAAAAAGAAAGACACGCGAGTAGCGTGTCTTTTCTTTTTCAACGAGATAAATCCCTTGCGGGATTTGTGAAATGCACTTTGCGTGTGAAATATTGCTACGCAACATGAAATGTGCTGCGACGCGTGAGGGGATTTATTTCATTTCACTTGATGTGAAGCATCAAATTTCACAATGACCGTAAGTCATTATTTCACATCGGCTCTGCCGATATTTCACTAACTCTTGTCCCTTCGCAGCTTTTATGATATAATATACTTAAGGCGGTGAAATAATGCAATTTATATATGAAGTATGCATTGAAATTTTTTTCGAGTTGATGATGTATATTGTTCCGGAACACACAGCAAAGTCCACAAAATATAGAAGCATATGTTTAATTGTTGCTTTGTTTGTGTTGTTGGTTGTATTAGCCCTGTTCATTTTTGGTTGTATTTTAATAGTTGATTATGATAATGACAAAGGTGCGATACCAATTACAATAGCGGTCATTATAGCTATTATTCATATTGTTGTCGGATTGGTTTTACGCAGTAGGGATTAAATAAGTTAAAGTGGGAGTTGGTTTACACCGATTCCTTTTTTGTATTTGGTTTGTTTCGTTTCTTGTTAATTTCAAATGATCAAAATGGTTGTTGAAAAATGGTGTTTTATGCTTGATTTTTTGTTGCTTATCTGTTATAATGAAATTTGAATATTATATAGATTCAGAAAGATATTCGTTAGTAATAGTGCTTAGTAAATAATAATTAATCATATATAGGAGTGGTATCATTATGAATAACACAGATAAGACGATGGAGAAAATCGTTGCATTATGTAAAAACCGCGGTTTTGTATTCAGCGGCTCTGAAATATACGGCGGTCTTGCAAACTCTTGGGATTATGGCCCTCTCGGAGTTGAAGTAAAGAATAACGTAAAAAAAGCATGGTGGAAAAAATTCGTTCAGGAATCCAAGCTTAACGTTGGTCTTGACAGTGCAATATTGATGAACCCTGAAGTTTGGGTTGCATCCGGCCACGTTGTAAACTTTAATGACCCGCTTATCGACTGTAAATCTTGTAAGATGAGACACAGAGCGGACAAGCTTATTGAAGAATGGGCAAAAGAAAATGGCAAGGACGTAAAGGTTGAAGGTATGACAAACGAAGAAATGTCAAACTTCATTGTTGAAAACAACGTTGCTTGTACAAACTGCGGAAAGACTGATTTTACATCTATCCGTAAGTTTAATATGATGTTTAAGACTTTCCAGGGCGTTACAGAAGACTCTCAGTCTCAGCTTTATATGCGTCCCGAAACTGCTCAGGGTATATTTGTAAACTTTGCAAACGTACAGAGAACAACAAGAAAGAAGATTCCTTTCGGTATTGCTCAGATCGGTAAGTCTTTCAGAAATGAAATTACTCCCGGAAACTTTACTTTCCGTACACGTGAATTTGAGCAGATGGAGCTTGAATTCTTCTGTAAACCCGGCACTGACCTTGAATGGTTTGCTTATTGGAAGAATTTCTGTGCAGAATTTCTTTATTCTCTCGGCATGAAGAAAGAAAACCTCAAGCTTCGCGATCACGAACCCGAAGAGCTTTCACACTATTCAAATGCAACAACAGACTTTGAATTCCTCTTCCCGTTTGGTTGGGGCGAACTTTGGGGAATTGCTGACCGTACTGACTTCGACCTTAAGGCACATTCAGAACATTCGGGCAAGGATTTGAGTTATTTTGATCCCGAAACCAATGAACGTTACATTCCTTACTGCATTGAGCCTTCTCTTGGCGCAGACCGTGTTGTTCTTGCATTCCTTATTGAAGCTTATGATGAAGAAGAGATTAGCGAAGGCGACGTAAGAAACGTTCTCAGACTTCATCCTGCGTTGGCGCCCTTCAAGTGCGCAGTTCTTCCTCTTTCAAAGAAGCTTTCCGAAGAAGCTACCGAGGTTTATTCAGTTCTTGCATCTAAGTTTATGACGGACTACGATGAAACAGGTTCTATCGGTAAGAGATATCGTCGTCAGGACGAAATTGGTACGCCTCTCTGCATTACCTACGACTTTGACTCTAAAGAAGACGGTTGCGTAACTGTAAGAGACCGTGATACAATGGAACAGGTTCGTATCTCCATTGACAGTCTTGAAGAGTATATCCAGAACAAGATCAATTTCTAATTTACACATAAAAAAAGAGTTGGATTTTAAATTCAACTCTTTTTTTATTTTATCTTTTTCTTATTACAACCAAAGCGAGTGTAAGACTAGATGCAACTAAAATTACTATGGCGATTATGCCAATAATTTTTTTATTATCTTGCGTTTTTTGATTTTCAGCTTTTTGCAATTCTTGTCTTGATGCCTCTTGTCGTGAAGCTTCTTCTATTGACTCTTGTATGGAGCTTTCTTCCTGTCGTCTGCTTTCTTCGGCCTCTTGTTGTTGTCTTAATTCTTCTTCGATTCTTTCTTGTTCAATTCGTTCCTGTTCGTCGTAGTTTATAAGATTTTCAAAGAAGTCATTTTTTTGAACGTCCTCACCAACTGTCGTTCTATAAAGCCCGTAATCGCAGGGAGAATATGTCTTTATCTGTGAGGCAAGTGTAATTTTTGTATTTTTTCCATTCAGCCATGTGTTAAACCAGGTGTAGTGCTGAGAATTATGATGTTTAAAGCCTTCTTGAGTCATCTGGAATGGTGTTTTACCGCCAAGTTCTTCGTAGGGCTCATCCCAGTTCATTACGACTTTATTATTTTCGTATAGATGGAGATATAATTTTGGAGTGTCCCAGACACCGTACGTTGCGGCTGATTCGGGGTACATCTCAGGATTGTTTGCATATTCTATAGCTTTTGTAAGCGATTCTGCATTGAGGATGTGCTGACCGTGTTTGTATTCGCCTTTTAAATCGTGCCCGATAACGACAAGCGGTTTGAATCTTCTTAGCATTTCCGTTTGGAATTTATATACGTCATCTTCTGTAAATCCCGCATTTTTCAGGTTTGTCAATGCCCAGTTGTAGCTTTCAGAATATGCATCGGGGAAATTATTTATAACGGGGTAGTGATTAATGCCAACCGTCCACAGTCCATTCAGAAGCTCGTGACGTCTTATTGCCTCGTTTGCTTTGTTATGGTCGGTAAAATATACGACCTGAACTCTATATTTTCTTACAAGTGAGTAATAGGGAAGTACACCTGCAAAAAATAACTGTTCGTCATCTGCGTGTGTAGTGTTAAGCAAAAGATCAGCTCTTTCATAAGGCTTATCCCATACCTGAACCCAATCGGGAAGTGTGCCTTCTGAAAAAGCAAAAATATCTGAAACCTTTACTTTTCTTTCAAAAATAACAGTCAATTCTTTACATTCACTGATTTCAGCGGGAATTTTAAAAAACGAGTGAAGAAAATAATTTTCGTTTTTGTACGTTTGTTCTCCAATGGATACAGTGAATGCCGGCGTATCATCCCAAAGTCTTATGTAGATTGAATCGATATCCGAATCTGTTTTTATTGACACTGTATCTGTGCTTGTATACGTAGAAATATTACCGTCGCTCAAATTTTTTGAGTTAGGGGTAAGTGTAATATTTTTTATTTCAACAGCATTTGTGTCTTGATTTGCCGAAACACAAATTGAGGATGACAACACTGCTATCAGTACCAAAGTAACTAAAATAATAGCTTTTTTTATAAAATTCATTTTTATTCCTCGGTGGATTAAAAATTTATTTGCTTTTTTTAAATGAAAACTTGTTTTCTTTGCCTGCATATAATCTCTTTAGGTTTTCTCTGTGATTATATACTAACAAAACGACTACGAGAAAACAGCAGATTAATTCGATTATTCCTACAGTGCCAAAGTTGTGGAGAAGAACGGGATATAACAATGAGCACATGATTGAACCCAATGATATATATTTCGTAGCAGCAACAATCGCAACGAAAATAATAATCAAAAGCAGAGCAAGAATAGGTTTTGTGCAGAGAATCATCGTTATAGCGGTAACTACGCCTTTTCCACCCTTGAAGTTATAGTAAAGTGGCCAGGTGTGACCGATTACAGCGCCTAAGCCCGCAACGTAACCACCTGTTTTTCCAAAAACAAGGTATCCCACAAAAACTGCAAGAACTGTTTTCAGGAAGTCTCCGAGCAGAGTGAATGCAGCGGCTTTTGTGCCGTACGTTCTCATCATATTGGTCATTCCTGCATTACCGCTTCCGTGTTCTCTTATGTCATCGTTGTATTTCTTTTTTGAGATAAAAGTAGCAAAGTTAAAGCTTCCCATAAGGTATGCTACAAATAAGACAAGAATAAGAGCCGGAATTATATATATCCAGGGGGTGTTGTAGTACACGTTGCCTGCGGAGTCTTCGCCCCTTGTTCCAAACAATGTTGCGACTATACCTATGTTAAAAAATGTGTAAATAGTTTCCATATCAGTTGTCGTTGTCGCCTTTCTGTCGGATGATAATTTTGATCGGTGTTCCCTTAAATCCAAAGACCTCTCTTATTCTGTTCTCAATATATCTCTGATATGAGAAATGGAATAATTCTGCATCGTTACAGAAAATAACGAAAGTGGGGGGAGCAATACCAACCTGTGTCATATAGTATATCTTCAGTCGTTTTCCCTTATCTGACGGTGGCTGAACCTTTGTTACGGCGTCGTTAAGCACGTCGTTCAACATACCCGTGGAAATTCTGAGTACAGACTGTTCATATACGTAATTGATAAACTCAAACAGCTTATCAATACGCTGTCCCGTCTTTGCTGAAATAAAGAGAATGGGAGCGTAGGGCATATATGCCAATGCTGTTTGAATCTTTTGTGTAAACTGATTAACCGTGCTATTGTCTTTTTCAATAAGGTCCCATTTGTTTACTACAATGATAGTAGGTTTACCCGCTTCGTGAGCAAGACCCGCAATATGCTCATCTTGTTCTGTAATACCCTCTGTAGCATCAACCATTAAAACGCATACGTTAGCGTTTTCTACAGCCATTTTTGAACGTAAAACAGAATATTTTTCAATTCTGTCATCAACACGGCTTTTTCTTCTTATGCCCGCGGTATCGACAAATATATATTTACCGAATTTGTTTTCAATACGCGTATTTATTGCATCTCTTGTTGTACCGGGAATATTTGAAACGATAAGTCTGTCTTCGCCCAGAATCTTATTTATAATCGAGCTTTTACCTGCATTCGGTTTGCCGATTACGGCAACACTGATAGCATCATCGTCTTCATTTTCATTTTCGGTTTCATCGGGTAAATATTCTAAAACCTTGTCAAGCAAATCACCCGAGCCCGTTCCGTGAATCGATGAAACGGGAATAGGATCACCTATAAAACCAAGCTCGTAAAATTCATAAAATTCGTAGGGGAGATCACCTATTTTATCAACCTTGTTTACACACAAAACAACAGGCTTTTGACTCTTGAGAAGCATTCTTGCTATATCTCTGTCGTCTGCTGTCAAACCAACTCTGACGTCGGTCATAAATACTATGACGTCGGCAGTTTCAATGGCGATTTCTGCCTGTAGTCTCATATATTTCAGAATCATATCATCTGTCTTGGGTTCGATACCTCCGGTATCAATGAGCATAAGCGTTCTTCCTGCCCATTCAATTTCGTGATATATTCTGTCTCTTGTAACTCCGGGAGTGTCTTCAACTATGGAAATTCTTTCGCCTACAAGCTTGTTAAAAAGAGTACTTTTTCCAACGTTGGGGCGTCCCACTATTGCAACAATAGGTTTTGACATTTATTTCTCCTTGTCTGTTCTTTTACAGCAAGCTTAAGATACTGCTGTTCTGTTAAGTTCTCCGTCGTAAACAGCGCTTTCGGTAACGTAAAGTGCGTCTGTCGTAATTCCTGTTGATGTAAATGCTGAGGGCGCAAACAATCTATTTCCGGGAGTCCACTGAGTAGATATCCATTCGACAGCATTTGTATACTGGGAAACTGTTCTTACGTAAACTCTGTTATTATATGCAGAAACGTATGTAAAGCTTACTTCGTATCTTGGGTATTCTACACCGAAGCTGCTGGATATAGCGGGGTTATAGAATTTAAGTCTGCCATCTGTACCTGTATAGAATACACAACCTGTAATTTCGATTATACTTGTAGCCTTTGCTCCGTCCTTGCAGAATACTTTTACGTTTCCGTCTTTTGAAGAAAGAACACAAAGACCATCATCAGTAGAGAAGTATAATTTATCTGCGGTAGAGTTAAGCGCGTATATGTCTGAAACTGTAAGAACCTTTATTGTGTTTCCGTAAATATCGGAAGCGTAAAGTCCTTTAGGCTCTGAAGAAACGTAATAAAGTTCTCCCTGGTATGCACAGATTAATGTAGCTTTAATTGTAAGAGCAGTTTCTTCTTTTGTTTCTGTATTTATGCGGTATACCGTATTTTGTTCACCGATATAGAAAATATATTTGTCAATACCGGTAATTCCGTATGCCTTATTTGTGGCAAGTACGGCAACTTCGTTTCCGGATTTGTCAAGTATTGTTATACCGTTCTTTGCTATGTAATCATATTGGCCGTCAGTATAAACAAGTCCGCCAACAGAGGTATTACCCGAGGCACCCTCCGGCCACGTGCCGTCTGCAACAGTGGATACTACACCGTCTGTATTTTCCGAAGGAACCTGAACGGGTTCAGAAGGAATAGTAGTTACAGGGGGCGGGGTAGTTGCCGGCTCTGTTGAAGGCTGTGGATCGGTTGTGTCGGTTGATGAAGGTGTTTCCGACGGAGTAGGTTTGTCTGTAGAGACAGGCTTATCCGTTGTGTCGGGAGTTGTGTTTTCGCCCGTGTTTAAGGTTGTATCAACGGACGGGTCAGCTATTGTAGGCTTGTCTGCCGTCTTAAATATAATAACAAGACAAAAGAGGATTGCTATGCAGAGAAAAATTATCCCAATAAGCGTACCTACTTTTTTGTTGTTGTTTTTTTGCTGTTTCTTGTTTTTTCTGAGCATCTGGGCTGCCATTAACGCCTGCTTATCCTGTGCAGCTTTTCTGCGTTTTGCAATTCTTGCCTTGCGGTGTCTTGCAAGATAACCGGGATTTACCTTTGAGAAAACAGTGTGCTTCTCCATTCCGCAAATAGGGCATACGTCAAGCTCACACTCTGAACCGCAGCAGCATTGCCATCTTGTTTCGTTTATAATCTCGGGCTTGTAAATAATATTTTCCAGTTGTGCCGGGCGGAATGTAAATCTGAGCTCATCGTAAAGCTCGGGACTCAAAACAATTTTAAGTTCTTTTTTTTCGTTGTTGTTTTTCATATTCATTTTACCGTCCTGATTATTTGGTGTGTTTCGGTATTATAATCCCAACAGAGAGCGCATAAAGTTTTCGCCATCGTTGGTAATAGTTTCAATTTTTACGTTAAGTTTGGCAGATACTTCGTCTATGGACATACTGTCGAGGAAAAGTTTTCCCTCGCTTTCAAGCATCGTTCTGGGAATGTACAGCGTACTACCTAAGGATTTGTCTTTCAGTTGGTTAATAAGGTCGATACCGGTGACAAGACCGGCAACCGTTATATTATGACCAAAAAAATCATTGTCGATGTTATATACTTTTATTTCAAGCCCTTTGAATCTTTCTTCAAGTCTTTCGGTCAAAGAACATATAAACTTATATGCAGCGTTTCCGGTGGCTACAGAAACCTTTCTCGGTAGTGACGGGAATTCATCAAGCTCATCAAATGCATAGTCAAACTCGTCAAGCATTGACGCTATCATTCCAACCCCGTTCTCAATCTGCGAAAAATCCTCGTAATAATCGGGCGAGGGAATTTCCATACCTGCTTTTAGGTACATTTCGTCTCCGCAAAAGAAAATTGAGCTTCCGTATTCCTTTTTGCAAAGGAGAGCAAAGTTCTGTACTTTTTGAATTATTTTTTTTGATTCGTCAGGAGAAAAGGGTTCAAGCGGATACAGATTGTCTCGGTATTTTGTCAGCCCTGCCGGAACAATTGAAACACTGTTTACTGAAGGATACAGTGATGCAAGATCGTGCATCGTGTTCAAAAGTTCGTCTCCGTCATTCAGTCCCTTGCAAAGAACAATCTGGCAGTTTAAGGTTATGTTGTTTTTTGCAAACCTTTTTAAATAATCAAGGCTTTTTCCTGCAAAACGGTTGTTCATCATTTTGCAACGCAAATCAGGGTTAGTCGTATGTACGGAAACGTTGATCGGACTCATATGCATTTTTATAATTCTGTCTACGTCAGAATCTTTAAGGCCGGTCAGTGTCACGTAGTTTCCCATCAAAAAAGAAAGTCTTGCGTCATCGTCTTTGAAATACAGAGTATCGCGCAGTCCCTTTGGGAGTTGGTCTATAAAACAAAAGACGCATTTGTTTTTACAGGATTTCTTGCTGTCCATAAGATAGGTTTCAAATTCAAGTCCGATATCGTCATACTCGTTCTTTTTTATTGATACCGAGTATTCAGTGCCGTTTCTTGATAAAAGCAAATCAAGCTTTCTGTCAGTCAGATAAAATCTGTAATCAAGTACGTCGTTTATTTCATTTCCGTTGACGGAAATAAGTATGTCGCCCGGCAAAATGCCGTGTCGGGACGAATATGAATGGTTATTAACATCACATATTTTAACCATATTCCGTCAGCTCCTTTTTTGTTAGCTACCAATCAAATCGGCTATATATAATATACAAATTATATTATAACATATTATTGTAAAAAAATCAATATATTGACAATTATCACAAGGGGTTAAATATACAGGAAATAAAAGGAAAATTACCTTAAGTCAAGCTCGTCAATATACAGGAAGTCGGATGCTTTTTGCACAGAACTAAGGTTAAATGTCTTTTTTGCGTTACACTTTGTGCAGAAAATTTCAACGGCATTCTCGTTAATTGAAAAATCGTATTCACCTTCGTTATCTTTGCAATTGCATACGATGGAGTTTTCGTCTTTCATTTCGCACAGCATAAATCTCACGAGTTCGGAAACCTGAGCGTCAGTTATACTTCCTTCGGGTCTGCCGCTCATACGTCCAATATCTTCAAGAGAATATTCTCCCATCATTTCAGCAAGTTCTTTATCTGCCTTTTCTATCGCTTCAAACACCTTGTCTTTGTTACCTACAAAACAGATTGGAAGCCCAAGTACTTTGCAACAAAGTTCAAGCAATTCTTTTTCAAAAAACGTTGAAGAATTTATGCTGAAAGTATGAGGATTTTCGCAAGCGAGGCAGGGAACAGAGAGTTTAATTTTGTTGTCCTTTGTGTATGAAATAATAAGTTCGCTTTCTCCGCAGCTGCATTTGAGTTTTATAAGGTCTCCGCTTAATGCAAAAGTTCCTACCATGCTCATAACGGTAGTTCCACAGTGCGGACAGCGGTAGCTGATTATAGATTCTTTGGGTTTGAGTACCATTAGTGTGTCTCCTTTTTTGGATATTTTATTCTTGAGTATCTTCGGGTTCTTCTTTAATTTCGTATTCAATGGGGGTAGACAGTCCCGAAGTTGCCTTATTGTTCTTAAAAAGTTTTTCGCTTAGATCAATAGGCTCGTGGTAGAATTTGTTATCGTATACAGGAACAATGCCGAGAGGTGTTGACAAAACGACATCTTTAGCATAATAGACGTTCAACAATAAATAAAACTCTTCTTTTTCTTCTTCGTTTGTTTGAGGAGTGTTTTGAGAATTATTTTTTGTTGCGTTGAGGTCTATGTTTTCGAATACTATTCTGTTGTAGTTGTATATGTTTTTCTTAAACGAAATAATTTTATAATCTGTATAGGTATTTCCTAAAGTATCGGTAATGGTATATACGAACTGTTCGCCGTCAGGAATTTCTTTGAGTTCATATTCCTTTGCGATGCGCTTGAGTGTGCTGTTATTATATCTCACTGTAATTTGAAATTGACCGATAGACGGAATAAAATATACGTCATTTGCAGAAAACAAGCCGTCTTGTGAGAAGTTGTCGGGATGCTTGTAGAGATAAGCTTTAAATTCCGACGGATTATCATTGTATGCTGAAATTGAGGTTTCTGTCCATAAAAATTCCTTGGACTGTTCGGGTGCTTTGCTGATCATAATTCTGTAGAACAAAAGTCCTGCTACAAAGAGAGCAAGCAATCTCAGTGAATAAGTTATTGTTTTTTTAATAATTTTCCCTATAGTTATTTTTTTGTTATTTCGCGCGTCAAATTCGTTTTCCTCATCGGGATCGTAGAAGTCGTCGTAGTTTGCGTATTCTGACATTATTTTTACCTCGCTAAAAAATGCAAATATATAATATATATTACCACAGAATATATTAATATTCAAGTAATTTTTGCTTAACTACTTGAAAAGAATGGCAGGTTATGTTAAAATATTCGGGTAAAGCTTATTGTTTTTGATGAACTCGATAAAAACATAATGCAAAAGAACTAAAACGTACAGAGGAAAGAAATATGGAAAATATACAGCAACCAAAGAGGGTTTTTTCGGGAGTACAGCCGAGCGGGGTTTTGACTATCGGAAACTATCTTGGCGCTATAAAGAACTGGAAGAAATTTGAGGCAGACGAATTTGACTCTATCTACTGTGTCGTTGATATGCACGCGATAACTGTAAGACAGGTGCCTGCCGAACTTCGCAGAAGAACTTATGAGATCCTGGCGCTTTATATAGCATGCGGTCTTGATCCTCAAAAAAATACGATGTTTGTACAGAGTCACGTTCCCGCGCACGCTGAGCTTTCCTGGATTTTGAACTGCTATACTATGTTCGGCGAATTGTCGAGAATGACTCAGTTTAAAGATAAAAGCCAGAAAAATGCGTCTAACGTCAATGCAGGACTATTTGACTATCCCGTACTTATGGCGTCTGATATTCTTTTGTATCAGACAGCGATAGTTCCGGTTGGAAGTGACCAAAAGCAGCATATCGAACTTGCAAGAGATATAGCTATGAGATTTAACCAGGTCTACGGCGATGTGTTTACAATTCCCGAAGGTTATATGGAAAAGAACGGAACTAAAATTATGTCGCTTCAGGAGCCTACTAAGAAGATGAGTAAATCCGACGAAAACGAAAATGCATCTGTCGGTATACTTGATGAACGCGACGCTATAATGAGAAAATTTAAAAGAGCAGTTACAGACTCTGATACCGTTGTCAGATTTGCTGACGGCAAAGATGGAATAAACAATCTTATGACTATTTATTCTTGCTTTACAGGTAAGTCGATGAGTGAAATAGAGAGCGAGTTTGAGGGTAAAGGCTACGGGGATTTCAAGCTTGCGGTTGGTGAAACTGTTGCCGACGGACTTCAGCCGGTAAGGGAAAGATTTAATCAGCTTATGGCTGACAAGGCGTACCTTGAAAGTATTATGAAAGAGGGCGCTGAAAAGGCAAATTATTTTGCTAACAAAACACTTTCAAAGGTATATAAAAAAGTCGGATTTGTTCCGAAAATAAGATAATTTAGTTAAAATAAAAAAGGTTGTATAGGTTAATTTAAACCGATACAACCTTTATTTTTTATCTGTTTTGTCTGTATACTTCAAATGCAAGGATTGTTGAAGCTGACGCTGCTGAAAGCGCTGCATCAAATTCTTTTCCGTATTCGATTCTGACAATGCTGTCAGCAGTTTTTAAAACGCTTTTAGAAATCCCGCGTTTTTCACCGCCAACTATCATAAGTAACGGCTTTTTCAAGTTTGCATCATACATAGAAACGCTGTTGTCAATATCAGCGCAAACTATTTTATATCCGTTATCTTTAAAAAGCGGAACAAAGCTATCGTCATCAGCTATAAAAATTGAAAGCATTTCCGATGCGCCCGCGGACGCCCTGCATACGATTCCCGCTACGCTAAGCCAATTCCTTTCGGGAACAATAATTCCCGAAACACCCGACGCATACAGACTGCGAAGAGAATAGCCGAAGTTGTAGGGGTCTTCTATTCCTTCAAGCATAACGTAAAAACCGTTTTTTTCTATACTTGCTTTATCTAATTTCTGATACATTCTGTCAGAGCATATAAAGGCTAAGCCGCCGTGATTTTTGCCAAGAGTAAGCTCGTTTATTGCATCGCTATCAACAAGCTCAATTTCGTAATCAAGCTCGTAGGATTTTGCTTTGATAAAAGAAAATTCCTTAGGCTTTTTTTTCGTTTTTTCGATGTCGTAATATACTTTTAAAATCTTTCTGTCGCTTTTTTTGTCAAGAATAGACGATAGCACTGCGCGGAATGAAACAATACCTTCAAAGATATTGCCGTTTTCAAATTTTTCGCGTTCTTTCATAGTAGAATATCCGTTTCTTTCAGTATTTTTTCGTATACGTATCCTTCGCGGATTCCCGCAGTGGAAACTTTGATTTTTTCAATGCCGCATTCTTTAAATATTGCTAAAAATGCACTTAATCCGGGTATGACTGTAGTTGTTCTGTCGGGCACGTATTTTTTCAAAATAGCCAATGTGCTGTCGTCATATATTTTTAAAATTTCATACATATACTCTAATTTGTCACAGTCCATTTCGTATTTTAATGCATTGTTATAAAAATACGTATACAGTTTGTTTATTGCAAGGGCGGTACCTCCGACAAGAATCACATTTTTTGTTTTAACGGGATAAAAAGGACATTGTTTAAGGCAGTTGACCGCATAAGCTTTCATTGAATCAAATCCTTGTTCGGCATAGTCAAGATAAAGTGAGAGTGAACCGAAATTCATACTGTAAGATGAAAGCATTCGTTTGTTTTCAAAAGAAACTATTTCCGTGCTTCCTCCGCCCATATCAAGCATAATTCCGTTATCAAAAAAGTCGTCCATAGTGTTTTTTATGCCCGAAAAACTGAACTCAGCCTCAGTATTTCCCGATACAAGATCTATCGTTTCTTGGCAATATTCAAATACCTTTTGTCTTATAATTTCAATGTTTTTTGTTCTTCTGAGTGAAGCTGTAGCAAAACAGGAAAAAGAGTCAGCATTTTCATTTTTTGCGCTCTGTTTCAGATCAAAAATTGCTTGACATAGAAGAGAAATACCTTCCTCGGAAAGAATTCCGTCTTTTATGTATGATATAAGCTTAGTGTTTTTCACTTCTGAATATAATTCATTCAGCTTTTCGCCTGAGTAATTATAGATTTTCATTTTTATGGTGTTTGAGCCTATGTCAACTACCGCAATCTTCATATACGTGTCCTTTTTCTATAGGTTAAATGATTTTAAATATTATAACATAAATCTAAAAAAAAATAAACATAAATTTTGCCGTGTTGACAAAATATCACAAAACAGGTAAAATGAATAGACAGAGTTGACTATTTTAGCGAACGGAGAGAAAAATGGGATATCTCGAAAATATAAATAATCCATCTGATTTAAAAAAACTGAATAATGAGCAGCTTGATGTTCTTGCAAAAGAAATAAGAGAGCGTATTATAGATACAGTATCCGAAAACGGCGGTCATCTGGCGTCTAATCTCGGTGTGGTTGAGCTTACCTTAGCTTTACATAGAGTTTTTGATTTGCCAAGCGACAGCATTATATTTGACGTTGGGCATCAGTGCTATACTCACAAGCTTTTAACGGGAAGACAGAATATTTTTCCGACATTGAGAAAGCAAAACGGTATGTCGGGCTTTACAAACAGATTTGAAAGCAAATACGATGCATTTGGCGCGGGACACAGCGGAACGTCTATTTCGGCTGCACTTGGTATTGCCTGCGCAAACAAGCTGAAGGGTAATAACGCATACTCTATTGCGGTTGTAGGTGACGGTTCTTTTACAAACGGAATGATATATGAAGCTTTGAATAACTGTTCGGGTGACACACCTAATTTGATTGTGGTGTTGAATGATAACGAAATGTCTATTTCAAAAAACGTCGGGGCTATGTCGAGCTATTTATCAAGCTTCAGTAACTCAAAAGCATATATAAATTTTAAAAACAAGACATACGCTTTTTGTTTGAAAACGAAAAGTTTCGGAACAGTAATTCTTGGTGTCGGCAGATTTATAAAAAACGTAGTCAAAAAGCTGTTGATGAACAAAAATTATTTTGAATGTCTTGGACTCAAATATTACGGACCTATTGATGGACACGACGAGGAGCTTCTTGAGCTTGTACTTGAGCAAGCGAAAAAAAGAAAACGACCTTGTGTCGTTCACGTTGTGACAAAAAAGGGTAAAGGATATAAATTTGCAGAGGAACGTGCCGACATTTTTCATTCTGTGGGTCAGTTTGATAAAAACAGTGGTGAAACCTCTCCTGCTAAATATGATTA
Organism: Oscillospiraceae bacterium; assembly: GCA_015065455.1. Lineage (GTDB taxonomy): Bacteria > Bacillota > Clostridia > Oscillospirales > CAG-272 > RGIG1995. The sequence continues at coordinate 13,144 of SVQI01000002.1, read as the reverse complement.
TTCTGCCGCTTTTGGAGATTGCTTGACAGAAATTGCCGATAAAGATAACAGAGTTGTGGCAATTACTGCCGCTATGGGTAACGGAACAGGTCTTACAAGATTTGAAGAAAAGCACAGCGAAAGATTTTTTGACGTCGGTATTGCAGAAGAACACGCTTTGACTTTTGCCGCGGGACTTGCTGCTATGGGTAAAAAGGCAGTATTTGCCGTTTATTCGAGTTTTCTTCAAAGATGCTACGACCAGATAATACACGACGTTGCAATACAGAAGTTGCCCGTGGTACTTGCAATAGACAGAGCAGGACTTGTTTCAGGCGACGGCATGACTCATCAGGGAATATATGACAGTTCTTTCTTGATGGGAATACCTAATTTTGAAGTGTACGCTCCTGAAAACTACGCTGAATTAAAAGAAACGTTGAAGAAGGCTGTTGACAGCGATAAGCCATGCGCTGTAAGATATCCAAAGGGTTGTGAAACTTTATATGATTCTTGTTTTGAAAATCAAGATGACTACTGTGTTGCAGATTTAGTAAATGGTGAAAAAAACGTTGTTATTATTACTTACGGAAAAGTAACATATAACGTATACGAAGCTGCAAAAAAACTTAGTGATTCTTGTAATGTAAGAATTATAAAGCTTAAAAAAATAAAGCCTATACCGTATGAGTGTATCTATGATTTGTGTTCAGCATACGAAAATATATTCGTTATAGAAGAAGGAATCAGAAGCGGCGGTGTAGGTGAAAATATAGCCTCATATTTCAACAAATACAAAAAAGAGGTATTCGTTCACGCTATTAATGCTGAAGAAAGTTTCTCGGGTAATGCTGACGAATTATATGATTACTTTGGGTTTACTGCTGAAAAGATTTCTAAAATGATTTCTGAAAAAATTAAATAATAAAGCATACAAAAACACCCCCGTGCGTAGTATTTTACGGGGGTGTTTTTATGCTTTTTCAATCAATGTTAAATTTTATATATCTTTTTTTGAGAGTATCGGGTGGACAAAATTTTCCGCCGCCGCTTTCTCCTGAGGAAGAAAAGTTATATTTCGAGAAAGCGAGGGAGGGGGACGCCGTTGCAAGAGAAAAGCTCATTGAGCACAATCTCCGTCTTGTTGCGCATATAGTAAAGAAATATTATACGTCAAACAAGAACCAAGAGGATCTTATATCAGTCGGTACGATAGGGCTTATAAAGGCTATTGACTCGTTTGATATAAAGAACGGAACAAAATTTGCAACGTACGCGGGAAAGTGTTTGCAAAACGAGATTCTTATGTATTTCAGATCACAGAAAAAAACTTCGAACGAAGTGTCAATTAATGAAACTATAGATATTGATAAGGACGGAAACCCTTTGACGTACATAGATATTATAGCGTGTGAGGATACGATTGCCGATGACCTTGACATAAAGACAAAAAGCGCAAAGGCATTGAAAATTATCAATCAAGAACTGAACGACAGAGAAAAAGAAATAATTATGATGAGATACGGACTTGGTAAAGAGAATGCCATAACGCAAAGGGAAATTGCAAACAGACTTGGTATATCGAGATCGTATGTGAGCCGGATAGAAAAGGGGGCTCTTGAAAAAATAAATAAGCTTCTTTCAAGACCCGGATTTACTATGTTTTAGTAATAGTTTATGTTATGACGGAATATTATTTAGAAAAAGAAATAAAGAGAGGTCGGCATTATGAACAGCAAAAATCAAAATCTTGAAAATATGAAGACGTCCTTAAAGGATGAATTTTGTGTCTGGAGTGAGGTTGGGGGAACGGTTCTGGAAAACGAGCTCAGTGAAGAATACATTCTTCCCGATTATTTGCCTGATATAAGAAAGATATTGCTTGTAAAGACCAAGGCTGAAGAAGACGATATATTTACAGAGGACGGCAGAGCAGAGATAGGCGGAAGGGTAGTATTTAACGTTATATATCTTGGAGATACGGGAGAAATAAAATGTGTAAACCAAAGTTATACTTATAGTAATTTTACAAATTCTGATAATATTTACGATGAGAGCATAATAGACATACAAACGAGCCTGAAAAACCGTTCCGTACGCGCGCTGAGTCCGAGAAAGCTTATGATGAAAGTTAAGGTGGTGTCCTCGGTTTCTGTAAGAAATAAAGTGTGCGTTTCGCCAAGACTCATAGGAACGACGTCGGTTGAGGACGAATTTACACTCGAAAGAAAAATAAATGAGATTGAGTGTGTAAACTTTATTCAGTTTAACGAGAGTGATATACGCGTAAGTGAGGATATTGATTATAAAGGACAAAAGCCAATAGGAGATCTTATTGCGCACGACGCTGACGTAATTCCCACCGAATGCAAATATAATGATGGAAAGCTATATATAAAAGGCGTTGCAAGAGTATGGTGTCTTATATCTGAAGCATCAGAGGATGAAAACAAAAAATATGAGGTAATTGAAAGAAATATACCGATAACTCATACTTCAGACGTCAGCCTTCCTAACGGTGAATGGAATTGTTATATGCAGCTCGATATGGGAGATTTTGAGTGCAGTGTTGCCAACGACAGCTATGGAGAAAGCAGAGTAATAGAAGTTGACCTTGTATGCCGGGCAAAGATTAAAGCGATCTCAAACGAGAACAGTGTCTTTACAGACGATGTATTTTCAACAGCATACGAGTATGCCAATACTTATAAAAGAGTAAACACGGAAAGATTACTTAAGACGTCTTGTGCAAACTTTTCCGTAAGCGGAAGCGGTGAGATTCCAAAAACAGAGGGAGCTTCTTTTGATAGAGTGATACTTTCCTCAGTAGACGTGGATATGGCTTCTGTTGATGTTTCTCAGGGGAAGGCCGTATTTAACGGAGAATGCAACGTTAAGGCTGTTGTATCAGACAAGGACGGCAGTTACGTTAATACCGAGTTTTCATTTCCTGTAAGGTACGAGATGCCTATAGGCGACGTAGAAAAATACAGGTGCAGATGTGACGGAACCGTGCTTGATTCACGAGTCAGCTTAGATGATAATAAGCTCAATGTAAATGCTGAGATCGGCATAAACTATGAATTATTTGAAAACGTTTCGGCTGACACCGTTGAAGTTGTTGCAATAAACAAATCCCAGCCGCTTCAGAATGTAAACGAAAAGGTTATGGTTTTGTATTATCCGGACAAAAATGAGACACTCTGGAGTGTTGCAAAAAAATATAACGTTTCAAGAGCATCTCTCGAAAACGTTAATAATAAACAGCTTTCGGAAGGCCTCCCCAGAGTAATTGTAATCCCTACACATTTGAATACTTAAAACAACAAAACAACCGCTGTTTTTAATAAACAGCGGTTGAATTATTTTTTATAGTTTATCCTCGGTCAACGAAGATTGCTTCTTCCTTAGGTGTTGTATCCTCTTCTTCATACGGTTCTATCATAATGCTGTAGATTTTAGGCCAAGCAGTGTATATAGCCGTAAACTGACCGATTGCGATAGTAATAACAAAAGGAAGGACAGCGCCAAGAGGGGGGAATACCATAAGAAGCGAATAGCTGAACAAAGCAAGAATAATAATTCCAGCAGTTCCGAGGAAGTTTCTCTTAAAGCCAACAAGTGAGAAAATAAAAGCGTTCTTTAAAAGCTTATAGATGCTTAGGTCAAACGTAATCATCATAATGTAGATATAATATCTCATAACGAAATAAATTATTGCAATCACAAGAGCAATATAGAACATAAGACTGTTCACGTAGCCGAGAGAAGCGTTTGCCCAAAGGAAAATAATATCGTAGAAAATAAGAACGCAAAGCCCGAGATCTATAATTCCAAATATGAGTCCCTGGCGCCAATTTTTCTTGATGGCATATTTAAAGTCGTGCATCAGGAATATTGGCTCGCCTTTTACTATGTTCCTTACAATATAAGTTGTACCGACCATAGAAAAACCAAATGTGAAAAGAACGAGGAGTCCTAGCGCATACATAACGTATGTCGCCGTAGTTGGTACGGATATCTCAACCTGAAGGGCGTGAACTCCATTTATTGCGCTTGTTAAGGGGGATGTTTCACCGCTTATCTTCATAGCTCCATAAATGGGACCGAACAGGGAAGATACGGGCGAATATGACGTGGTGTTCAAGTTTCCGCTCAAACCAAAAAGGACAAAAAATATGGGAAAGTTTGAGAAAACAATCAACATATTTACCGACATCAAACGGCTCAGGTTTCTGCCGAGAAGTTTAAAGTAAAATTTAAAATTTCTGGGTTCATCAACGTCCTTCGGCACGCCTTTTCCGTCTAACGAGTAATTAAAAAGGCGAAATCTTTTTCTTTTTTCTGCCATTATTTCAACATTCCTTTCAGGAAATCATAAGACTAAAATTTCCTATTTTCAAAAATACAATTATAAGCAAAGCTCCGCACACTGCGAGAAAATCAAGTAAAAAATTATATGTATCTTTTCTTTTTATAATCAGATTAAGCCTAAGAGGGTAAATCAGTCGGTTTGAGTAAATCGATGATGTGGCACACAGCCAACATATAACCAGAATAAGACAAACCGAAAGTATTACAAATACAGAGCAACACAAAAAGCCATAACTTGCGTCTAAATTTCCGTATTTTATTGAACGCATAAGACAAGCAACGCTGATTCCTACGACAAACCCTTTAAACGAAACAAAAAACGGGAACAATATCTCACGGTATTTTGTAAATGAAGCAAACAAGATAAATATAACGTATTTAGCTTCACATAAAAATGAAGGGATAATATCAGACAGTCTGAACAGAGAAAGTCCGTTAGTCCCGACAATGCTGTTTATAAGCGTATCTTCGAGCCCTTTGTAGACATAAGAATCTATCGGGAGAACGTAGCAAAGCGTAAGTCCGATTATAAAAAATATACACGAAAAAACAGTGTAAACAAATAAAAGATGCGTTTTGTTTTGTGTTTTTTGCATTATACCACCACCGATATAATATATATGATGGCGGAAACGGTAAAATTACATACCTTTGGAGAGTTCTTCAGCTCTTTCAGAGCATTTGATCATAGCTTTTTTAACAATTTCTGAGAAATCATTTTCAGCAAAAACGTTCAATGCCTGTTCTGTCGTTCCTTTAGGGGATTTAACCATAGATATAAGCTCATCGGGAGTCTTTCCTGTTTTTAAAAGAAGCTCTGTTGAGCCGATCACCATTTTGCAGATTATTTCAAGCAAATCCTTGTTTTCAAAGCCCATCTCAACAGCCGCATCGTAAATGCTCTTGATGAATAAGAAAACGTATGCGGGAGAGCTTGACGTAACTGAAATAATATCGTTCATTTTCTCTTCAGGAAGAGTAAATGATGTACCCGATGCTGCAAATACAGCGCAAATGTTTTTAAATATTTTTTCATTAACGTTTTTGTTTTTTGAAAGCGCTGTAACACCCTTTCCGACAAGAAGGGGAGTATTGGGCATAGTACGAATAACAGCAACCTCTTGTCCGAGCTTTTCACAAACGAAGTCTGTTGTTATTCCTGCCGCAATAGAAATGAAGGTCTTGTTTTCAAGACTTACGCCCGATTCTTTTATTTCGGTGAGAAGCTCAGTAAAATTCTGTGGCTTTACCGATAAAAAGATGTAGTCAGCCAAAGAAACAGCTTCGGGAGCGCTTTTTGCCAATATATATGGTTTATCTTTGTATGAATCGTATTTGGAAGTATCTTTGTCAAAAAGAACTATTTTATCGGGCGAGTAGTTCCCGTGCATACTTTTAATGATAGCACCTGCCATATTACCCGTGCCGAGAAAAGCAAATTTTCCGTTAAGCATTATATCACTCCAAGCTAAATAATTAAAAATTTAAATTATTATAACACATATTACAATAAATATCAATGTCGTAAAAGTAAATTTTGCTGCATATCTTGAAATATGGAAAAGATGGTATTATAATAAAATGCAATAAAAGTCGGAGGAAGAGTATGCAAAAAGATACCGTGTTAAAAATATTTAAAAAAATACCGACAGTAGAAACCGACAGACTGCTCATGAGAAAAATGAAGACATCGGATTATCTTGATATGTATGACTATTCACGCTCTGACAGAGTAACGAGGTATTTGCTTTGGAAACCTCATCCCGATGCGCGCTATACCCGTGATTATTTGAGCTTTGTACAAAGTCAATACAGAGCGGGGGAGTTTTATGATTGGGCATTAGTTCATAAGGCTACTAATAAGATGATAGGAACCTGTGGATTTGCAAAGCTTGATTTTGAGAATAATTGCGCTGAGATCGGATACGTATTAAATCCTGAGTTCTGGAGACAGGGATATGCTACCGAAGCTGTAAGAAGGGTTATAGAATTCGGATTTTGTAATCTGAATTTGCACAGAATAGAAGCGAGATATATTGTCGGCAATGAAGTCAGCCGCAGAGTAATGGAAAAATGCGGAATGAAATTTGAGGGTGTGCATAATTCTTCGTTGTTTGTTAAGGGTGAATACGTAAGCGTTGGTTATTGCGCGATTACAGCCGATGATTATATAAATACAAGATTTTAATAAAAACTGCCTCGGACACAATATGTGTCTGAGGCAGTTTTATGTTTTTTATTTCAGTATAACACACGCTTGGCGGAAGTTTATTTCAAAGCTCTTTTCTACGTCTGCTTTAGGATACTCAATGACACCTTCAAGAGGATCGCAGAATATGTATCCGTTGTCCGTATAGCCTATCAATACCAGACAGTGAGAAAATGAATGCCAGACGACTTTTTCTCCGTTAAAATAGTCATTCCATGCATATCTGTCGACACCGTTCATATTGATAAGTCCCCAGAAAATAACAGGAATACCTTCGTCTAAATACTTTTCGTATTCTGACAGTTCTTTGCCGCTTGCGGTATACACTCTGTGTTGTGAGCCAAGATAACCGAGATAGCGGTTGCCTGTTAGTGCAACACAGGGTGCGTAACATCCGAGTCCAAGTCCGGTTGCATCACCGACGTACGTTTCCCATGGGTCACCCGCTTTGTACGGAGATTTCGGCATATAGTCATTGTAGAGTGTTAAAGGGTCAATATCATATCCTAGATAATTTAAAACAATAGCAAGAGAAACTACCTCGCATCCGTTTGGAAGCGCAGGTTTTTGCATAATGTTATAGATGTTATCTATGGTGTGACCGTAGAGTTTACCGCACATTTTGCATTTTGCGGGCGTTGTTTTATTAGCTATAGTATATTTATGGTCAATAGTTGTTCCTTGTGTAAGTCCGCAGTATTTACACGTTTTAGGTGATGTACAGGTAGCTTCGGTAAAAGTATGAGGTATCGGGTTTTCGGATACTTTACCACATACCTGACATTGTGCAGGGGTGTTGCAGGTTCCTTGTGTATAGTTGTGGTTTGAAACTCCGCCGTAGGTTTTACCGCATATTTCACACGTAGCAGGTGTAATACACGTCGCCATTGAATATATGTGTCTGTGTGTTTCTGTTTCCGGATTGTTGCTATTGTCGTTTGGTTTACTGCAACCGTAAAAACTGAATACAAACAAAAATACACATGTCAATAGAAATATATTTTTAATTTTCTTCATTACGTTTTGTTTTGCTTTCCTTAATCTTTAAAATAATCCACACCATTATATCACAAATCAATAAAAAAATCAACACGGTAAACATTCCTAAAGCTTATAGCTTTTTATTTTTAAATAAATTAAGGAGGTTTTTATGTTTAAAGCAAATATTGCAAATAAAAAATTTAAAATTTTTATTTTAACCCTGACATTATTTGTCAGGGTTATGTTTTAGAATGTAGACAGAAAATAGAGTACATTACTATACGAAACAAGAAAATAATGTGTATTTATGCCGGCAAACATACATTATGATCGGACATGTACATCTATTTTGCAATAGTAAAAAACTATAAGGAGGAAAATTAAAATGGAACAAAAAGAAAAAGAATTATTTAAAAAATTGTGCAGTTTTAAGTCAGATGACATAGATAAGTCATTGCTTGAATTTGCGACACCGAATGTGTTGGGACATTTATTTTTTAATCGTATGTCTGCAGTTGCTTATGGAACCTTAAAAAAACATAGTTTGTTAGGAAAGGTAAATCGAGAATTTCGAAATTCATTAGAGATGGCTTATACCAAAAACATTGAGAAGAACAAAAGTTTTTTGTGGTGTATACAGTATGTTGAAGAAATACTCTCCGAATGCGATTGTAAATATGCCATGTTAAAAGGTGCATACTTGTGCAAAAGTTATCCTGATGGATATAGAACGTCTAATGATATAGATTTATTAGTTCATCCAAAAGATGTAACCAAAATCGCAAATGCACTACTCAAAGCAGATTTTAAACAGGGAAACATTCGTAACGGGAAATTCGAACCGGCTACTCGAAAAGAGGTTATTGAGTCAAAAATGATGCGCGGAGAAACTATTCCCTATATAAAAGAAATCAAGTTACCCGGAATGTGTTTTTTGGAGATCGATATTAATTTCTCGTTGGATTATAAACTAGGTGATACAGAACTTCTCGAAGAAATGATTAATAATACTACTTATGAAGAACTAAATGGTTTTAGGGTTCGAACATTAAGAAAAGATGATTTTTTTGTACATCTGTGTAATCATCTTTATAAAGAGGCAACAACATTGCCTTGGGTAAAAATGATGAGAGATATGACTCTATACAAGTATTGCGATGTTTATATGCTTCTTAATGATGAAAAAAAAGATTATATTGATTATTTATTCAATCGGGCAAAGGTTTTTAGTATGGACAAAATATGTGCTTTTGCGGTTATTCAAATGTCGTACCTGTTTAATTTCAATAATATCTATGCATTACAGCTTGCAGAAGAAATTTTGAAAGAGGATCCGGATTTTATTCACAGAATTGTTGACCCAAAAGAGAAAAAAACATACATATTCTGCGAAAAAAATATTACAGAGCGATTTTTTTCTCATAGCAGATGTAATTTGTTGAAAGAGGTGAAAATGTAATGAAGACATTAAATATGAGTCCTAATAATTCGAAAGGATATTTGTTTACCTTCTGTGGTCTTGACGGTTGCGGTAAAACAACAATGTTGACAAAGCTTAAAGAAGAGCTTGAAAGTAACTACAAAGTATTTTTAACTAAGCAGCCCACAGATGCAGTTCGTAAATCTGATATTTTTAGAACTTATATGGACTGTCCGAATCATGATGCTTATGATTATCGAAGTCTTTCGTTACTTGCTGCCAGTGATAGATTACAACATATTAATAAGGTAATTAAACCGCAAATGGAAAACGGAAATATTGTAATCAGTGATAGATATTTTTATTCGTGTCTAGCTAATCTTCGTGCGCGTGGGTTTAATGAGGATAATTGGATATATGAAGTTGCTGAGTTCGTTGTAAAACCGGATGTGTCATTTTTCTTTGATGTACCTGTTGAATCTGCCGTAAAGCGTGTACGTAGTCGTGAAAATGAAAAAGATAGATATATTGATATGGAGCTTCAGTACAGGCTGCGTGATGAATATATCGCAATTTGCAAGGCAAATAATGGTATCCTTATATCTACAGAAATGCCAATTGAAGAATGTTATACTAAAGTTAAATCAGAAGTGGAAAGGGTGATAAAAAATGAATATTGAAGAAAAAGTAAAAGGTATTTTGTCTGAACTAAGCGGTCAGAAAAGTGTTGAAGTTGATGCAACTTTGCAAGGTGATCTTGCGTTTGACAGCATATTAATGGTAACTATGCTTGTACAGATTGAAGATGTATTTGGAATAGAACTAGATGAGTCTGATATGAATCCATTTGAATTGAATACTGTTCAAAGTGTTATCAGTATGGTGAATAGGTATTTTTGTAATGAGAGTGACTAAATAAAAATACCGTTTATCTTATAGTTTGATAAATAAAAATGGAGGAGAAAAATGAAACTGTGGAATTATCTCAAAGATAAAATGCAGAATTATTCTCAGCAGACAGTTTGTGAGAATGATATGTGTATGACATATAAAGAAATAGTCGATTTTGTGGAAGAATTTTCAAAAAAACTTTACGGTATAAAATGCTGTGCAATTATGTGCCAATCTGAAATGGCGGCAAGTATTGCTGTTTTGTGTTGTTTTGCTGCAGAAGTGACTGCCGTACCGTTGTCTCAACGCTATGGGGAACTTCATTGTAATAAAATTTTAGAAACAATTCACCCCGAGGCTGTTATTACTGATCAGAACGGCATATTTCAGATTACATATATTGAGGATTCTGACTATACCGAACCGAAGGAGCATCCTGTTCTTATTATGTGTACTTCGGGAACAACGGGTGTTCCCAAGGGGGCAATGTTGACGGAAACAAATGTAATAACAAATATATCTGATATTGCTTTATATTTTGGTATAGATTCTTCTGACACGATTTTAATTTCCAGACCGTTATATCACTGTGCTGTCCTTACCGGAGAGTTTCTTACCTCGCTTATAAAGGGAACAAAAATACAATTTTATCCCGGTACATTTAATCCTGCGCTGATTAACAAACAGCTAAAAAAATATGGAATTACTGCCTTTTGCGGAACACCAACATTAATTTCAATGATGGCACGTTTTAAAAGAAAGACAGATAATGATTATTTAAAACATATATGTGTTAGCGGAGAGTGTATGGGATTTGAAACCGGAATGAGAATTGCAAACGCTTTTCCAAAAGCAAATATATACCACGTTTACGGTCTTACTGAAGCTTGTCCGAGAGTATCCTATCTTCCCCCTGATATGTTTAATAAATATGCAGATTGTGTAGGTATTCCTTTGCGTTCGGTGTCGCTGAAAATTATTTCATCAGAAGGACAACCCACATGTGCAAATGAAATTGGTATGCTTTGGGTAAAGGGAGAGAATGTTATGACAGGGTATTACAATAACCCTCAAAAGACCTCTGAACTTATGAAAAGCGGATGGTTATGCACGGGAGATCTTGCATTAATTAATGATATCGGTTTGCTGAAAATAATAGGAAGAAGTGATAACTTAATAATTAAGGGTGGAATGAATATTTATCCGCAAGAAATCGAGAGTGCTCTAAAAACAGATTTGCGGGTGCGCGAGGTTTATGCTTATGGGCATAATGATGAAAAATTTGGAGTTCAGATCGTATTGAATGTTGTTGGTGATTTTTCAAATACAGAGGAAGTAAAAGAACTATGTCGTATGAGCCTGCCTACGTATCAGATACCAACTCGTATCAATCTTTTGAATGAGATTCCAAAAAATGCATCAGGAAAAATTATAAGGAGTTGAGCTTGTGACGGAGTATGAAAAGAAACTTATGCTGACCGAGGCTGAGTATGATGTCACTAATAATTTGTTTGGAAATTTATCTTCAAAGACTCAAACTAATTATTATTTTGACACGGGTGATTTCTCTATGAACAAAAAAGGTATTACCTGTAGAATTCGCGAAAAAGACGGTATCTTTAAAGCAACAGTAAAAAATCATTCATCAAAGCATTATGATTGCAGTATTGAAGAAGATTTGGTTAAAAAAACAGAGTTTGATCCAAGAATATTTAATGAAAAGGGTCTTAGCTGTCAGGGTAAACTTGTAACACATCGAACCATTATATATAAAGATGCTTTATGTGAAATGGTACTTGATCGCAATACATATCTTGGATACACAGATTATGAACTTGAGGTTGAGTATTGTGAAAACAGCGAGAAAAAAGCCCTGTGGCTATTAGAGGATATTGCAGAAAAACTGGTTAATATTAAATTATTAGGTGATGTGGACAACCTTTTGGACCGTATTGGTAAAGGTAAATCTAAATCGCAGAGATTCTTTGAAAGAAAAAGGGATGGGAGGTGTTAAGAATGGAGTCTGTTTTAGGAGAGATAGAAAAACTGCGCAAAGGGAAACTGATCATAAATGACCCTCATAATAGTAATAGATATCGAGTGGTCTGTATGGAAAATAGTGGGATTAGAACTGCGTACTATTTTACCACTCCAATCTATAATCAAAAAACGCTTAAGCTTATTAACCCAAAATTTTATTTTGATTCCGGTACAGCTCATGCCGTGGGAAGTAATGCGGACATTATTATATCTGATAATATTATATTGAAAAATACTGAAGGATCTTGTTCTATTGAATTAGAGAAAAAGCCTACGCTTGTTCACAGTCGCGAAGTGCGGTGTGGGGACAACGTTATCATTCCAACTACTAATGGTGTTGCCATGAAATATAATATGCAAAGCAACCCAAAAATTAGTTTTATAGTGAATATTGGACAGTCATATTTAAACATTAGAGCAAATAACAAATGTTTTGCATTTATGAAAGAGCGTTTCAGACCGTTTATAGTATTTTCATGCATAGGTTCTATGGATTCAATCGGTAACGTAATTGCTCCTGCCAAGCTGGAATATCAAAAGCTTGCTGATAAGAAATATAAAATTGATATATCCACAACAAGTCCATTAGCGCAGTACGTTTTCTTTGAGGCAAATCTTTATGAGAATAAACTATTTCAGGATACTACTGTTGAGAGTATGAATCCGTTATCTAACAATGCGTTTGGAAGCATAGGATTTATCGGAAACACAACAACGTATGGAGAACAATGGCTATATACCAGACTTGACTACTCGAAAATTACAGAGATTATGGATAACCGTATAAAAAAAGCTGTTTTACACATACCAAAGCTGAATGATAACAGAATAGAGTTAGGTTCGTACAAATTTTCTGCCCGTTTTTGCAGTTTTGGCTCAAACTGGGATAACAAGATAGCGGGAGGCTCACTTGTTTCAAATTCTTTATCAAGCAGAGGTTATCAAACTATTGATCTCATACCGTTGATAGTTGAGCCGCGCACAAGAACCATAACAAGATCTGAAGGATTAATATTAAAATCCAAGATAAAAGGAAGCGGTTTTTCTGTAATTACTACAGGTGACAGTTGTTTTGCACCACAGATCATGGAAATCAGTTATTGACTATTCTTATACTGTACAAGTTGTTTATAGAAATGACCTGCAAATTGCAGAAAATTTTTTAAAAAATTATTTCAAACCAGAATTTCCTAAACCCTTGATTTGACGGGCTTTTTCAAGGTTTTTCTTAGGTTTGGACATAGAATTTC
>SVQI01000028.1 GCA_015065455.1 Oscillospiraceae bacterium | reverse complement strand
TGATTTAGGGCTGCCGTTAGCGGCGCTCAACTGCCGTTGGCCACCGCACCAGCTGCCGTTGGGCGCCGCAGAATGCAGAAATCACAGAAATCAGCAGTATGTGCACCAGATATAACTCAAAAGAGTAATCGCCGCATAAGGACAGGAAAGAAACAATGGGTTTGAAAATTTTTGTTCTTTCAAGCATCATTGAGACGTAGGAAATGGCAACACACAAGCCTGGCGTGATGAGGATAAAGGGATACCAATATAATCCATAAGACCACAAATATTGCTTGGCGAAAACAATACAGGACAGGAGAGAACCTATGCCCAGTATAAACGCAGCAACCATACCTATGATTTCCCGGCCCTTAATCTGCTTATTGTTTTTACACATATCCGCAAAAACCATGCCTATGTAAAAAATCGGCAGCCGCGTAATGGTAATGATATATGTATCCGCCTTCCAAAAAGGAATGGAGCATACAAGCAAAAACACCAGGAAAACGATCTTGCGTACAGAGCTTGCCCGTTCAACGATTATCTTAAAATATGGCGCTAAAATATAGAAAAGGAATATTGCGCTGATATACCAATTAAAACTATGCTTGTGCCCAGTAAAATTTTGAAGAGCTAACAGATTTCCGACAGCCATTTGGAATCCAAAATTCCCTAAAATGTATTGATAGGCAAGCCAAACAATCATGAAAATAATATAGGTGGGCACCAATCGCTTCACGCGGCGTTTCATAAATTCTACGACATTCGAAACAGAAGATAAAGAATAGAAGCATCCAATGCCGGAAGCAAACAAGCAAATATCAACGCCGCCGTACCCGATTGCTTTCAAATAACCAAGCGGCCCAAAATCTAACGGACAATGATAAAGAATAATCCAAATTAAAGCAACGCCAAGCCATGCTTGTCTATAACGCAACAAATCCTTAAATCGCATGGGATTGTCCTCCAAGAATCATGTAAAGTAGATTTATTATAGCGCACAACCATACAAAAAGCAATGTTTCACAGTATAATCTTCTCCCATTTACAGATACTAACAGCGTAATTTGTAAAATGATTGTAGGGCGGGGGCTTGCTCCCGCCGAAAAAACAAATGCACCAAACGGCGGGAGCAAGCCCCCGCCCTACGATGTAAATGAAGGAGATAGAAATATGAAAGCAACTGGCATTGTCAGAAGAGTGGATGCTGGTGTTATTAAAACACCAAGAATATACATAGCAAAAACGAGGTGAATTTTACCTCGTTTTTGTTGCTTAAGGAAGATGTATACGCGGCATCCTGTCTTATTATTTAATTGCTTTTTGTGAAGCACAGTAATCTTTAGCTGTCAGTATAAAATTTTTCACTATGGGATTATCGTCTGTGCTATGCTGTCTTGCAATGTATATCATGCGGTGGGATTCTTCATTTTTTGGCAGGAAAAACAGTATGTTTTCAGCATTGTATTGCTTTTGGCGAATAGCCGAATCGGTTGTTATAACAGCGCCGATGCCCGCACACATCAGATTGTAATGCATTTCGCTATGACGCACGTTTTTAATTTCGCAAGATGCGGTTTTAAAATCTCCAAGCATACGTGTCATTCTGCGTGCGGTATCTGACTTATTAGAATATTTAATGAATTCTATATTATTGAATACAGATAAATCTTCGATCTCTTGTTCCTTTGAATACTGACCCATCAATATTTCTTCGTGGGTTAAAGCAAGGTGTGACAACTCTTCGGCGCCTCTCATTTCCTTATGCATTGCAATAACCAACCGCTCTTTAAAAATCGGCTCTGTGATGTATTTGCTGTGGTCAGTAGCATATGTTACCAACAAATCGACCTCACCATTCTTTAATTTATCCCAAAGAACATCGGAGCTTCCAACATTTCCAATATCGAGAGTCACCTTGATTTTGGGATATTTTTTATGAAAAGCACCGCAGATTTCAGACATAAGGAAATAGGAAGTATAGCTTGAACCACCAATCGTAAGTGACCCGTAACTCATATCGGAGAGTTCGCGGATTCTTCGGTGCATGTCGCTCTCGCATGCCATTATTTCTTCTATGCTTTCGATATAAATCCTACCCTGCGAAGTGAGCGTTAACGGTAATTTTGTCCGGTCAAAAATGCGTATGCCCAATTCTTTTTCAAGTCTTGAAATTGCCGCACTCAGTGCAGGCTGAGAGATATATAACGCTTTTGCCGCAGCTGAAAAGCTCTTTTCTTTATATACCTGATAAGCATATTTTGCAGATAATTCCAACTTAATCGCATCCCTATAACTTAATAATTATAACGTAATCATATTATATATATTTGATTATACACCTAAACTGTAATATAATCAAGATAAAATCTATTCAAAGGATGCATATGGCGATGGAGAAAAAGGTAAATCTGTTTGTAAAAATATTCCCTTGGTATCATGGCCTTTTAGGCGATCTTCTGTTTTACATAGCAATAGATACTTTATTTTTAACTGTGGTAAAAAACTTCTCTCCTGCGCAAATAGTATCACTCACTGCTTTTTCGCAGTTTGCTTGTATCGCCCTTCAATTTCCAATTCTTTTTGTAATAAAAAAGATAGGCAACACTAACTCGGCAAGGATGAGGGGTCTTTGCATGTTAGTATCTGCTATATTAATCACAGTCGGGAAAAGCTTTTATCTCGTTTTGCTTGGCAGAATATTTCACGATGTCGCCGTAATTTTCAGCAGTGCCTCAATTGTGGCGCTTGAAAACAACCTTGATTTAGTTGGTAGACGCAATGATTTTGTTCGCGTGAGGACCGCCGGAAACACAGTTTACGCGGTTATTACAATGCTTATTTCTTTTGTGGCAAGCTTGATGTTTAACCTGAATAACTATCTGCCTATGATCGGATGCATTACCACCTGTACGGTCGGGTTTGTGCTTTCGCTGTTTATGAAGGATTATTCGGACTATAATAAGATCGCCTATGGAAAGAAAAAGGACGGGAAGGTAAAAGTACATTACAGTAA
>SVQI01000011.1 GCA_015065455.1 Oscillospiraceae bacterium | reverse complement strand
AATGATGACGAGGAGGATGAACCTCCTCTACATATCGGGGATGTAATCGGTTTGACTGAATTACAACAATTTTTCCCAAACCTATTGAAAAAAGAAAATCAGAATGGTATAATCACAACCGTTGGTAAGTGCGGTAAAAAGTCATCCCTTGATGCTATACTGCACAGGCTGCAATTAAAGACGAACAGTAATTCATAACTGAATTATAAAACAATATTTCCCCACTGATTTTTTCAGTGGGGATTTTTGTATCTGTTGCAGTTCATAAAAATTTATGTTATAATATAATTGCAAAAGGAGGTATAGTAAATTATGAAAAAAATTTTAACTATTTTTCTTTGCGGGATAATGTTATTATGTTTCGCAGCTTGCGGCAAAAACACCAACAGTAATATACAATCAGCCGAAAGTACGAATCAAAGCAAAATCAATAGCAGTGAGAACCCTATCACAAATACGCAACCAACCGAAGGTACAAACCAAAACGATACCAACAACCAAGCAACCGCTATTTTCAACACGAAAAACATTAAACGCATCACCTTCTATGCCTACTATGGTAACGGTAAAGGTAGCGATGTTCCTGTTGAGCATTTAGATGAAATTATAACTTGGCTCGACTCATTTGAGGTTGATACTAATAGAAAGTTTCCCGATTTGATTCCACCTGGTACGAATACGATTCTTGTAGAAATTGAATATTCGGATGGAAGCATTGTTAAGCAAGGTATGGATACAACAGTTATTAACGGCATTACATACTATATTAGCGGTGCCCCGTCTCCTGAATGTTACAATGAAATAATATCAAAAACAAGTTTGAGTTAATTCCCCCCCCTTTTGCGTTCAGCACCCCAAGCTGCAATTAAGAAAATAAAGTAATTGTTGACTTTATAAAACAAATTATCCCCCCGAGAAATCGGTGGAGATTTTTTGTTGCAGTTTCTGAACTATTGTGGTATAATTCCCTTATAATTCAATAGAATGTGGTGATTTTATGAAGAAAATATTTGAAAAACACGAAACATTATTTTGTGTGCTGATAATATTGATATACATAGTAGTTAATTCTGTCTGCGTCCAGAATTTTGGATATACGAGCTGTGTCAGTTTTGTTGCTAATACAATATTATCCGCGTGTTTAGTCGGAATTGTGTTGTCGCTCAAGAAGACCGCCTATTATGGATTTTCTAAAGTCCGAAATTTAAAAAAGTATTTATATTTCATCCCATTGGCTGCAATTATATCTGTTAATTTGTGGAACGGTTTTAATATAAACCATTCGGCAAGCGAAACAATATTCCATATTCTAACTATGATAAATATCGGATTTATTGAAGAACTGATATTCAGAGGCTTTTTATTTAGAATGATGGCAAAGAACAATGTTAAAAGCGCCATAGTTGTAAGCGCCCTGACTTTTGGAATAGGTCATATAGTGAATCTGTTAAATGGTGCAGAACTAATACCGACTTTAATGCAAATATGCTATGCTACCGCAATAGGCTATTTGTTTGTTGTTATATTTCATAAAAGCAAATCACTTGTCCCCTGTATTATAACACATTGTTTGGTAAATTCACTTTCTATATTTAATGTCGAAAATGACTTATCGTTATATATTGCGCCCATATTTCTGATAATCATTCCTCTTGCATATGCGATTTATATAAATAGAAAAATTATAGATTAATTTGAAATGAAGAAAGATAATCGCCCGCAGGATTGATGTTCTTTTATTTTTCCTCTTTTGTGTATATCAGCACGGGCTGCAATTAAAGACGAACAGTAATTCATAACTGAATTATAAAACAATATTTCCCCACTGATTTTTTCAGTGGGGATTTTTGTATCTATTGAAATGATACAGAAAATATGGTATAATTAAATTGGTAGATCCCCATTTAGAAAAACAATTAAATTTAAAAATCACTTTTACACTTTAAGGAGGAAATGACATGAAAAAATCTATACTTAAATACGTACTAATTGCATTCACATTGATTATCAATTTAACAGCAATTTTTTTGGTTTTATTCTATAACCGAAGCGTTATTATTCCCGACGTTACGGAAAAAAATATAAACCAAGCAACTACACTTCTCGAAGATGCAGGTTTTAAGATTAAAACAAGTACTGTATACAGCGACAAAGTTTCAGAAAGCTGTGTAATTTCCCAAGACAAAGATGGCGGATCCAAAGCAAAGTATGGTACTGAAATAAACATTGTCGTAAGCAAAGGAATTGAACAAATAACTCTGCCCGACGTTAATGATTGTACAGTGGCAGAGGCTGAAGATACACTAAAAAAACTCGGTTTTTCCGTAATCACAAATGAGGATTATAGTAGCACGATAAATAAAGGAAATGTTATATCTCAAAGTGTACCTGCAGGATACCAGGCAGATAAAGGTTCGACAATAACTATTACAGTAAGCAAAGGTGCCAATCCTATTGCCGTACCAAACACTATTGGTACAACCCCCTCAAACGCCAACAATTTTGGCAAAATCACAACACAGGACGGTTGGGTTTATTTTGCCGGTAGTAAGAATTCCATTTACAGAATGCGCAATGATAAAAGTGAAATCCAGCTAATTTGTGACTCCTGCGCTGTTTCTTTAAACGTTATAGGAGAGTGGCTATACTTTGCAGATGGCAGTTCAAAAGGAGGCATTTATAAGATAAAAATTGATGGCTCAGAAAAAACAAAACTTAGCTCTGTTACAAGCTATCGTGTTTACGTTGAAAATGAGTGGATTTACTATACAAGTGAATTCTGGGGCGGAAAGCTTTATAAAATGAAGACTGACGGCAGCTCAGTAACACAGATTTTAAATGAAGACTGTTCAGAATTCATCGTATACGGTGAATATATTTACTATGTAAGCGAATCTAATTATCAGGTTTATAAATGCGGGCTTGACGGCCAGGGCAAAACAATCTTTTGCGTAGGCTTTGGTGGTACAGATCTTGCTTTAGTAGACGAAAAGCTTGTAATCTCAGATAAGTATACCATTCAAAGCGTAAACGTTGACGGAAGTGACTATGCTTCCTTTGGAACTACTAACGTTCAGTATTCTATGCTTAACGGTTATGACGGGTGGGTTTATTATCTCGTACACAATTTCAGAGGAGCCAATACAATAAAATCATCATTTGGCAGAATGAAACCTGATGGCAGTCAACAAACAAAGATACTTGATTATGATTATCTAAACCATGCCAACTCTTTTCTAAACGTTGCTGACGGTTGGATTTATTTCCAAAACGAGCATAAAAATGATGAGCTCTACCGTGTTAATTTTGAAGGCACAATCGTTGAAAGAGTAGGATAATTACAAACTTTTACAAACCAAATTCCCACTGAAAAAATCAGTGGGGATTTTTGTATCTATTGATGAGTCTATAAAAATATGTTATAATAAAAAAAGAAACTTTAATCTAAGGTTAAAATAATTATGAATAGCAAAAAAAGATGCGCTTGGTGCAATATTAAAAATCCTAAATACGTTGAATACCACGACAATGAATGGTGTAAACCTTGTTTTGATGATAAATATCTATATGAAATGTTAATATTGGAATCCTTTCAGGCAGGGCTATCCTGGGAATGTGTTTTAAATAAAAGAGAAAGCTTCAGACTTGCATACGATAATTTTGATTTAGAAAAAGTATGCTCTTACGACAACAAAAAAATAAATCAATTATTGAACAACGAACAAATTATCAGAAATAAATTAAAAATAAACGCCAGTATAAACAACAGTAAAATTTTTAAACAGATAATTGATGAATACGGTTCGTTTTTTAACTATTTAAAAACTTTTGCAGGTGACAAAATCATATATGAAACAGATAAAACCACAAATGACCTATCTGATGAAATCTCAAATGATTTAAAATCCAGAGGAATGAAATTTGTAGGCTCTACAATAATTTATTCTTATTTACAAGCAATAGGTTTAATCTATTCACATGATAAAGAATGTTATTTATATAAAAACAAATAAATCAAACATTAGAATAAAGGAACATAATATGGAAAAGACAGAATTTGATTACGAAGCAAGTTTTTCAAAAACATTATGTGCATTAAGCATTGTTTTAATTATTGCAATTTGGATGAATAATTTAATAAACACACAAATCACAATCTTTTGGTTTTACTTGTTATTTTTTCTATTTTTTTATTTATATGAAAAGATTACCAAAAAATATAATTTATTTATTAGAAAAGGTACATATTGGATCGAAGATGGAATTGTCTTTATAAAAAAAGGGAGAAAAACTTATAATCTAAATAACGTTGAAGCTCTATGCGGATTAAAATTTCGTTCCTCTCTTTCTATGAGATCCGGAATGATGAAGGTTGACTTCGGAAAAAAGACACTTACGCTGATATCAAATTCAGCAAATAATATTGAACTTTTTTCCGATTGTGGACTATTCCCGTTATTTGAGACCATTTTACAGTACAACCCTGAATTAGAAAAAGATGACACGTTGGAGTTTTGGTATCAAATTAAAAAATAAACGATTCAATTACGTAAAAAATTATCCCCACAGAAAAATCAGTGGGGATAATTTTTTATTTCAATAACGTACCAAAGTTGTGCGCTACATGGAAGAACGGCAGACCGCTCTCTTCATCCATTACACAAGTAATGCCAATACCGCAATCCTCATATTTTGCATCTATCATATTTGCATAATGTCCCGGACTGTTCTTAAACAAAGTAAAGATCCATGTGTACGTTGCCTCAATTTGTTCGGGTGTTCCCTTCCACATATCTTCTTCTGTATAATACCCATCACCAACGTGTGACGTTATACAAATATTTTCTCCAACAACTTTATATGCATAGTAGTTTCTGTCTACAAGCGAAGAGAAAGATTGACCGTTCGGTCTTGTGTGTGAAAACAATTCTATAATTTCTACACTTCTTGTCTGTGCGACAATTTCAAGATAACTATCTATCTTTAGTTTTCCAACGCCGCATCTTACGCGTTCCTCATTGACCAATCTCAAAAATCCATCTTCTATTTGCTGAAGTACAGCTTCACTTACAGGGGATACGGAAGGAGCATTAGGTACGTCAGGTTTCGGAAGTTTATCAAGCTTCTTTTCTTCAGTTGCATTACACGAACTGCACTTTCTCTGAGAGGTTCCCTCTGTCGATACAGTCGGAGCTACGGTTGTTTTCCAATCCCCCCATGAATGACCTGTTGCTGATATTTTTTCAGTATACGAATACCCGCATTCGCAGACATAAGTTTTTATTCCATCAGCTGTACACTCCGCTTTTTTTGTAGTTTTTGAACTATAACTGTGTGTATGTACAGCCGGTGTTGGCGTAGGTGTAGGCGTGGGTCTCTGTGTTTCAGGTTGTTTTGTGGTTTCCGGAATTATAGTCGTTTCATCAATTCTTGATGTATCCGATGTTACGGTGGTCGCCGTTGTATCATCAGCTAATGATGATTCAGGTGAATTTGTTTCCGGAGAATTAAATGTATCGGGTTCATCTGTTTTTGGATTTCCCGTAGTATCTTGAATCGTTGTATTAGATGCATTTTGTGTTTTGTCCGATTGTTGTACGTCTTTGTTTTCATTACAAGACGCAAGCATAAACAACAAAACAAAAATCAGTATGAATGATATTATTTTTTTCATTTTTCTTGTCCTCCTTATAATATATTACAACAATATGGCTGCTCAATTCATTCTTTTCACTGTCGCAGCTTTACTATGATACCACATGTTTTTACATTTTTCAACACTGCTTTATTATTTTCCGAAATTTACATAACACACTACATATAACGTATTACTTTTACAACTGTAAATAGTTGACATTTTTTTAAACAAATTGTATAATAAAATAAAGAATAAGCAATTCTGTGGTAACAAGCAGATTGCTAATAATGTAAAGGAGTTTTCTAAAATGGATATTTTAAAGAAATATTTTCCCCGCGCGTTTAAATCCGATGAACTTTATGCATTTATCGTTTCACTTATTGTTTACGTACTAATTGACGTAGTTTGCGGAGTTGTTATCGGATTGCTTTCCAAGCTCCCCATAATCGGATTTATTTTTGGTCTTGCAGGCTCTTTGGTTGGCCTTTATGCCTTTGTTGGTATTGTGCTTTCCATTCTTGTTTTTGTAAAAGTAATTAAATAATCACAAGAAAATCTAAAACTCTGCCTTTCAATTTATGAGAGGCAGTTATTTTTTTGTTATACTTTATGACAATATATGATTTATTATTACAAAAACACTTCGAATTATTGACAACATTATTAATAAATGTTATATTTATTATGTAAAATAAACAAACGGGAGTGATTTTATGGCTTTTTGTTCTAAATGCGGAACACAGTTAAACGACAATGTAGGTTTTTGCCCCTCTTGCGGAACAGCTAACCAGACTCAAGGATTCGCAAATGCAAATAACACTACTCCGAATTTTACTCAAAACATCTCTTATCAGGCACCCGACGTAAAAAAATCAACATGGGATGGCGGTGTTCTTGACACCATTGTTAACTCTATTGTTGCAAGCTTAATAATATCTTTTACTTGCGGTATTGCTACACCTTGGGCTCTGTGCTATATGATGGACTTTATTATTGGTCATACCATTATCAATGGTAAAAGGCTTAAATTTAACGGTACAGGCGGAAGCTTGTTTACTAACTGGATAAAATGGTTGATACTTACAATTATTACTTGCGGTATCTACAGTTTTTGGGTTACTCCCAGACTCTACCGTTGGGTTGCTGAACATATTACTACTGAAGATTAAAGATAACATTAAAGGCGGCACGAATAAACGTGTCGCCGTTTATTTGGAGCTATGAAAAAAGAACAAAAAGAACGAATAATCATTTTAATAAAAAACACATTACCTGTATTGGTTATACTTTTGTTATACTATTTCTTTGTATTGATTACAGGTATCGGAATACCTTGTATATTCAAAAAAATTACAGGGCTTCGTTGTCCCGGCTGCGGAATCTCGCGAATGTTTATGGCGTTATTCAGTCTTGATTTTGTAAAAGCTGCGCGTTATAATATTCTGGTATTATCACTCCTCCCATTTTTTGTATCATTAGTCGTGTATAAAGCTATAATATACGTAAAATCCGGTGAAACAAAAAATACTCTTTTTGAAAAAGTATTTTATCCGATAGTTTTCATATTATGTATTGTCTTTACAGTAGTCAGAAACATGGGTATTATTGAATTTATCACGTTATAATTTTTCTCGGAGCAAAAAATGAATTCCACATTATCAAAATATTCACTAAAACACACAAAAAACAGAAAAGTTTTTCTTAATGGTATGAAAGACGGTATTCCGATCGGACTCGGATATCTTGCTGTAGCTTTTTCTCTTGGCATTGCCGCAAAAAAAGCAGGACTGACAGCTATTCAAGGCTTGATTACGAGCTTACTTTGTAATGCCTCTGCAGGAGAATATGTAGGTTTCACTCTGATAGCAGCCCACGCTGTATATCTTGAAATGGCATTTGGAACTCTTATTGCAAATGCAAGATATATGCTTATGAGCTGTGCAATAAGTCAACGTACAGAACCGGGGCTCTCAATATGGCACAGAATGGGTCTTTCATTTTGTATAACCGATGAATTATTCGGAATTACAATTGCAAGAGAGGGCTACATAAATCCAAACTACACGTATGGTGCTATGTTCGTTGCGACAAATGGCTGGGCAATCGGTACTGCTCTTGGCATTATCGCGGGTAATATACTTCCCTTACGACTTGTCAGCGCTTTTAGTGTCGCACTATACGGAATGTTTCTTGCCATCATAATACCACCCGCAAGAAAAAATAGAATAATAGCTTTACTTATTTTAGTTTGCTTTATTCTCAGTTATCTGTGTTCGGTATTGCCGATAATATCTAATCTTTCTGAGGGAACGAGAACAATTATTCTCACTGTTATTATAGCTACAATAGCTTCAATTCTCTTCCCTAAAAACGACGACGAGGAGGAATAATCAATATGAGCGGAAATATATATATCTACATTGCCGTAATGGCAGTCGTTACGTATCTTATCAGAGTTCTTCCTTTGACACTTATCCGAAAACAGATAAAAAATAAATTTTTAAAATCATTTCTTTATTACGTTCCCTACGTCACGCTTGCCGTTATGACGTTTCCTGCAATTATACATGCAACACAGAGTACGTACTCAGGCATCCTCGCATTGATAGTTGGAATACTTGTGGCGTGGTTTGGTTTTGACCTTTTCAAAACAGCTGTTTCTTGCTGTACGGTTGTTTTGATTTTAGAATTATTTATTATATAAGCAAAAAACGATAGATTTTAAAAAACAAAATCTATCGTTTTTTATTTGGTTTAAAAAACAAACTGAACAAACATCATATACGACAAAGTTCCCGTTAATATACTTAAAAGCGTATTTCTTTTCCATATATGTACCAATACAACAATAAGAACAGAAACAATCTCCGGAATTCCGTAAGGGTTTGTAACAAAAGACGTCCCTCTCAAACAATATACAACCAACATACCCATAATTGCGTACGGTAATACTTTTCCTAAATATACGACAAACTCCGGAGTCTTCCTTTTCTCAAAAATAAGAAACGGGATTATACGTAACATCATAGTGATTACTGATATTATAACAATCATCAATACAGCACGGTAATTAATCATTATTATCCACCCCGCTTACTGTATATTTTCTAAACAAAGTTAATACAACGGTTATTACAACCATAGAAGGAATAAGAAAATAGTCCTTGCCAAATAAAACTAAGCATACAACGCTTGATAAAACACCGATTATAGCAGAAATATGATTTTTTGATGTCAGCCACTGTTCAACAAAAACAGTTACAAATAACGCTGTTAATACAAACTCTACACCATTTGTATTGAAGTTCAAAACTGAACCTATTAACGAACCCAACGTACAACCAACAACCCAGTAACAGTGATTGAACAGAGATATGAAAAAATACAGACGTTTATCATTCGTATTGTCGGAAACAACAAGAGAGTAAGTTTCATCTGTCAAAGACATCATCAGATACGGCTTTTTCTTCCCTGTTCCCTTATATTTTTCTATCATTGAAACACCGTAAAACAAATGCCTTGCATTTACCATCAAGGTTGTAAGAGCCGTAGCTATAAGCGATGCTCCGCCCGAAATCAAATCAACAGCAACGTATTGCATTGAGCCTGCATATATAAACAGCCCCATACAAAACGCCCACAATAAACCGTAGCCTTTTGCTTCAAGTATTATACCAAATCCAATTCCGAGACATATATATCCCGTAAGAACGGGTATGGTCAGTTTAAATGCCTTCTTTAATCTTTCTTTGTTGTTCATATATTTCTTCCTAATATGTAATATCACGATATACTATACCATATTTAAATCAAAAAATAAATATATTTGTATACTTTTGCATTTTTATTATTATTGTGATATAATACTGTCATATTTTATTTGGAGTTTGTATGAAAGAAAATAACACAAAGAATTTAGTAACTATAGCGCTTTTTACTGTCTTTATATCAGCTTGCGCTTGGATATGCGTTCCGTCTGTCGTACCGTTTACTCTCCAGACGTTTGGTGTTTTTCTCTCGCTTATTTATCTTGGCGGAAAAAAAGGAACGCTGTCAATTATACTTTATATATTATTGGGTACAGTCGGTCTACCTGTATTTTCAGGCGGCAGTGGCGGAGTAGGCGTACTTTTTGGTTTAAACGGCGGATACATATTCGGGCTATTGTTTGTCGGAATAATCTTCCTATTATTTGAACGACTCGGCTGCAAAAAATATATACAGTTTATTTCTCTGCTTTGCGGATTAGTTATTTGCTATATTATTGGAGCTCTACATTTTTCGTTGGTATATTTTCAAAATGGCAATACAATTACTTTTTATAAAGCTATACTTCTTTGTATAGTTCCCTACATTATTCCCGATTTACTGAAAATATATATATCCGTTATTCTGGGAAATAAACTAAAAAAATTAGTACGATAAAATTTAAATCCCTTTTTTTAGTTTTATTTTGTCGATTGAAAGAGTGTTTACTATGGAATTTAATGAAAAATTACAAGAATTACGAAAACAGAAAGGTCTTACCCAAGAAGAACTTGCAGATATGCTCTACGTATCAAGAACAGCAATTTCAAAATGGGAGTCAGGCAGAGGATACCCCAATATAGACTCTTTGAAAGCAATAGCAAATTTCTTTTCAATAACGATAGACGAACTTCTTTCAGGCAATGAATTACTTACAATAGCCGAGCATGATAACAAACAAAAGGAAAATTATTTGCGCGACCTTGTATTTGGCTTGCTTGACCTGAGTGTAATAATGTTTCTCTTTCTGCCCTTCTTTGCTCAAAAAGAAAACGGTATTATACAAGAAGTATCCCTATTATCCTTAAGTAAAATTGCATCGTATCTGAAGATAGGCTATTACGTTGTGATAATTGGAACTATCATATTTGGAATTTTTACTCTTGCTCTACAAAACTTCAATTATAAGTTTTGGAAAAAAATTAAACGTTTTGTATCCTTAATATTGAATACAGTGGGCGTGCTCCTATTTATTATAAGCTCACAACCTTATGCTGCTTCATTTTTATTTGTATTCCTGATTATAAAAGCTTTAATGCTTACAAATAAGCAATGATACGAAAGGTATCGTTTATGTGATACACCGTTTCTTGTATGAATTCTAACCTTCCTGTATAGTGTGTTCAGGCTAATGCCAAATACAATATACAGGAAGGTTTTTTATCATGAAAAAAGAAAATCAAAAATATTTTTTTATTGCTCTGCTTCTTATTTTTGCATTTGTATTGTGGACTATACTTATTTGTTTCGTTGACGTTAGGAAAATCGGACCGAAAGAGTCAGAAGTAGGATTTGCACTTGTTAACGGTTTCTTTCATAATCTTACGGGTATTAATATGCGCCTATATATCATTACAGATTGGTTAAGTCTGATTCCCTTTTGTTTTATAATCGGCTTTGCGTTACTCGGCCTTATACAATGGATTAAACACAAGAGTATAAAAAAAGTTGATTACAGTATTTTTATTCTTGGTGGATTCTATATCGTTGTAATGGCGCTGTTCATTCTATTTGAAATATTAGTTATAAATTACCGTCCCGTATTGATTAATGGGATTTTAGAAGCATCTTATCCGTCATCAACTACAATGCTCGTAATGTGTGTAATGCCGACATCTTTGATGCAACTTAACAACCGTATACATAATAAAGCATTAAAGAAATGTATTGCTTTTTTGATTATTACTTTTACTGCTTTTATGGTAATCGGAAGACTCATTTCAGGGGTTCATTGGCTTACCGATATTATCGGCGGCGCTTTGCTCAGTGCAGGACTTATAACGATGTATTATTATGTCAGTAATTTACAATGTTTTTATCAATAATTACAGTTATCACGAGTAAAATGACTATAACATAAAAAACCTCGAAAACGATTTGTTTTCGAGGTTTTTTGATAATCGCCGTAAGGCTGTAATTATCTCTTGGAGAACTGGCTTGCACGACGTGCAGCTTTGAGACCGTATTTCTTTCTTTCCTTCATACGTGAGTCACGTGTGAGGAAGCCTGCCTTCTTGAGTGCAGGTCTGTAAGCTTCGTCAGCCTGAAGAAGCGCTCTGGAAAGGCCGTGACGGATTGCGCCTGCCTGACCGGAGAAACCACCGCCGCGTACGTTACAGATGATATCAAACTTACCAACTGTTTCTGTTACGCCAAAGGGCTGGTTTACGATAAGCTTAAGTGTTTCAAGACCGAAATATTCATCGATAGAACGGCCGTTTATTGTAATAGCACCTGTGCCGGGTACGATTCTTACTCTTGCAACAGAGCTCTTTCTTCTACCTGTGCCGTAGAAATAAGGTTTAGCACTTGTATACATCGTCATTTACTTCCTTTCCTATTATTCGCCTATTTTGTATTCTACAGGCT
This sequence comes from Oscillospiraceae bacterium, assembly GCA_015065455.1. GTDB lineage: Bacteria > Bacillota > Clostridia > Oscillospirales > CAG-272 > RGIG1995. The sequence goes on along the minus strand of SVQI01000011.1, from coordinate 43,828 downwards.
GCTGAGCTTCGTGATTGTGCTTGTCACCTGCATATACCTTAAGACGTGTGATAGCTTTTGCGCCGATTGAGTTATGAGGAAGCATACCCTTAACTGCGAGTGTCATTGCCATTTCGGGCTTTGTGCTCATCAAGTGACGGTAGCTAACTTCCTTCAAACCGCCGACATAACCGGAGTGATGACGGTAGAATTTCTGATCGAGTTTCTTACCTGTAAGGATTGCCTTATCTGCATTGATAACAATTACAAATTCTCCGCAATCTACGTGAGGTGTAAATTCAGGTCTGTGTTTGCCTCTCAAAATTGTTGCAGCAGTTACTGCTGTCTTACCAAGGGGCTTTCCAGCTGCGTCAATGATATACCATTTACGCTCAACTGTTTCTTTCTTTGCCATAAAAGTTGACATTGAGAATTCCTCCAAATTTATTATAAATATTATTTTTTTACATATTCTGTCATTTACGACCTTGCCATTATAACACACCTATATACCACTGTCAAGGGGTTTTGCGTAATTTTTTTAAACTTTTTTAATTTACAACACTATTATCTCACTTTTTCTCGTTTTTTCTCTGATTTTTATATTATTTTTAAACGTGCCCTGCACGTTTTTTTATTTTCTTTTTCTTGCTTTCTACCTATATAATAAAAGATTATTTAAAAATCATTGACAAAAGCTTTTGGCTTTGTTATAATAACAAAGTATTATAATTTAAAGCTATGATGCGGATTAAGAAATTGCATTTCACTTTACAGAGAGCGTTTGGTTTGCTGAAAAAACGTATTTGAAGTAATTTTGTGTCACCGCTGAGCTCGGAACGAAAGCTTTTGTAAAGCAAGTAGCATCCGACGGGTCTATGCTCCGTTACAAGCATTATGAGTGTGTATTTATTCTAAATACAAATTCAGGTGGTACCGCGTACTGTGTTTTTTACGTCCTGTGTTTTTACACGGGATTTTTTTATTTTTAGTTTTTTAATAACAATTCACATAAAATGGAGAAAAACTCATGAAAAAAGAAATTGCAAAAACCTATGACCCTTCCGAAATTGAAGACCGTCTCTATAAATACTGGGACGAGTCCGGCTTTTTCAGACCCGACGAGGATAAATCAAAAAAACCTTTTTCAATTGTAATTCCCCCTCCGAACGTTACAGGTCAGCTCCATATGGGACATGCTCTTGACGAAACGCTTCAGGACATTCTTGTACGTTACAAAAGAATGCAGGGTTTCTCTACCCTTTGGGTTCCCGGAACGGACCACGCGGGAATTGCTACACAGATAAAGGTTGAAGAAAACCTTCGCGTAAACGAAGGACTTACAAGATACGACCTTGGACGTGAAGAATTCTTAAAGCGTGTTTGGGATTGGAAAGACAAATACGGAAACAGAATTATAAGTCAGCTCAAAAAACTCGGCGCATCATGCGACTGGGAAAGAGAGCGCTTCACAATGGATGAAGGTTGCTCAAAGGCTGTTCGTGAAGTGTTTGTAAATCTCTATGACAAAGGACTCATTTACAGAGGCCACAGAATTATCAACTGGTGTCCTCACTGCCTTACAGCACTTTCCGATGCTGAAGTTGAATACAAAGACCAGCCCGGAAGCTTCTGGCACATAAAATATCCGATTAAAGATGAAGACGGCTACGTTGAAATTGCAACAACACGTCCCGAAACAATGTTTGGTGATACAGCCGTTGCAGTTAACCCCAATGATGAAAATACAAAGCATCTTATCGGAAAAACTCTTATACTCCCCGTTGTAAACAGAGAAATTCCCGTTATCGCTGACGATTACGTTGAGATCGGATTTGGTACAGGCTGTGTTAAGATTACTCCTGCACACGACCCTAATGACTTTATGGTAGGTCAGAGACACAATCTTGAACAGATCAAGGTTATGAACGATGACGCTACAATGAATGCAAATGCAGGTAAATACGAGGGTATGGACAGATACGAATGTCGTAAGGCTCTCGTTGCTGACCTTGAAGCAGAGGGATACCTTGTAAAAACAGTTCCTCACGACCATAACGTTGGTGTTTGTTACCGTTGCGGTACTACTGTTGAACCCTTAACCTCTGACCAGTGGTTTGTTAAAATGAAACCCTTGGCTGAACCCGCTATTGAAGCTGTAAATGACGGTTCAATCAAATTTATTCCCGAAAGATTTTCAAAAAACTATTTCAACTGGATGAACAATATTCTTGACTGGTGTATCAGCCGTCAGCTTTGGTGGGGACACAGAATCCCTGCTTTCTACTGCGACGCGTGCGGAGAAATGACTGTTTCAAAAAAAGATATCACAGTATGTCCAAAGTGCGGAGCGCCTGTACGTCAGGATGAAGACGTACTTGATACTTGGTTCTCTTCTGCTCTCTGGCCTTTCTCAACACTTGGATGGCCCGAAAATACCGAGGACCTCAAGAGATATTATCCCACAAGCGTTCTTGTTACAGGTTACGATATCATCACCTTCTGGGTATCAAGAATGATATTCTCGGGACTTGAACATATGAACGAAAAGCCCTTCTCTACCGTATTCATTCACGGCCTTGTTCGCGATGCTCAGGGAAGAAAAATGTCAAAATCACTCGGAAACGGTATTGACCCGCTTGAAGTTATTGAAAAATACGGAGCTGACGCGTTGAGATATGCTTTGGCAACGGGTAACTCCCCCGGTAACGATATGAGATTCTCTGACGAAAAGATTGAAGCTGCAAGAAACTTCAACAATAAGATTTGGAACGCTTCTCGTTTCGTTCTTATGAATCTTGACATAGAAACAGTAGAACTTCCCGATGCAAGCGAGCTTGAAATTGAAGATAAGTGGATTCTTTCTCTTTACAACAAAACAGTTAAAGAAGTTTGCGCTAACCTCGACAACTACGAGCTTGGTATTGCACTTGCAAAGCTTTACGACTTTATCTGGGATATCTTCTGCGACTGGTATATTGAGCTTCTCAAACCCCGCTTTGCAGACAAGGGCTCAAAAACAAACCTCGTTGCACAGAACGTTATCACATACGTTTTGTCAAACACGTTGAAGCTCCTTCATCCGTTTATGCCCTTCATTACAGAAGAAATATGGCAGACACTCCCCCATGAAAACGAGAGCATCATGATAAGCAATTATCCTGCGTATGATCCTAACCTCAGCTTCGAAAACGAAGAAATCATTATGGACCGTCTTATTGCCGCAATACGAGCAATAAGAAACCGCAGAAATGAAATGAACGTTCCGCCCTCAAAGAAGGCTGCACTTTATATTGATTCTGCATTCAAGGACACATACAACGAAAAAACTGAAGCATTCTTCATTAAACTTGCATCTGCTTCACAGATAACCTACGTTGAATCATTTGAGGACGAAAATGCTGTTCAGATAATCACCGACTCGGCAAAAATCTATATTCCTCTCGGAGATCTCGTTGACTTTGAAAAAGAAAGAGAAAGACTCGAAAAAGAAAAGGCAAAAGAGCTTTCCGAAATCGAAAGAATTGAGAAAAAACTCTCTAACGAAGGCTTTGTGTCAAAAGCACCTCAGGCTGTTATCGACGGAGAAAAAGCTAAGCTTGTCAGCCACAGAGAAATTCTTTCAGGTGTAGAAAAAGCCCTCGAAAAACTCAACGAAATTAAATAATTTATTTTTCAAAACTCTATATTATGACATAATTTGCAGACGAAATGCTGTATCCTATTTTTACAAAAGGATACAGCATTTTTTATATACCGGAGGTTTAAATGAACACAGAAATCAGTTACACAAACCAAACACTGTATATTAAGCTAAGGGGAGATATTGATCACCATTCAGCTAAATATATCAGAGAAGATATTGACCGCGAATTATATAAATATCAGCCGAGTACAGTAATTATGGAGTTGTCTGCAGTTGATTTTATGGACAGCTCGGGACTTGGTCTTATTTTAGGCAGATATACAAAAGTAAATTTACTTGGGGGAGTATTGAAGATTGCTAACCCAAATGAAAGAATTGAGGAGATTTTAAAAATGGCAGGAACGGAAAAACTCATCCCCATAGAAAAAGGAGTTAAATATATATGAAAGACAAAAAAACTATGATAAATGAATTTAAAATGCAAATCCCGTCAAACTCGGTCAACGAAGGCTTTTCGAGAAAAGTTTTTTCCGCCTTTGTAAGTTTGATAGACCCTACCCTATCAGAACTTGCCGACATAAGAACAGCCGTATCCGAGGCTGTTACAAACTGCATTGTCCATGCTTATAAAGAAAAGCATGGAACAATTTACATAAGCGGTAAATACTACTCCGACAGAACAGTCGAAATCAAAATCAAAGACAAAGGCTGTGGTATCCCCAACATAAAACAAGCTATGGAGCCGCTTTACACAACCGATAATACGGGAGAAAGAGGTGGAATGGGATTTGCTATCATGAATTCCTTTACCGACAAACTCAAAATCAAATCAGAGGTTGGCAAAGGGACTTGTATCACTATGATTAAGCATCTCAAAAACAATGCAGAAAATCGATAACTTGACTCTTATAAAAAGAGCAAAGGAAGGCGACAACGAAGCTCTTGAAACTATTGTAAATCAAAACATGGGACTTGTTAAAAAACTTGTCCTTAGATTCAAAGACAGAGGGTGCGAATACGACGATCTTGTACAGATAGGAACTATCGGTATGATAAAAGCTGTAAAAAGCTTTGATTTTTCTTTTAATACCGTTTTTTCTACGTATGCAGTCCCCCTTATAATCGGAGAGATCAGACGACATTTGAGAGACGACGGACTAATAAAAGTAAGCAGAACTATAAAAAAGAACGGTATTGACATTCTTAGAAAAAAAGAGGAGTTTGAAAAAAAATACTCAAGAGAGCCATCAGTTTCAGAATTAGCATCTTTAACCGGATTGTCAATTGAAGACGTTGTGAACGCCATTGAGGCAATAGCACCCGTACGCTCTTTACAAGAACCTTTAAACGATGACGACTCTTCCACACTTGCCAATATCATAAGCGACGATGAGGCTGTTATTGACAAGTTGACTGAAAAGCTGGCACTAAAAGAAGCTATGAAGCTACTTACTGAAGAACAGCGTCAGATTATTTTTCTACGCTATTTTAAAGACCTCTCTCAACAGCAAACCGGTGAGCTTCTTGGGCTTACACAAGTAAAAGTATCGAGAGAAGAAAAGAGGATAATAAATTATCTGAGAAAAGCTTTATAATAAATGACTGTTTTACTGTCAATATATAAAAATATGTGAAGAAAATCTATTGCAAAAAAGAAAGAAATATGATATAATTTTAAGAGCAAGATGCGATATAAGGCCATACCGGCCGGGGAGTTAGCGGTGCCCTGTACCTGCAATCCGCTATAGCAGGGGTGGTTTCCTTTTTTGAGGATTGGAGATGTACTGCTGTGCCGTATTTTTCCGCGTTGAAGAATGGGTCTTGCGCAATTGATGGCTGTGAACCATGTCAGGCGGGGAACCGAGCAGCATTAAGCAGTATGTTCGATGTGCCGCAAGGACGCCTGTTCCGAGTGGAATATACGGTGAACGGGTATATGTCCATATTCGATCTTAAGGTGTATGGTCTTATATCGCATCTTGTTTTTTAAAACTGTAAAAGGAGAGGGTTATATGCATCAGGCTTTATACAGAAAATGGCGCCCTGCTGATTTTGAAGACGTCTGCGGTCAGGACCATATTACTTCAATTTTAAAATTTGAAGTCGCAAACAACAAAACTACGCACGCATATTTATTCTGCGGTTCGCGCGGTACGGGAAAAACCACATGCGCTAAAATCCTTTCAAAAGCAGTTAACTGCGAAAACCCGATAAACGGTAACCCTTGTAATAAATGCCACTCGTGTCTTTCTATTGATGCAGGCACTGCGACAGACGTCTATGAAATGGACGCGGCAAGCAACAACGGAATTGATAACATCAGAGATATCAGAGATGAGGTTCTGTATACTCCCTCTGAGCTTAAAAACCGCGTTTATATTATCGACGAGGTTCATATGCTTTCGGCAAGCGCATTTAATGCATTACTTAAAACGCTTGAAGAACCGCCGGAAAACGTTATTTTCATCCTCGCTACTACCGAAACACAAAAAATTCCCGCTACCATTCTTTCCCGTTGCCAAAGATTTGACTTCAGAAGAATTCCTACGGGAACAATTGCACAAAGATTATCCTTTATTGCAGAAAAAGAGGGATTTAAAATTGATTCCGATGCAGCCTTTCTTATTGCAAAATTGGCTGAAGGCGGTATGCGCGATGCCATCAGTATGCTTGAGCTTTGTTCGGGTGAGCATAATGAAATTACAACCGAAACAGTTATAGAAACAACCGGAACAAACAGTCGCAGCAGCGTGGTTAAAACAATTAACGCCATTTGTGACAAAAATTACGAAATTATTTTTGATCAGATAAATACACTCCATATTTCTTCACTTGACATTACTGTTTTTTGGAACGATCTTTTATCATATTACAGAGATATGTTCGTTATAAAGAACACAAAATCCCCTAAAAACTATCTTGACGTTACGGAAAATGAATTTGAAGAAATAAAACAGACAGCGTCGAGATTCTCAAATTCGGTTATTGCATCACATATAAATCAACTTGAAGAAGCTTTTTACGCTATGCAAAAACCAAATGCATCAAAAAGAATATGCGCAGAAATGGCGCTTGTCAGAATGTGCGATAATAAATTAACAGCTACAAACGAAGCATTGGCTGAAAGAATAACCGCACTTGAAGATAAAATAGCCGTCGGAGATTTCATCCCTCAATCCCCTACCCCAAAGAAAGAAGATTCTGAAAATTTAAAATCAGATACAACAAAGAACGAACCTCCCTCAGAACCGGTATATGCGGATAAACAACAAAAGAAAGTTCTTAAACAGCTTAACTGTTGGCCTGAGGTTGTAAAAAAATACTCCAGAACTGACGTAAGCACTTCATCGTTCCTCGGAATGTCATACGCATACAAAGACGGCGATGATGTTGTAATACGAGTTCCCGGAACGTTTACCTACGATATAATCGGCCAGACGAGTGTAAAAGAAAAGCTTATCTCTCTTATTAACTCAATTGAAAACACTTCCCTTTCAATTTCTAACCTCAAAGTTGAAATAAACGCTGAAAAGCCTAACTTTGATGACGATTCGGGCATTGATGAGATAATTGAAAACAGTAAATAATTATAAAGCTATAAAATACAAGGAGAATTAAAAATGAAAGCAAGATTACCTCAGGGAATGGGCGGAGGTCCTCAGAATATGCAGGCTATGTTGAGACAGGCACAAAAAATGCAGGAAGATATGGCTGCACTTCAGGAAGACCTTGATAACCGTGAATACGAAATTAAAGCCGGTGGCGGCGCTGTTGTTTTGACTATTAACGGCAAAAAACAGATCCAGTCCCTTACAATTGATAAAGATATCGTTGACCCCGACGATACAGAAACTTTGGCTGACGTTTTGACTGCTGCATTTAACGAAGCTGTTCGCACTGTTGAAGATACAAATCAAAAAGAAATGGAAAAGATTACGGGAAGCATTAGTATGCCCGGAATGTTTTAATTAAAATGTCAGAATTTATTCCACCTCTTGAAATACTTATAGAACAATTTCAACGTCTCCCCGGAATTGGAAGAAAAACAGCTCAAAGACTTGCTTTTTCTATTGTAGATTCCCCGGAAGAAGACGTATTGAAGTTTGCAGAAAGCTTGGTTAATGCAAAAAACAATATACATTACTGTCCGTCATGTTATAACTTCAGCGAGGGTGGTCTTTGTTCCGTATGCCGTAACGAAGAAAAAGACAAATCAGTAATTTGTGTCGTTGAGGACGCAAAAGTCCTTATGGCAATAGAGAGAGTTAAGGGCACCAGTAAATACAACGGCCTTTATCACGTGCTTCACGGTGTAATCTCGCCCCTTGACGGTATAGGTCCCGAACAATTAAAAATTAAGGAACTACTTGAAAGAGTTACTGCACCCGAACTCAAAGAAATTATTATTGCTACAAACCCGTCAGTCGAGGGTGAGGCTACTGCAATGTATCTTACAAGGTTACTCAAGCCATTTGGTCTAAAAATCACAAGGCTTGCCTTTGGTATTCCTGCCGGCGGTGATCTTGAATACACTGACGATATGACTCTGCTCTACGCATTGGAAGGCAGACGAGAGCTATAACGCTTTACAAATAAAAAAACACTCTGAACAAATCAGAGTGTTATTTTTTTAATTATTCTTAAATACCCATTTCTTCTGAATTACATAACTGCAGATAAACAAAAACGTATCAATTACTACTTTTACAAGCGTAATAATACCGGCCCCCTCTGCTCCTGACAGAGATTCAACAAGTGTAACAAGTCCCGCAGACACTAGCATTTGAGGAATACACAAAGCATAATACTTTAACAACGTTTTTATGCTTGAACTGTTATTTCCGAAAACAAGCTTCTTATTAAACATATAATTGAACATAGATGAACAAATTCTTGCTATTACCGTGCATATAATCGTTGCATGATTTACAGATCCGAGTATAAGCTTTAGCACATAGAACAATCCTATATCAATTACAAATGAGCCTACTGAAGAAAGTATATATTTTAATATCTGCTTATAAATTCTGATAGAGTCTTTGATCGGATCAAAGTGTGACGTTGCGTTTTCGTCTATGTATACAGTCTGAATTTCAACCTCATCAAAAGGGATATTGTTTTTTCCGAAATCAAGAAGCATATTCGTTTCATACTCGTATCTCTCCCCCTTTGTATCAACAAAAACAGGAAGATACTCTGCAGGAATAGCTCGAAGTCCTGTTTGAGTATCTGATATCTTCAGTCCGCAAGAGGTCAGAAACATAAACGAAGTAATTCTGTTTCCAAGCTTGCTTCTGGGGGGAACTTCAGGCTTTGAAAAATCTCTTACTCCAAGTACGACACTCTTATTCTGTATCATTTTTTCTGCACAAGCTCTTATATCAGTAGGAACGTGCTGACCGTCACCGTCGGCAGTAACAATTCCGACACCGCTTCTGTTGGAAATATAATATTCCATCGCAGTTTTGAGTGCTCTGCCCTTTCCCTTGTTTACTTCGTGAACGAGCACGGTTACCTCGGGAAAATCTCGGATCTCATCAAAATATTTATTATAATCATTCCCTCCACCGTCATCAATAACTATAATATCCTTAAAACCTGCATCAATAAGACCGCAAACTACTCCGCGTAATTTTTCATCGGGCTTATATGACGGCAATACAACCGATACATCCTGATAACTTGACATAGCATTTTACCTTCTTTATCTTTAACTTTTTTATTTTACCGCTTCTAAATAGCTCGTGGGAAGAAATTCATCATTTATTGTGTTTGATACGTAACCACGAAGCTGAGCTAACGACGTTTTTCTTCCATATTTACCAATTCCGTGTTTGTTTGCTTGTTCAGATGTATACTTCTCGAGCAAGTATACTTTATTATTATAAAAACCGTCACCCCAGTCAAACACGGTAGGAATAAACTTGACGTTTTCAATATCAGGCTTTGAACCGTCTACTGATACAATATCAAAAGTAATCATACCGCCTACCATATTGTAAGCATAAGCCTGCTCTGCCATAAAGTTTCCTAGCGAATATACGCACAGAGTCTTATTTCCGTTCTTGCCCTCGATCCACTCAACAGGCTGTATCACGTGAGGGTGGTGACCTAAAATAACGTCTACTCCCGCATCTGCAAATTTCTTAGCATATTCCTTTTCAAAATTATTGGGTTTAAAAGTTCCCTCTTCTCCCCAATGGACAGACACAAATACCAAATCTGCCTTTTCTTTTGCTCTGGCGACCTCTTCGGCTATATTTGCATTCTTCAGATATGGAATATACGTACCGTATTTTGAAGATGAACCGTTGCCGTTTGTATGCTCCGTGTATGATAAAAATGCAATCTTTATACCGTTACTTTCGTGAACAGTAATATTTGAATAATCGTCCTTAGTCTTATATCCGCCTGTAATGGTAACAGGTAACGTCTTCCAAAAATCAATAGTCTTCTCAAGACCTGCATTACCCTTGTCAAGCATATGGTTATTAGCCATACCAACCACGTCAAATCCAAGCTCTACAAGATCGTGTCCCATATCCTGAGGGCCGTTAAAGAAAGGATAATACGAAAACTGATATCCGTCTCCGCACATAAGTGTTTCTTGGTTTATAAAAGAAACGTCTGCATTTTTTATAAGGTCAGCAACCTCGGAATATATGGGCTTAAAGTTATATTTTCTTCCGTCAGGTGTTCCGTTTCTCTGAGCATCTCTGACTGTACCAAAATATACAATATTATCCCCTGCCCCTAAAAAAGATATCTTCTTATAATCAACCTTCTCTTCGGGTACTTCTTGTATATTGTTCGTTAAAGGTACCTGTGTTTCATTCTTTTCCGTAAACTCAACATTATTGCCATTCGAACAGGACGCTAACACCAAGCACAGTATTAACAATATACTGAAAAATGTTTTTTTCATAAATTCTCCTAGCTTTAATCCGAAAAAATCTTACTTTAGATAATCCGGACGAAATTCTGCCGAAATTATGGACTTGATCTGGTCTTTAAGTGAACTATAAGTAAACTTTGTATAATTCTGAACACCGTGCTTTTTAGCTAAATCCTCAGTATAATCTTCAAGCGTGTAAACCTTAAATCCGGTTCTGACAGGATTACCGTCAGGACCTTTTACTGAAAAATTATCTATATTGTAATGACACATAGTAGGCTTAAAGATAGCATTTTCAATACTAAAGTTTCCTTTTTCAGCCACTATATCAAGAGTCATAAGTCCGCCAACCATATTCTTAGAACTTAACATACCCGATATGAAATTACCAAGTGAATATACACAAAGCGTTTTGTTTCCGTCTTTTCCCTCTATCCATTCCACAGGCTGTACTGTATGCGAATGATGTCCTATTATTACGTCAGCACCGTTATCGGCTATTAGCTTTGCAAGTCTTTTTTGTTCACTTGAAGGGTTGTATACGTTCTCGCTTCCCCAGTGCATAGAAACAAATACAAGATCTGCCTTCTCTTTAGCCAATGCAATATGCTTAGTTATTGTCTGATCGTTTATTATTGGTGTAATATATCCAGCATTTTTACTCGATATATTCATAGACGCTCTGTTTGTTAAATAAGGGTCATAAGTATAAGCCAAAAATGCAATGTTAACACCATCAACATTAAGTATTCTGATATTGTCATAATCGGCATTGTTTTTATATCCGCCTATCTGCAAAACACCCTTTGTATCCCAATAATCTATTGTATCAGCATATCCTGTCGTCTTATGATCAACATCAAACATATGGTTGTTTGCAATATTAACAACATTAAATCCCAATTCAACCAATGCGTCTCCCGATTCTTTTGGCGCATTAAAATTCGGGTATCCCGAAATTGCTGTATTGGCAATAGGAGCTTCGTGATTTACAAACGCAATATCTGCATTCTTTATTTCATCTGCAATATTTTCATACATGCCGCCAAAATAATATCTCCCGGCATAATTCGTCTTTTCTGCCGCTATATCTTCAGCTTCCCAATATATAGCGGAATGAATCAAAGCATCACCTACGGCAACAAACTTTATTACCTTTTTTTCTTCATTAACAACGGGAATGTCTGTACCTTCATTCTCAGTTGTTGAATCAACTTTAATGCTGTCGCTAGGTTTATTTGTAACCTCGTCTGTCTGTTTATTGTTAGTAGGTGCATTCATACCACCGTTTCCTACTCCCAAACACCCAACCAAACTAAGAAGCACAGCACATGTAATCAACATTAAAATTATTTTTTTCATAATATTTTATTCCCCATTATTCTTTTTTTGCATCAATGGTTTGAACATATTCAGCAGCAAAATTAGCCGCAACAGCACCGTCAGCAGCTGCTGTTATAATCTGTTTTAACAGTGTATTTCTAACATCACCAACAGCAAACAATCCCTTTGTCTGTGTCATACATTTTTCATCAGTCTGAATATATCCCGCATTATCGTAAGTAACAAGATCGGATACAAAACTTGTTTCCGGAACTGTTCCAATAGCCACAAACACAGCGTCTGTCTCTATCTCTGACTGCTCATCTGTAATTTTATTTTTTACAATGATCTTATTAACCTTGTCATCTCCCGAGATCTCTACAGGCACAGTATTTAGTACAACCTCAATTTTTTCATTGGCTTTCATTCTATCGACAAGAACCTTTGATGCCCTAAATTCATCGCGTCTGTGAATTATATAAACCTTTTCGCACAACTTTGATAAATAAATTGCATCTTCAACAGCAGTATTACCGCCGCCAACCACAACAGCTGTCTTTTCTTTAAAGAAATTTCCGTCGCAGGTAGCACAATACGATACCCCGCGTCCCGTAAATTCTTTTTCACCGTCTATCCCGAGAAGTCTTCTCTTTGCACCTGATGCAATTATAACACTTTTGGCAGTAAACTCTTTTTGACTCTCGGTGTATACATAAAATAATCCGTCTTTATTTTCTATTCTTTCTATGGTTTCATATTCAAAAGAAACACCAAGAGCATTTACCTGCTCAAACATATTCATAGATAAATCAAACCCGGTTCCTGTAAATCCGGGATAATTTTCTATTTCGGGGGTCGTCATTACCTGGCCTCCCGGCGCCATTTTTTCAAAAACAGAAACGTTGCAACCGGCTCTCTTTGCATATATTGCGGCAGTAAGACCGGCAGGTCCGCCGCCTATAATAATTATATCCATCATACTTTTTTCTCCAAACAAAAAACTGTATTACGGAAAGAATATCCCATAATACAGTATAATATACTAAATATAATAAATCAATACTTTTTGCCGTTTTTCCTTGAAAATCCGGAACCGCCGCGCTTTGCATCCATAGTCTTTTTCAAGTCTGTAATTTTCTCGTTTGACGTCTTCAAAAAACGGCTCATCATATCTTCAAAGCTGTTGTTTTCTGTGTCTTTTTTATCATTATATACACTATTGTCCGTTCTATTAGTTATATCATTCTTTTCGGTTTTATTCTCAACAACATTTTCAGCAACCTGTTTAAGAGAAAGAGCTATTCTGCCCTTATCATCAACAGAGCATACCTTTACACGAACATTCTGTCCTACCTTCAAGAATTCATTTATATCCTTCACGTAAGAATCAGATATTTCGGAAATATGTATCATACCGCTATTTTGATCAGGCAAGGAAACAAAAGCGCCAAAGCTCGTTATTGACGTGACCTTTCCATCGAGAATTTTGCCAATCTCATTTGACATCAGTTTTATTATTCTCCTTAAATATTATTTGGACAAATCATTATAAAATATTATTTCCTCGGGAAGTCTGAAGTTCAGTTTTTCCCTCGCAATTCGCATAATATATTCGGTGTCAAAATCCTCTTCAAGGCGTGCCTGCAATTCATCAATCTTGAGTTCATATACCTTTATCTGTTCTTCTACTTTTGTCTTGCTTTCTTTCAGCGCGTTAAATTCAAACTGCATTCGAATTATCGTTACTGCGCAAAACACTATAAATACGACTGCCGCCGCCTTTACGAATATATTTGAACGACTTTTCATTTTTTATCTTCCCTTTTATTTGCGTTATGCCAAAACCTTTTTTGGCACTGTTAAGAAATCTCTTTCTTTGAATCTTGTTAAATACATATCTAAATAAATTACCTAAGGTTAAGTGATATATATACTTCAATACTCTACAAACCGGATAAACGGTATATTTGATCACCGTTTTAAACAGTAATTTTAGAAATCTAATTATAACGTCTGACAGCATCATAACAAGTCTGCCGACAGTGTTGTAATAAACTAAAAATCCCGCCACTGCGCCAACTATCGATATGCTTCTGAATCTGCCTGAATTTATATAATAAATAAAAATGCATATCGACACAGAGCATACTAACCAAAATAGTATATCTTCAAAAAATATTATAATGCTCTCTATTCTGTTTTTGTGTTTCAGTATTATTGCTTTTTTCCCGGGCTCATTTTCGTTATCACAAAAAAAGACAAGTCTTCTTATTCTGAACACATCATAAACCAAGCCTAAAAAAACACCCAAAACCAACGAATACAAAAGCATCTCTGCAAGTCTGCTTTGCTGAACAAACATTATCTGATTATCCTGCCAAACAAACCTTTTTTCTTGCCCTGCGTCATATCCTCATATATAATTTCATCAATATCGCCCTCTATGGACACATCTCCTGTTTCAAGGCATAAAGTATGTATATGAAGATTAGCTCCGTTTATATTCAACCGTCCTCGAACAGTGTCAAGTATTACCGACAGATCATCAAAACTGACTACATCTGACACGCCGTTCAAAACGAGTTTCTTTCTGTCCTCAAGCTCTATATTGTGAGTATTTTTTTCCATTTGTCAATACCTCCGCTTATATCCTGATTAAATATATGCGGCTATTGGCAAATATATTCTCTTATTCAATTACCTCATATAACGAGGCAGCCTCATTTTTACGCGTGGTTTCCCTTACATCAAGCACGCGCACCTTCAGCTTTCTTTCACCAAACGTTACTTCAATAATATCATTTTCTTTGACATTATACGAGGCCTTTGCACAAACACCATTAACCATGACGTGTGATGCATCACAAGCATCGTTCGCCACGGTTCTTCTCTTAATTATTCTTGATACTTTTAAAAACTTATCTAAACGCATTTTCTCTAAAAATTTCATAATCCCCCGAGAAAACTTTCCTCGGGGGACTCAAAAACCAAAGCCTAAATTACTTGTTGAGGAGAGCTTTCATAGCCTTACCTGCTTTAAAGGAAAGACTCTTTGATGCGGGAATCTCCATTGCCTTCTTTGTGTAAGGATTGATACCTGTTCTTGCAGCGCGTTCCTTAACTTCAAATGAGCCGAAACCAACTACCTGAACTTTTTCTCCTTCTGCGAGTGCTTCTGTAATAGCATCAACTGTTGCACTAACTGCTGCTTCAGCGTCCTTTTTCTTGAGTCCTGTCTTTTTTGCAACTACATCGATAAGCTGCGACTTTGTCATAATGATTTACCTACCTTCCATAATTTATACTAAAAAATAATAATATGTACCTAACCTTGTGTATTATATCAAACATTTCCAAAATAATCAAGACTTTTTGTGAAAAAATATATCAAAAACATCAATTTTTTTATAAAAGCATCACATTTTTTTGGTTAAGTTTGTGATTTTGTCAAAAAAATACATACTATTGTGTAATTTCGTTCAAAAACCTTTCACACTTTTTCTGTAAAGCCAATTCGGCGTCAACACCGTTTTTTTTGCATACAGCAACTATATCAAACAGCAAATCTCCAATTTTCTCTTCGCTGATATCGTCAATAGAAACACCGGTTTTAATATCAATACCGTTTTTTTGCACCTTGCTCACATATTTAGAAGCGAGCATCAAACTAGGTAACGCCTTACATACACCGTCAAGCTGTTCTTTCAATGTATCTCTCTTCTTTGAGTTCTGCTTAATGGCATCCCAATTTGTCAACACGTCCTCAACAGAGTTAACTTCTACGTCACCGAAAATGTGCGGATGTCGTTCAATCATCTTCTTGCAAACTCCGGTATATACGTCGTCAACAGTAAATCTTCCCTGCTCCTCAGCTATTCTTGAATGAAACATAACCTGAAGCATTACGTCTCCGAGTTCCTCGCATAACATTTCATCACTTTCAGCGTCTATCGCTTCAGCTGTTTCATAAGCCTCCTCAAGTAAATCCTGTCTTATGGATTTATGAGTCTGCTCTCTGTCCCACGGGCATCCGTTTTCAGAACGTAAAATCTCCATTATCTTTCTTAAATCATCTGCCGTAAAACGTTCTTTATTTTTCATTTCTCTTATTATATCCATTTTTTCCTCACATAAGCTTCAATTTATGAAGTAATCCATATATTTTCTTTCCTTTGGGAATCATAAGAATCTCTTCCTTGGTTATAGCTTTAAAAAGCAAAACTGCAATTAGATATACTAATATAGCTACGGCTATAGCTGCCAAAGTCGCAATCTTTTCATGTACTCCGTCAAGAAGAACATACGTCAGCATTGCCATCACAGCACACGGTACTGCCGCAAAAAACGGTTTTGCAAACACCTCTGTAAAATTCGGAACAAGTCCTATCTTCTTTGAAATAAATATAAAATTCAAAATCGCAATAGTCATATAACAAAATACTGTTCCGATTGGCGCGCCAAACATTTCATACCCGCTTGGCAAAACAAATCTCATAAACAGATATGATGCGGAAACCTTCACAACAGCACCTGAGATCATAGAAATAATAGGCATTCTCTCATGTCTGTTGGCCTGGAGAATCGCGTTTGTAACAGAAAGCATTCCAACAAAAAATACAGCTATTGCAAGTACAGAAAGCAGAGGAGCCGCTTTTTTTACAGATTCTCCGTCACTGAACAAAAGTCCGAGGATTGGTTTTGACAACACAGACAATCCCAGTGCCGACGGAATGGATATAAGGGATGCAATTTTGAGAGAACTTGTCATTACCCCCTTTGCCTTTTCCTTATCATTCTCTGCCAAAGCAGATGAAATATAAGGCACAATAGCGCATGAAATGGGATATATAAGTACGGGCGGTAAATTATACAGAGAAACGGCAAGTGTCGAATAGTTTCCGAAAAGTGCTGTAGCTTCCTTTGCTGTGTAGCTGACAGTCTGAAGAGTTCTCTGTATTACTATTGAGTCTATCGCGTCCGCAACACTCATAACTGATGAGCTTATGGATATCGGAATAGCAATAGCAAAAAGCGCCTTTATAATCTGCCCCATTTTTCTGACAGGAGCACTGTTATCAACAACAAACTCTGCGTCATATTCCTCTGATTTAAAAAGCACTCTGTGAATTACGATATACAAAGTACCTACAACTACGCCAATGGTAAGACCAAGCAAAGCAAATGCCGCCACAACAGGTAAAGAATACCCCTTATTCATAGCATAGGTTGCAAAAAGAATACCTAAAATAAATTTACCGAGTGATTCCAAGACTTCCGAAACAGCTGTGGGCAGCATATTCTGATACCCTTGGAAATAGCCTCTTATCGCACTGCATATACAGATAAAAAACAGCGTCGGAGCAATAGCAAGAATACATACGTATGCCGGATCATTCTTCATCAACCCTGCAAAGCCGTGTGAGCCTATCATCATTATTGAAGTTCCAAGCGCACCTATAACCAAAAACAAAGTCAAAGCTGATTTAAAAATCATCTTTACTTCATTTCTGTTACCCTTTGTACGTGCTGACGAAATCATAATCGATACAGCAACGGGAAGTCCTGCTGTCGACACCATATAAAACATTGTATATATTTTATATGCTGCATTAAAATAACCCATTCCCTCATCACCCAGCAGGTTATGAAGCGGAATTTTATACAGTAGCCCTATTACTTTAACCAAAATATTGGCAAAAGTCAGAATAACGACTCCGGAAAACAACAAATCGTTTCGTTTTTTCGATGCCAAAACAATCACTCTCTTTTCATATTATGTCATAGAAACCACAAAAAACTATATAAAGTCTTTTTGAAGCTCTTTCATTTCGTGTTTGAGTCTTTCAATATCAAGCGTTTTATATTCTCCGTTTTCATACAAAACCTTGCCATCTACCATATTAAAGCACACGTCAGATGAATTTGCACTGTAAACCAACGTATATACAGGCGAATAGCTTGGTATATTATTAATTCTATCGGTATCGATCATAATAATATCAGCCTTTTTGCCCACAGCCAAAACACCGCAGTCTTCTCTGTTCTGGCATTTTGCTCCGTTTTCAGTAGCTAATTTTATTATATCCTCTGCCTTAACGCTTGACGGATCGCGCTCGGTGCCCTTCTGCAGTAACGCCGCAAAATTAATTTCTTTTAAAATATCAAGCGTATTGTTTGAAGCAGAACTGTCCGTTCCAAGCGAAACGTTTATTCCCTTTTCAAGCATCTTTGATAAACGCATCACACCGCTTCCAAGCTTTAGATTGCTTACGGGATTGTGTACAACGGTTGAATTATACCTCTTAAGAATATCCATATCATTATCTGTAAGCCAAACACAATGAGCAAAAGACGTAGGACATTCAAGAATACCGTTACATTCAAAAAACTCTGTGGGAGTAATTCCATGTCTTCCGATACACTCGTTATGCTCTTTTTCTGTCTCAGATAAGTGTATCTGAAATGCTATATCCTTTCCGCTGGCATAATCAGCTACATACTTAACCATTGAAGGAACATTTGTATATTCTGCGTGAAGCGAAAATTCAACCTTCAGTCTTCCATCAAAAGCATTGTGAAATTTATTATAAAGTTCAACTGATTCAAGGAATCTGTTATCCTTTGAGTGATTAGCGCTGTTATCAAAAGAAACGATAGAACGGCTTATATTTGCTTTTATACCCGTTTCGCCAACAGCTTCAGCTGTCTTATCACAAAAATAGTACATATCAGAAAAAGAACATATACCATTTTTAATCATTTCAGCAATTGCAAATTTTGAGCTTATATATACAATTTTGGGAGTGAGTCTATCCTCGGCGGGAAATATCCTTTCATTAAGCCACCTGTCAAGCGGAAGATCTTCTCCGTAACCGCGCAAAAACTGCATCGCTGAATGTGTATGACAGTTATAAAGCGCAGGACAGATAAGTTTGTTTTTTGTTCCTATAACTCTGTCAAACTCTCCGCTTGGTCTTTCCTTACCTATATAAGAAATATATTCTCCGTCAACAGCCACATAACATTCTCCGTGTCCCAGCACAGCAGTTTTATCAAATAAAATTTTCATTTATTTACATCCTATTCTAACAAACTTTATCCCAAAAACTCGTGATAAACGGATTTCTCGGGCAAGTAATTGGGGCTAATTTCAAAAAATCCCTTCATTTTTTCGAGAATTTCCATAGCCTTATTGTAATATCCATCTTCTACATGTATTCTCTCAAGTAATTTTTCTACCATATTTTTTATCATAAACGGCTCGTATTCCATATACGAATCAAGTTCAATATCATACTTACCGGCAAAAGGAAGAATATGAAGATCTTCGTTTTCCGATACACCCTTCCACATTCTGAACGTTGTCTCCGGTGGTGCGTTTCTGAACTTTGCATCCCTTATCATTCTCCGCAAAAATCTGATCTGTCTTGAAGTAAAGAAGCTTCCGTTCACCTCAACGTCGGTAGCAACAGATATCTGAACACTTGTATATCCGCAGTGAATATGACTTGTAACCTCAGGATACACCGCCTGAATGCCCTCAAATATCATATAATCATATTTAGAGGAATCAAAATCGTAGTATTCCGCTCTTTCACCTTTGGTAAAGCTGTATTTGGGCATCTTTACGATCTCACCGCTAAGAATTCCGTCAACACACCTTTCAAAAAGTTCAAGGTCAATCGAAAGCGCTGAATCATAGTCCACCTTTTCAAGTCCTCTTTGTTTTGACTCAATTTCCAATAAAGCTCTTGCCTTATAAAAATCATCAATTGAAACGACTCCTACGCGCTTTCCCGCACTTTCAATTGCAGAAATAAATCTTGACGCTGTGGTAGTTTTTCCTGAACAAGTCGGTCCTGAAAGAGTAATTATTTTACTGCCTTCTTCTACAATTTTTTTTGCAGCATTTTCAAGTTGTATTTCAAATTCATCTTCACACTTTTGAACAAATTTTCTTTTTTCATCTTCGCTCATATCGTGTACGGTATACTTGTATATTTTCATCTAATTAAGGTCTCTCCTCATAAAAATCAACTATTTGCTTGAAAATATCGTCAATTTTTTCCGGTTCCTTATTCATATCAAGATATTCGTAAGGATATTTAGGGAATGCAACACGCTTCATCGGTTTTGTTTTTGAAATTAGCTTTGTTACACCTCCCGCTCCGCAGGCGAACACCGAATGAACGTCTTCCATCATATATATATTATATAATCCTTCGCTTCCCGGCTTTGCATATCCAACATTTTCAAGATTACCTACCGTATTTTTCTGCCTATATATATAATAAGGAACATAACCAGCATTTTTGGTCTTGAGCAGCGCATAGGATACACTCTTAGGAGTATCTCCTCCGCCTCTTGAATATATATCAGAATTATAGCGCAGTATATCTGCCGCCTTCTTCACACAGAAGGTATGTACTGTAACGTTATCGGGTGATAATCTAAGTATCGTATCAACAGTCTTAGAAAAACCGGTAAACGTATCTCCCGGCAAACCTGCAATAAGGTCGGTATTTATATATTTTATGTCGCTTTCTCTCGCAATATTATAAACTCGGAAAAAGTCTTCCGAAGTATGCTTTCTTACAATCTGTTTTAATACGTTATCATTAAGAGTCTGAGGGTTAATACTAACTCTAGTAACACCGTATTTAGCCGCAATATCAAGTTTTTCCTTTGTTATCGTATCAGGTCTTCCTGCTTCTAACGTAAATTCTTTCAAAGAATATACGTCAACATTTTCGGCTATTTTGGCTAAAAGATCCTCAAGTTGATATTCATCCAACGTTGTAGGCGTTCCACCGCCTATATATACGGTAACAACCTTTTTGCCTACAGCCTTTATAGTCTCAAACATTCTGTCAATATCGCTCTTTAAACGTTCAAGATAATCAGGTATAAGCGACAAAAGTCTTGGAGTTGCATACGAAACAAACGAACAATACGCACATCTGGAAGGACAGAACGGTATAGAAATATATACCGAGCAAGCATCCTCCTCAGTTTCATCTATAATTTTCTTTTCTATAGTCGCTATTTCCGTTACAAGCGTAGATTTCTTAGGGTTTAAAAAATATTCTTTTTCAAGAGTCTTTTTTACCGTAGCAAAATCAAGCCCTCTGTCAAGCATCTCCGCCGCTATCTTAGCGGGTCTTACTCCCGTAAGTATTCCCCACGGCGGCACTGTACCAAAAAACCTTTTTCCCGCTTCAAACACAGCAATTCCAACGGCTATCTTTGCCGTTCTGTTTTTCGTATATTCTTTTTTATAGTTCTCGTATCGTGAACCCGTTTTTATTTTAGAATCGAGTTTGATCGATGCAAAAGCCTCGACACCGTTTTCAGATTCGCGAAGGCTCACCGCCACTACAGGCACTCCCTTTACAGCTTCCTCGCCTTCGGAGAACTTTGCTCCCGGAAAAAACAACATACAAAGCGATTGTACATAATATTCGTTTATATTACCTTCTACTTTAATTATCATTTTCTACTTCCTGCTCTTTTTTAATTCTTCGCTGTCAAGTACTATTGTAACCGGACCGTCATTAAGTAAACTAACTTTCATGTCAGCTCCGAATACACCCGTTTCTGTCTTTATACCCTTTTTTCTCATTTCTGATACAAATAATTCATACAGTCTGTTCGCTTCAATAGGCGGAGCTGCATTCATATAATCGGGACGGTTCCCTCTTCGGCAATCGGCGCATAAAGTGAACTGCGAAACTGCTAAAACAGAACCACCTACGTCAAAAAGGCTTAAATTCATCTTGCCGTTTTCGTCCTCAAATATTCTCATCTTGCTTATTTTTTCAGCCATAGCGACAGAGTCATCTTCAACGTCGCACTTTGCAACACCAACAAGAATTAAGAATCCTTTGCCTATTTCTCCGACAGTCTTCCCGTCAACTTTAACGGACGCTTCCGTCACTCTCTGAATTACTACTCTCATATCTTCCTCTGATTATTCATATCAAGTATAACCGCGCACTATGTCACTTACGCTCTTAACAGTCTTGAGTCTTGATACGATCGATTTATAGTGATCAAGATTCTTACAACCAATAACAAGATTTATAATAATCTCATCGTTAGGTTTTGCCTGTGTGTTTATCTGCATAAGCGTAACCTTCATCTCTGCTAATACAGTGGTGATATCTGCAAGAAGCGTAATGCTGTTCGT
This sequence comes from Oscillospiraceae bacterium, assembly GCA_015065455.1. Lineage (GTDB taxonomy): Bacteria > Bacillota > Clostridia > Oscillospirales > CAG-272 > RGIG1995. The sequence continues at coordinate 21,796 of SVQI01000011.1, read as the reverse complement.
TGCAAAAATCTTAAGACCTGCCTCAAACAAACCTCCATCCTGAGTCATTGAAGGCATATCCCAATACGCGCTTACCCAGCGGTCGTTATACTCTTCTTTGATAATATTATTTTCAACGTTCGGACAGTCGCGTTTATGAATGGATATTCCGTATCCCTTTGTAATGAATCCAATAATCGAATCTCCGGGAAGCGGATTACAGCATTTGGAAAACTTAACCTGACAGTCATCAATACCATCGACGATTACTCCGCCCGTGTTCTTGCGCACCTTGTGCGTTGTAACCTTTGATATATCAAACTTTTCATTTGCAGGTGCGTCTGCTTTTACAACTCTGTCAAACTCGTCGCGCAGTTTTACTGAAATCTTAGATATACTCAAGCCGCCGTAACCGATAACGTTATAAAAATCATCTAGCGTCTGAACGCCAAGTCTGCTTGAAACGTTTGTCAATATCTCATCACGCTGCGCGTCGGTATAGTATCTTTCGTATTTTCTGAATTCTTTTTCGATTTCAGTTTTTCCTACGATAATATTTTCAGCCTTGCGCTCTTTTTTGAACCATTGACGTATCTTTGTTCTTGCCTCGGACGTCTTTACAATATTCAACCAATCTCGGCTCGGTCCCTTTGCGCCAGACGAGGTAAGAATCTCAACTATTTCGCCGTTCTTGGGCACTCTGTCGATCGGTACTATTGATCCGTTTATTTTTGCGCCCACCATCTTATTGCCGATTGCTGAATGTATAGCATAAGCAAAGTCTATTACAGTAGAACCGTACGGCAGGGTTATAAGGTCACCCTTAGGCGTAAACACAAAGGTTTCATCGTGGAATATGTCAACCTTGAGCATATCCATAAACTCGTTGGAGTCACCCGAATAATCCTGGCTTTCAATGATCTTTGCAATCCAATTAAGCTTTTCGTCAATTTCTTCCTTGCTCTTTTCACCCGTCTTATACTTCCAATGCGCAGCAATACCGTATTCGGCAACCTGATGCATCTCCCAGGTTCGTATCTGAACCTCAAACGGTACACCGTCACGACCAATTACCGTAGTGTGCAGAGAACGGTAAAGATTGGGTTTAGGCGTAGAAATATAATCCTTGAATCTGCCCGGAATGGACTTGAACATATCGTGTATTATACCGAGAACAGTATAGCACTCAAGCTCTGTGTCTACAATTACTCGCAAAGCATAAAAGTCGTATATCTCATCAAACTGCTTATTATGCTCAAACATCTTCTTGTACGTACTGTAAACAGATTTCACCCTTCCGTCAAGAGTAAACTTAATTCCGTTTTCAGTCAATTTTTCAGCAATATAATTACGCGCTCTGTCAAGAAAATCTTTGTTTTGTCCGTACTTTTTCTGGATACTCTCTTTGACCTCGTCGTATCCTATCGGATCAAGATATGCCAACGATATATTTTCAAGCTCATGATTAATCTTTTGCATACCGAGTCTATGAGCCAAAGGCGCATAAACGTACATCGTTTCCAAAGCCGTGACCCTCTGTTTTTTAGGCGGCTTTGCCGAAAGAGTCCTCATATTATGAAGCCTGTCGCAAAGCTTGATAAATATAACTCTTATATCCTTTGACATAGCAAGAAACATCTTGCGAAGGTTTTCCATATGCTCTTCTTCTTTATCCTCAAAAGGAATACGAACGAGCTTTGTCAATCCGTCAACAAGTAAAGCGGTCTCTCCGCCAAACTCTTTCTCTATAACCTTCAAATCAAATTCGCAGTCCTCTACCGTATCATGCAAAAGTGCTGCACAAATAGAATCGGTATCAAGTTCAAGCTTCGCCACTATTTCAGCTACAGCTATAGGATGCGATACAAAAGGCTCTCCGCTTTGTCTGAACTGTCCCTCGTGAAGTTTCTTTGCCCAAAGATAAGCCTTTTTTATTTTTTCAATGTCATAATGCTTGTTTGTCTTTTCAAGCATTGTAATCAGTTTTTGAATATCGGAATACATATAATCCTCTCGAATTTCAGTTCTTCTCCACTCTGCTCTTCAACCATTTCAAAATCGATGATTTTTCAAGATTGATTTTTCCGTTTATGGAGTTAGTCTTGATTATATACTCATCTTCAACCTCGTCTCTGCATTCTATGTTGAATACGTTTGTCTCCTTGAGTATATCGATTATAAATCTAATTTTTACGTAACTCATATTGTTGAGAAGATTTTCAAGCAAAATCACGGAAATATTCTCATTTCCCTGTCTGATCTCTCTTTGAATAGCGTAATATACGTTAACAAAATCTTCTCTTGACGGAATTATTCTTTCATCAGCCGAAATAGTTCTGCCGTTTTTTACATCATTGTATGCATTTCTCTTTTCGTCTCTGAGTTTTTTTGTTTTCTCTCCCGGAAGTATATCACGTATTGTCAACTGAACGGTTCTGTTGTTCATATATTCGTTTACATCAAGATTGAAAACAACATCGGCTGTATCACCCGTATACAGATTTATTTCTGTGGGATTTTTACCGAAATACAAAGCTGTAACTGTCTTATTACCTTTTTTGAAAATATACTTTGTATGACGGTTTGAGCCTATCGCCATAGCGTCGGCAATATATGCATCCTTCATAGAAAATACAGGTACGGGATTTGATATACCAAAAGGCTCAAGCAAAAACAATTCTTCTGCATTTTCAAGCGTTATATCGTCTTCGTCAACCTCAGCATCAATATCTATCTGCGTAACCATATTTTCTGGCTTCAAATGTGTTCTTGCATATTCATTTATACGTTTCTTAAACTCAGGAAGATTATCTCTCTCAATAGATAGTCCCGCCGCAAGCTCGTGTCCGCCATATTTTATAAGCAGGTCAGAACAATAACTTAACGCTTCAACTAAATTGAGCCCCTTTATACTTCTGCCCGAACCCTTGCTTACGTTTCCGTCAAAGGATATGAGTATTGACGGCAGATTATATTTCTCAGTTATTCTTGAAGCTACTATACCGATAGCTCCGTTGTGCCAGTTATCCTCAGCGAGAACGATAACCTTGTCGTTTTCAAAATCGTGTTCTTTTTGAATTTTGTCGTATGCCTGTTCAATTATCTTATTTTCCTCTGCCTGACGCATACGGTTCGTATCGCAAAGTTCCTCTGCAATTCCCTTTGCTTCAGACGTAGTTTCACATAAGAATAGTTCAACGGCTCTCGTCGCATCACTTATTCTTCCCGCTGCATTGATTCTCGGAGCGATAACGTAGCTTATGAGCGTTGACGTTATTCTTCGTTTTTTCTTCTGCTCGCCGTATTTTCCTCCCGAAACAGCGCCTGATTGTTCAAGAAGTGCCTGTATGCCTATTCTCTTTGTATTATCAATAAGCTTAAGTCCGCGGCTGACTATAAGTCTGTTTTCATCAACCAACGGCATTACGTCGGCAACAGTTCCTATAGCAACCACATCTCCATACGTATCGCAGATTTCCTTTATGCTGTCTTTTTCTATATTATTTCTCTTACAGTATGTAGATTCCAAAGAACAAAGAAGTTTAAATACTACTCCTACCCCCGCAAGCTCCTTGAAAGGATAAACGCAGTCGGGACGTCTGGGATTAACAATAGCGCAGGCGGCGGGTAACTCGTTCTGACATTCGTGATGGTCTGTTATCAAAACATCAAGTCCAAGCTGCTTTGCATACTCGGTCTCGCTCACTGCTGTTATTCCCGTATCAACCGTTATCAAAAGCTTTACTTCTTTTTCTGCAAGGCTCTCAATAGCAGAGGGATTTATTCCGTACCCTTCACCAGTTCTGCTCGGAATATAGTAGCCTACGTCAGCACCCTTGTCTTTTAAATACAAATACAAAATGCTGACTGAGGTTACTCCGTCAACATCGTAATCTCCGTATATAACTATTTTTTCATTGTTCTCCAAAGCCTTCATAATTCTGTCAACTGCTTTATCCATATCCTTGAGTAAAAATGGATCGTGGAACGAAATATTTTCGTTCCTGATAAAACTTTCTGCCATTTCAGCAGTCTTATATCCACGATTATAAAGCAATCTTGCAGTTAAAGTTTTTATCTTTAATTTCTCCGCAATGGCTTTAATCTCGGTGATATTTTCTTTGTTGTCGCATACTATATGCCACTCTCTTTTTTTCACCATCTCTTTTGTATCTCACTTTCATTTTTTTACGAAGTTAATTAAGTATTTTCACAATTCTGCTTACAGTTCTGCCTTTTTGACGTCTGTTCAACATAAAAGCAAACAGTATTAGTGAAAACACAAGCACGATAAACGTTACGGCAACAGCTATATTTTCACCGAAAAGTCTATCTGCACAAAAATATGACAATACTGCCATTATAACGGGAACCACAAAAACGACAAAACTATATAAAATAACTCGTCCAGTGTCGGTCTCGATTTCAACCATATCCCCCACGTCAGCCTTTATTTCATTACTTGCAGAAGCATATACTTTCTTACATTTTTCAACACAGTTGGCAGAATTTTCACAAGCTGCACAAGCGGACTGTTTTTCGCACTCCACCTTAGCAATATTACCGTCAATATCAACCACTCTGCCGTACTGTTTCATATCTAAAAACCACCGTATTTTTAAAACGGTCTGTACCTTTCCATAATCCGTAAAGCTACTCTTATTCCATCAACAGAGGCGCTCGTAATCCCCCCTGCATATCCTGCGCCCTCTCCGCAGGGAAAAACATCACTGTCTGTCGGGGAAAACAACATATCGTTTCTCACAATTCTTATCGGAGACGACGTTCTTGTTTCAACACCTGTCATAATTGCATCAACAGGCGCATATCCTTTGATCTTCTTTTCAAAACGTATTATTCCCTCTTTCAAAAACGAGTTTACGTATTGAGGGAAAAGTCCGTTAAGATCACATAATCTGTTTCTTTCTCCGTTCATATACGTCGGTTTAATTCTATCAGGTTTATTTTTTACCTCTCCCGAAAGATAGTCACCGACAGTCTGTATAGGCGCTCCGTAATTAGAGCCACCCATTATAAATGCTTTTTTCTCAAGGTGTCTTTGAAAATTCATTCCATCAAAAAGACCGCTTCCGCAGTCTTCGGGCAAAACAGACACAACCAATGCTGCGTTTGAGTTTCTGCCGTCACGCAAATAGTTACTCATTCCGTTTACAACAACAGTTTCTTCCTCGGATGCAGCCTCGACAACTTGTCCACCCGGACACATACAAAACGTATATACCGCTCTTTCGCCCTTTCGGAACGAAAAATTGTACTCGGCATTACCAAGAACCGACGCGTATTTGCCGTATACAGAATTATTTATCTCTTCCTGTAACTGTTCGACTCTTACACCTACCGAAAAAGGCTTTGATATCATTTCAAGTCCAATATCAGCAAGCTTTTTGTAGGTATCCCTTGCACTATGCCCTGTTGCCAACACTAAAGAACTGCATACAAATTCACCTTTGTTTGTTTCGACCCTTATTCCGACCTTGGATTTTGTATATCCTTCAAAACGGGTATTGTAATGTATCTCTCCACCCTTATCTATAATAGTCTTTTCAATTGAAGATACTATTTTACCTAAATTATCGGTACCTATATGCGGCTTTGCATTTGTAAGTATGCTGTCGGGAGCACCGTGTTTGTGGTAAGTTTCAATAACGTATCTGCACTTCTTATCATTGATTCTCGTTACTAACTTACCGTCAGAAAAAGTACCCGCACCGCCCGCACCAAACTGAACGTTGCTTTCAGTATTGAGAATACCTTTTTCTCTGAAAGATATTACACTTTTATTTCTTTCAGCAATATTTCCGCCTCTTTCGAGCACGATAGGTCTGTAACCGTTCTCAGCTAAAACAAGAGCGCAGAACATTCCCGCGGGGCCAAATCCTACGATAAGGGGACGGTGTTCTGCCTTTTTTTCGCCGTAAAGAATATCAAGCCCACCGTCTTCCAGAACCGTAGCGTTAAGTCTTTTTAATACGTCCTCATTTACACTTTCACAATCAAGCTCAGCGCAAACAGAAAAAACAGACGTAATATTGTTTATATGTCTTGCATCAACGGATTTTCTGTAAACATAGACTGCCGTTACGCATTGTGAACTAAAATGTGTATTCAGTTGTCTTTTTGCAAACACGCATGCATCACTGTCTGATGCGTCTGCTTTTAGTCTAATATCCCTCAGTAAAATCCGCATAATTCCTACCGTGTGTGATTTTATTTTATATTCACAGTTACGTTATAGTTACCTAACTCATAAACTGCATTCTCATATTCTGCCGAGAAATTAACAGTTGCAGGTATAACAGTAATTCCGCTTCCTGTAGAATAGTTCTTCATATCTGCTGTAATAGATATATTTTCTTCTGTAATCTGGCGCAAGAGGTTAGCAGAACCTCTTACGGTAACGTTTAGACTCTTTGTCTGTAATTCACAGTTAAGTCCGCCAGAGTTTACTACGTTAATATTTTTTACCGTAATTTGTTTCGTCGTAGTTCCTATATGCTCAACCCTGATTTCCGCAGTTTCTTCACCGCTCGCAATTATGAGTCCCTCGGGAACTTCTATTGAAACCTTCTGAGAGCTGTTTTCTGTATACAACTTTTCATCAAGTGTTGCAATCTCTAATTTATCAATATTTGACATCAAAGAAGGTTCGCCTCTCAGTGTAACACTTCCCGGGAATATATTAACGTTTACAGTCTTGCTGTTAAAATAGCCGTACTTATAGCCTACAGTCAAAGGAACGTCCTTCTCAGCATAAAGTCTTACCGTGACATTTACAGATCTTGATGACATCGTAATATAGTTACTTGATACCGCTTCTCCTTGCTCGTCATAAAGCTTAAGTGAACACGAAGAATTTATTGTCTGCACCAAGCTCATATTCCCCAAGGATAAATCAGCTCTTGCTTCATAAATTCTGTTTATCTCCGACTCAGGTCCCGATACCGATATCTCATCATAGCTTGCCGTCGGGTCATCGTGTTTAAGTTCGGAGCTTATCACGTAATCCGATATGCTTACCTTTACCGGAATCATCCTTGTTATCTTCTTGTCAATAACAGGAGAAACGCTTGACGCCGACGTGTTGATTATTTCACATTCACTGGGAGCTGATATCTTAATATCAATCACCTGTCTTCCGGGGCTTTCCACTCCCGACACGTCAGCAAAAGCAAATATATCATCTTCGGTTATCTTGTTTATTATGTTTCTCTTGCCCTTTAAGGTAACGACAATCTTACTGTCCTTGCCTGACAAAACGGACCAACCCGTTCTCTCCGAAAGAGCAGCTTCATTCTCATACTGAACAGGTACGGTAAAATCCCTTTCCAGCGTTACAACGTCAGTACTCATAGCGTAGAACCACAAAAAGAACGCTATTACCGGGCAAAGTATTTTAGCAATAAAATCAATTACCCTTCCCGAACGAGCAGAAGCTGTATGATTTTCATTTTGTTGTACGGAATTATTGTTATTCATTCTTCTGCATCTCCATCAAATAATTCGAGTCCGACCTTATCTACGTTTACCTTCGACTCGGTCTTTTTCTTTTTGTTATTTTTCTGAGGTTTGTCGTTTCTCTCAAATTTCTTTTTCGCAATATCCTTAAAGCGTTTTTTTGGTGTTTCCTCTTCATCGGGATTTAAAAATGCGTTAAGCGCCTTCTTCAAACTTCCGTAACCGAAATTTCTGCGAATTACACCGTCCTCAGCAAGCGATATACAGCCTGTTTCTTCAGAAACAACAAGAACCAAAGCATCGCTGATTTCACTCATTCCGATAGCAGCTCTGTGTCTTGTGCCGAGTTCCTTTGCTATATTTGTATTTTCTGAAAGAGGCAAGAAACACCCAGCCGCATATATTCTTCCGTCTCTTACCACAACCGCTCCGTCGTGAAGAGGGGTATTCTCAAAGAAAATGTTCCTCAAAAGAAAAGATGACATATCAGCGTTTATAACAGTTCCGCTCGAAATAATATCGTTAAGACCCGTACGGTTTTCAAACACTATCAATGCGCCCGTCTTTTCCTTTGCCATTTCACAAGCGGCATCACAAACAGCCTCGATCAACTGTTCTGTATTCTGCGCGTGTTTTTCTCCGAGATTCTTGAGTCCCTTGAGAGACGTTCCGCCCGCTTGTTCAAGAGCTGAACGAAGCTCCGGCTGAAACAGTATTACAATAGCAAGCAAACCAATCTGGAAGAAGTTGCTTATTATAAATCCTAAAGCCTTCAAAGAAAAAATATCACTCAATACTTTTACAAGCAGTATAACCCCAAGACCGATAGCAAGTTTTCCTGCACGTCTGTTTCTAATAAACTTGTAAACGTAATACAAAAGTACGGCAACTATAAATATATCAAAAAAATCGTTAAGTCCAAAAGACAAAGCCTTTAGTTGCCCTTTGAATGTGCTTATGAGATTGGAAATATATTCGTTCATAATAACAACCACCATCCGCAAATTATGTTTTATTATATATTATATCATATATATTCAATTTTGCAAACACTTTGCAAAACTTTTTGCTCTTTTTTCGTCATATTTTTTTATAAATTAAATAATAATAAAATATTTTATTAAAAAATTTAAAAATAGTGGATTTTCTTGCCTCCTTTGTGTTATAATGTCTGTATATATGCCAGAGTGTGCATAAATTACTATTTGGAGTATGATATGGGCAATTTTTTAAATAGCTTTTCAAACGCACTGAAAAAAACAACGGACAAAATCATACTTTGCCGTCCTTTCAAACCCTACACTTCCGCTATTATTACCGTTGGCGGAAGCGGTACACGAATGCAAAATACCGATGGAAAAACAAAACAGTTTATGGAAGTGTGCGGTCTGCCCGTTATTACAAGAACATTGCTTGAATTTCAGTCATCCCCCTACATAGACGAAATTATTATCGTTTCAAAAGAAGATGAAATTTCTCTGTATACTGAGATGATTTCCAATTACTCTCTTACAAAAGTAAAGCAAATTGCAAAGGGCGGAAAAACCAGACAGGATTCTGTTCTTAACGGCTTTAAGGTCATTTCACCGAAAGCGGATTACGTATGTATACACGATGGTGTCAGATGCCTTATAACACAGGAAAACATAAGAAACGTTTTAAGAGAAGCGTTTGCATCTGGTGCAGCTTGCGCAGCATCTAAAATATATGACACTTTAAAGATGGCAGATTCGTCGATGTTTATTGAATTCACTCCCGACCGCAGCCGCGCCTATTCTGCGCAAACACCACAGGTCTTCAAATCCGATATTTACAGAGCGTGCGCATATTCGGCAAAAAAAGACGGATTTATTGCAACCGACGACTGTATGCTTGCAGAACACTACGGATTTAAAGTAAAGCTGGTCGACTGCGGAAGAAACAATTTAAAAATCACAACAAATGATGACTTGATTTTAGCTGAAGCTATCATAAACAACAGAGAAAACAGAGGAATGAAAGAAATGAAAATAGGACACGGTTATGATGTTCACAAACTCGTAGAAGGCAGAAAGCTTATTCTTGGCGGTGTTGAGATTCCACACGATAAAGGGCTCGACGGACATTCAGACGCTGACGTTCTTATTCACGCAATTATGGACTCTGTAATCGGTGCTTTAGGGCTTGGAGATATTGGTTTACACTTCCCTGACAACGATAAAAAATATAAAAACATAGACAGCTTTGTTCTTGCAAAAAGAACGGCTGAACTTCTTAAAGAAAAAGGCTATAAAATCTCAAACATTGACGCTACTTTGATTATGCAAGCGCCAAAGGTTCGCCCTTATATTGAGCAGATGCAAAAAAATATTGCACAAGTATATTCTGTCGACGTTTCGTGCGTCAACGTTAAAGCGACAACAGAGGAAGGTCTTGGATTTACCGGAGAGAAACTCGGTATTTCCGCGCACTCTGTCTGCCTTATCACAAAACTGTAAAAAATATAAAAGGGAGCAATATTTTGCCCCCTCTTGACTTTTTTATAATTCCTTAATACTGTTACGGTTTTATTTGCCTTGACACAGTATAGATATCTATATAAAAACGGCATTTTATGGTTAATCACAAAGCACACAATCCTTTTTCTTAGCCTAACGGCAACTTCCCTTTCCATAAGCTTTCCGTTTTGTATACCTGATATTATTTTATGTGTTTTGGTTACATTCGACACCAACGCCGGCTTTCACCAAAATGCAAAATTACTTATATTTTCATCAAACTAAATTTTTCAAACGGCACCCACGCTGTTTTCGGAGGAAACTACAAATGATAAAAATTTCACCCTCAATTCTTTCATGCGATTTTTCAAGACTCGGTTATGACGTTGAAATGGCTGAAAAAGGCGGCGCAGAATACTTACATATCGACGTTATGGACGGACTTTTTGTTCCCAATATTTCTATTGGCTCGTGTGTGCAAAAGTCTATCCGCAATCAGAGCAAAATGGTATTTGACACACATCTTATGATAGTAGATCCCATTCGTTATATTGACGATTTTTATAAGGCTGGAAGCGACATTATCACAATTCACTACGAAGCTTGTAAAAACGTTGAAGAAACATTAGAAAAGATCCGTTCTCTCGGTATTAAAGCGGGACTTTCGATCAAGCCCAAAACTCCCGTAAGCGACATCAAGCATCTTGAAGGAAAGTTTGATATGCTTCTCATTATGTCAGTCGAACCCGGATTTGGCGGCCAGTCTTTTATCCCCGAATCTCTTGAAAAAATTAAAGAAGCAAGAGAATTATTTCCCACCCTCGATATTGAAGTTGACGGCGGAATAAATGAAAATAATATAAATGCTGTTGTAAAAAGCGGCGCTAACATTCTCGTTGCGGGATCTGCTGTATTTGGCAAAGAGGATATCCCTAGTGCCATTGCAACACTTCGTAATAATGCAGAGGCTTAACAAATTAAAAATATAAAGGCGGTAAAGATTCTATGAAATCTATAAAAATTTCCGACTATATTGACGCTTTAAAGAATAACGGTCTTCTTGTTTCCCACTCAGTTGAAAACGATGTTCTTGACTGCAAGATCGAATGTCTTACATATGACACTCGAGAAATAACAAATAACGCTATGTTCGTTTGTAAAGGCGCACATTTCAGAGAAGAATACCTTGATTTTGCAATAAATAACGGCGCATTGTGTTACGTTTCACAAAAAGACTATGGCAGAAATAATCAAATTCTTGTTTCCGATATAAGAAAAGCTATGCCAATTTTAGCTGTACTCTTTTTTGATAATGCGCCCGCAAAGCTCGTTTCGGTCGGAATTACCGGAACAAAAGGAAAAAGCACTGTAACCTACTATATCAGAGCAATACTTGACCTTTATCTTAAAGCTGTAAATAAGCCTTCTTGCGCTGTGATTTCGTCTATCGATACGTACGACGGCGTAACAAATCAGGAGTCTCACATAACCACCCCTGAAGCAATAGAATTTTACCGTCATTTTGACAACGCGTATAACAGCGGTATAACCCATCTTGTAACGGAAGTTTCAAGTCAGGCTTTAAAATACGACAGAGTGTCGGGCGTTAACTTCGACGTTGCGCTTTTCACAAATATAGGAACTGACCATATAAGTCCCGTTGAACACTCTGATTTTGAAGATTATTTCTCATCAAAACTAAAGATATTTGATACTTGCAAAACTGCATGCATAAACACTGACGCTGATTATGCCGACAGAATGCTTGAATACGCTGAAGGAAAATGTAATATCGTAACATTTGGAAGCCACGAAAACGATACTATCTACTGCAAATCAATAGAAAAAAGAAACAATGCATTCTATTTTCAGGTAAAAACACCCGATTACGAAAAAGAAATGTGCATAACAATGCCCGGTATTTTTAACGTTTCAAACGCGTTGGCGGCAATAGCCGTTTGCCATATTCTCGGTATTCCCGAGGAATATGTGTCAGAAGGGCTGCTTAATGCAAGAGTAAGCGGCAGAATGCAGGTATACAAGAGCTCTGATGAAAAAATTGTTATAATAGTGGACTATGCTCACAACAAAATGAGTTTCAAAGCACTGTATAACACAGTCGGAATTGAATACCCCGGATACAAAGTTGTTTCTGTCTTCGGCTGTCCCGGTTGCAAGGCGCACTTAAGACGCGTTGACCTTGCAGAAGAAGCAGATGCTAATTCCGATTACATTGTAATTACGGAAGAAGACTCCGGTGAAGAGCCCTTCGAATCAATTGCAAACGATATTGCAGCTAATATAAAAAATTGCCCCTATTCAAAAATTGAGGACAGAGGACAAGCAATCAGAAATGCTGTATTTGATTTTAAAGCAGATAAAAAGGTCATTCTTTTCACAGGTAAGGGCGAGGAAACCAGACTTAAAAGAGGACTTGTGTACGAGGACTGCCCAACGGACGCTCAGTTATCAATCGACCTTCTTAATGAATACGATTCCCTCTTCGTTACTGCAAACTGATCTTATTTTTTAGATAAACCTGAAAGGACACAAAGTATGTGCGGTTTTACCGGATTTTTTTCAAACAGCCAAGAGCTTGTAAACAGAAATGAAATTATAAAGAAAATGAGCGATACTATCATACACAGAGGTCCCGACAGCGACGGGTACTTTGTTGACAACTATATTGCTCTCGGATTTCGCCGTCTGAGTATCATTGACCTTTCCGGCGGTGACCAACCTATTCACTCTCAGGACGGAAGATACGTTATTTGTTTCAACGGAGAAATATATAACTACAGAGAATTGCGCAAGAAATTGACGGAAGAAAACGGTTGCGTTTTCTCAACCAATTCCGATACCGAAGTAATCTTAAATACATACACAGTCTATAAAGAAAAAACAGCTGAAATGTTGCGTGGTATGTTTGCTTTCGTTATCTACGATAAACAAGAACATACTATTTACGGCGCGCGTGATTATTTTGGTATAAAACCCTTCTACTACGGAGAATTTAACGGAACTCTTCTCTTTGGCTCGGAAATAAAGTCATTTCTTCCCCACCCCGATTTTGTTAAAGAAATCAATCCCGACGCTTTGAAAATGTATCTTGAATTTCAGTATTCACCGACAAAAGAATGTATTTTCAAGAACGTATACAAGCTTACACCGGGATGTTACTTCACATATAAAAACGGCAGCTTTAATGAAACGAGATACTTTGAACCTATGTTTTCTCCCGAAAAGCGTTCGTTTGATAATGCTGTAAAGCTTATAGACGAAACAGTTCTTTCGTCGGTTGAATATCATCAGATAGCCGACGTTGAAGTTGGCTCATTCTTGTCGGGCGGTGTTGATTCAAGCTACGTTGCATCAACTGTCCGTAAAGGTAGAATCAAGCCTATGAAAACCTATTCCGTCGGATTCCAAATCGAAGGCTTTGATGAAACAAATCTTGCAAAAGAGCTTTGCGACATTATTGATATACCAAACAGAATAAAAGAGATAACTCCCGATGATTTCTTTAACGCTTTGTCTATGGTTCAGTATCACTCTGACGAACCGCATGCAAACCTTTCGGCAGTTCCCCTCTATTATCTTTCCTCGCTTGCATCTGAAGACGTAAAGGTCGTTTTGAGCGGTGAGGGCGCTGACGAGCTGTTTGGCGGATATGACTGGTATATACAAAGCACACCTTCAAAAGTATACAAAAAGCTTCCCCTTTCTTTCCGTAAGACTGTAGCTAAAATGTTTTCAAAGTTCCCTCAAAGACACGTACGCGCATTTTTAAAATCAAATGCAGAAAGAGTCGAGGACACCTACATCGGTCAGGCATTTATTATGAACGATGAAAAAGCAGACAGAATTACAAACGAAAAATACAGAAGCACTTTGTCTTATAAAGATATTACGGCTCCCTTCTATGAAAAAGTAAAAGACTGCGATGACCTGACCAAAAAAATGTATCTTGATATGAACCTCTGGCTTCCTTACGATATACTTTTGAAGGCTGACAAAATGACTATGGCGCATTCACTTGAAGCCCGTGTTCCTTATCTTGACAGAGAGGTCTGGAAGATTGCAAAGTCGCTTACAACAGAGCAAAAAGCAAAAGGCAGACACACCAAATTAGCGTTCAGAAAGGCTGCGCTGTCGCACATTCCGCAAGAATGGGCAAACAGAAAAAAAGCAGGATTTATGGTTCCCTTCCGTGTCTGGATACGCGATGAAAAATACGGAGAACTGATTAAAAAACAGTTTAATTCCGATTATGCAAAAGAGTTTTTTGACACGGAATATCTTAATCAACTTCTTACTGAGCACCTTGAAGGTAAAAACAATAACGCACGTGTTATTTATACCGTTTTTTCATTCCTGCTTTGGTATGAACAGTATTTTATTCTGAGATAACATTTTTAAAAAAAGAGGCAAACCTATGAGTAATAACACCTTTTTCCCTATCGTCCTCGGAAGCGATGAAAACGCTTACGGAACGGCAAGACTTTTTAATGAAGCATATAAAATAAAGCCCTTACTTTGTTGCACAAGACAGCTTACACCAACAAGCAACAGTTGTCTTTTCTCAATCAAGCAGATTCCCGACTTTGATAAAGACGAAGTATTTCCAAAAGCACTCCTTGAGGTACTTAAAGAATACAAAAAAAGCTACGACAAGCTAATAGTTATCCCCTGTTCCGACTATTACAGCGCGCTTGTTTCAAAGCACTACGACAAATTTGAAGGATTGATTTCCAATAAATTTATATCATACGACTTACTCAATACACTTGACACCAAGGACAAGTTTTACGCGCTTTGTGAAAAGCACGGAATGGACTATCCGAGCACGTATATTGCCCTTCCTGATGACAGAATTGATGCAATAAACAAACTACCCTTTCATTTTCCTATTGTAGTAAAACCCGAAAACTCAAATGCCTATGAATATCTGCACTGCGAATTTGAGGGCAAGAAAAAAGTATTCTTTTTCTATGATAAACAGTCCTACTTAAAAGTCATGGAAAGCATGAACAAGTCGGGATACAAAGGAAAACTTATTATTCAGGAATATATTGTAGGCGACGACTCAAGTATGCGCGTTATGAATTCATATTCCGACGCTGATGGAAAAGTCAGACTTATGTGTCTCGGCCAGCCTGTACTTGAAGAATATCACCCAAAAACATTGGGCAACTATGCCGCAATTGTTTCAAGAAGCGATACGGAGCTGTATTCTAAAATCAAAAAGTTCCTTGAAGATATTGGCTACGTCGGTTTTTCCAACATCGATATAAAATACGACCGAAATAGAAAAAAATATTATATGATGGAAATAAATCCGCGTCCCGGAAGAAGCTCTTTCTTTGTAAGATGCGCCGGACATAATATGATGCAGACTCTTGTTGACGATGCTGTTTTTGAGAAAAATTATTCTTGTACATTGAATGAAAACATTTCCCTTTGGGCAAACGTTCCGAAATCTGTTATTTTTAATTACATAGATGATGAAGCTTTAAGAAACGAGGTCAAATCCCTAATAAAGCAGAAAAAGTATATGCGTACACTCGACTGCAAAGAAGATTTCAACATTAAACGTTGGCTCAAGATTAAACGCTACTACTTCAGTCAATATAAAAACTTCAAAAACTATTATTTTAAGAAAAAATAATAAAAAAATATCCCGCAAACTGTATAATCGGTCTGCGGGAAGTTTTTTTGAATATTTATTATATGATTATTTTGTATACTCTATCGTTATAGGATACTCAAGCATTATAGTATCATGATCGTGGTCTGTCTCACACTCAAAATGTATTTCAAAATTTTCCTCATTCCAAACATAATAATAGTCACCGCAATTTGACGGTTTTGAAAACCACCCAACCTTTTTCATGGTACAGAAAGATGTTTTTTCGTAAATATCACCGGAGTAAAAGTCAGAATGAAGATCAGAACTGCTTTCAATATCAACTACTATAACGTGTTCTTTGTCAGGAGAAGTATATTCAAAATACTTATTTCCAATAACATTAAAATTCATAACAAACCAAAGTATAGAATAATGCCAATAAACATATATAGTTAGTAATACTACTAAAACTTTATATCTGCTGTTTTTAAAAAAGAATACGGAAACAGCACTTATGAACAAAACATAAAAAACAACTAAAGAAATAGGTATTATTTCTACAGAACTCACCTTAAATAAATATATGTATGTACCGTGTTTCTCTAATGACTTCACTATAAAATGAGTAATTAAACACACCGCCGATAACACCAATGAAATAATTGTATATTTAGGAAATACTATTTTCTTTTTTGGGGTAGTTGTAACATTTACATTATCCATAAATACCTCCACTAAAAATATCTTTTGCTGTCAGTTAGCTTTACAACGGAATTCTATAACAAAACTATTTTATGTAATCAATCGTTATAGCATCATCGTCTGTACCGTTCTCAAAGTGCAATTTGAAATTATCCTCATTCCAAACCAAATAATAGTCACCTAAACTTATCGGTTTTGAAAAATCCCCAACCTTTTTCATGGTGCCAAAAGATGTTTTTTCGTAAATATTACGAGAGTAAAAAGTGTGAGGAGACAAATCAAATCCATCTTCGTCATGAATTACTATAGTGTGTTCTTTGTCAGAAGATGTGAATTCATCATAGCTACCACGCACCAATAAAAATATAGAAAAACACCAAAAACTTACATAAACAATAACAATAGCCATTATTATTACAACTAATATTTTAATCACGCTGTTTTTATACACAAATATAGCAACTGCACCCAGAAGAGAGATAACGCATGCAGACATAACAAGTACACTTATCTCATATGAGCCTAACCCAAATAAGTATAAATAGATACTATAATTCTCCAAGATTTTTACAAACAAGTAAGCCCCAAATAAAACAGCCGAAATAATAAGTAGAATAATTGCATATTTGGGAAATACTATTTTCTTTTTTGGGGTAGTTGTAACATTTACATTATCCATAAATACCTCCGTAATAAATGCATACTATTCTATCAAAGACTATTTTATATAATCAATCTTTTGATGCACATTTTTTTCTGAGCCCATACCATTATTATAATGCAATTCGAAATTATCCTCATTCCAAACAATATCATAACTATCACTCCGACCAAACGGATAATATCCATCATCAGTCCACCAACCGCTAACATAGCTCATTGTGCAAAATGAAGTTTTTTCAAAAATTAAGCCGCTTCCCTCCAACAAAAAACTTGTATTATACATAACTACGGTGTGTTTTTTATCAGGAGATTTAAATTCATCATAGCAACCACTTCCCCAATAAGTCAACAAAAAGAAAATTGAATATATAAAAGTTACATAACCGATCACAATAGTCAGTATTATTGCAACTATTATTTTATGCTTACTGTTTTTAAGCAGAAATACCGCAGTAGCACTAATGAGACAAACACCGCACGCAGTTACTAAAAGCTGAATTATCGCATCCGAGCCTATCCCGAATAAATATAGATAAATTCCACATCCCTTTAAAATTTTTACAAATATATAAAGGACAAAAAGTACCGCTGAATTAATCAAAGCTATTTTTGTGTATTTGGGAATGATTATTTTCTTTTTCTCTTTATTTACAACATTTTTATGAGTATATTTCCACTGAAAAATGGACTTCTTTTTTGTGCGTTCCGGTATTGTATTTTTGGCTTCATTTGTAGAACTTATATCTACCATAACATAATACCCTCCATTGAACCTGCACGAATTTTTCGTGCAGGTTTTATGTTATTTAATATTTTTAATACTGGTCTTCTACAACTTCACGATACTCTCTAAACAACTCAGCTATTTTATCCTGATACTCGGTAGGTATAATATAATAACTTTCAGTTGCACCAACTACACCATACTTACTCCTTTTTTTCTCTCTGAATATTGTAATTTCAGATCCGTAAAAACCTTTGATAAAATCATTTTTATCACATCTGTCAAGAGTTATATATTCATAGACGCCATTGGGGTTCTTTCCTCTCTGGTCATATTCACCTCTGGCTGTAGCTTCTATAACAGCACACAAATCACTGCCAAGCACCTTGTAAGTACGTTCTTGTGTGTAGTAATCTGTATGATCAATTTTATAATGATCTAATTCCCCATAAATATATGTTTTATAATATTCATCATAATTTTCTTCTGAACAATAATAACTACCATCAAAAGTAATTATGTCAAGTTCTTTATTATAACTACCGTTCCAACCGTACATCTCAATCAAAAGTATCGGCACTTCTTCATCAACAACTATACAATTTTCAGAAGATCTGCCTGATATTCTACGATCCTTTTTCTGATCACAATAAACAAGATGTCTATATACTTTACCGTTTAACTCTAACCCATTCTCTGTAATAGGTATACGCATTTCTTTTAACTCATCAAGCTTATCACACGAACAAAGAAATAGTGAGAGTATAATTAAAAACGTTACAAGTATAATTTTTTTAATATTCTTCATAAACGCATTCTCCTTTATTCAAGATTAAGCTTTTTCTTAAGAATGAAATGTGAAACTGAAAAATATAATAAACCCAACAATGCTGTAAATATAATTGCAAACCACCAGAAAAGATGTAATGACCAAAACAGATCAAGAGATAAAAATTCTCGAACGCTATCCAAAAATTGTATGAAGTATAAATTTCCTCTAATCATTTGTAATACAATCATAAAAACAGTACTGAGAATCTGTGTGACAAAATAGTATGCGAAAAAAACACCTATAGCTGCCGCAATTCTGTTCTTATTCGAAAGCTGTCCGATAGAGATACAAGCATAAAATAACAATGTGCCTGAAAACAATGCAACCAAAAACAGTATCATAATTTCTATTAAGTAAGGAATAAAATGCCCCTCAAACAAATCTTGAGCATCATTTAGCAAGTAAAACAAAGCCTTAAAAAGTTCAATGTTTAATTCACCCGCAGTTGCAACGCACACCGCTAAAACTATCATTACAAATCCTGCAAGTATTGAAACAACACCTGCCGTAACCTTGACCCATATATGCTGAGCACTCGTTACGGGAAGAGTCAACGTAAGATAGCCTTCATGCGTAAACATATTTTTGTAGTATCTTGTTACAACGTTCAAAAAGCTCAACACTAAGCAAACTATGCTGGCTATCACTAATGCTATTATTGACGACCAGATTACAATATTATATACAGCTGAGTCACTCTCAAAAAACACAACAAATCTTGTCAATGCCGCTATTCCCAAAAGGACAACGTACATCGGTAAAAGCGCTCTTATATAAGCTATAAATTCGTGCTTAAATAATTTTCTTACCATCTGAACACCTCCCTGAAAAGCTCGTCAACACTCATATTGTTTTCTTCTCTTATCTCGTCAACAGTCTTATGCAACGCTATATTTCCGTGATTTATAAATATTACATCGTCAAGCACCTGTTCTATATCCGATATTAAATGTGTAGATATAATTACTGAACTTTCCGGATTATAGTTATTTATAATCGTTGAAATAATATAATCTCTCGTTGCAGGGTCTACTCCCGCGATTGGTTCATCAAGCACGTATAATTTTGCATTTCTGCTCATTACAAGTATCAATGATACTTTTTCTTTATTACCCTTTGACAAGCTCTTAAGCTTTGCTTCGGGCTTTATACCGAGCCTGTCCAAAAGCTCATAACATACGTTTGGTCTAAAGTCAGAATAAAAATCACAAAACAGATTTACTATCTGTTTTACCGTCATCCATGAGTTTAGAAACGTGTTGTCAGGCAAATATGCAACTTCTTTTTTTGTTTCTACTCCGGGCTTATTTCCGTTTATGTATATTTCTCCCGAATTCGGTGTCAAAAGTCCGTTAATAAGTTTTATCAACGTCGTTTTTCCCGATCCGTTAGGTCCCAAAAGTCCTATTATCTTACCACTTTCAATCGAAAGGTCAATGCCCTTCAATGCTACGACACTGCCGTATTGTTTGGTAAGTTTTTCGCATCTCAAAAGCTCACTCATTCGTTCCACTCCTTTATATATTGTATGACTCTATCAACGTATCCAAGGGGATAGGAATAATTTGCTCAAATTTTTATTAAAATCCGCTATAAACAGTGGTTTCATAGTAAACAGTTTCCTTTTTAAATCCTCTGTTTACATCCTCATAATATTTGTCAAATAACTCGACAATAGCTTTTCTTTGTTCACCCGTAAATACATTTCCTTTGTATACATCATTTACGTTATCGTAAACAAAGACACCATACTCACCTTTTTCAGCGTTTTTATACAACATAAGAAAAGACGAATTCTCGATAAAACCTGTTTCATCACACTTATCCAATAAGATATAATTGTATTCATAATATTTATAAATTTCGTCAGGTTGTATCTCTATATCGACTGTTACAGAATTTATAATATTTACCAAATCTTTATTAAGAATATAACGAATAGATTTATATTCATGCTCTCCATCAGAAGTACGCTCATAAACACCATAATCAAGTTTATAATAGTCTAATTTACCATTGAGTAAAGTGTCTGAATATTTATCATAATTTTCTTCTGCGCAATAGTAATTTCCTTCCATGTAAATTATATCCAAAACATCATCATAGTCACTTGCAACACCAAATATATCTGTCAAAAGAACAGGAACTTCTTTGTCAACAACAGTAAGATAATCAGTTTCAGATGAGTTTTCTAATGATATGATATAATTATTGGGATTCGACAACAGCTTGTATTCCTTGTCGTTATATAAAATAGTTCCTTCCTCTGTCATCTCGACACGTGTTTCTCTTATATCGTCAATCATTGTACAAGAACAAAGAGAAAGCGAAACCATAATTAATAATGCTACAAGTATTATCTTTTTCATATTTTTCATAAATCCGCCCTCCCCTTTATTCAAGATTAAGCTTTTTCTTGAGAACAAAATGCGAAACCGCAAAGTATAACAAACCAAGTAATGCTGTAAATATAATAGAACCAATCAAGAACAAATGTACACATAAATATGGATTCTGATATATAAACGTTATAATATTTTCAAATGCACCTGTAAAAGATACTATCTCTATAATAACTATCAAAACAGTACTTATTATCTGTGTTATAAAATAGTATGCAAAATATACACCAATTGCAGTTATAATTCTGTTTTTATTTGTACACTGACCGATTGAAATACAAGCATAATACAATAATATACTTGAAAACTCTGCTACTACAATTAATACCGCCAATTCTATCAAATAAGGAACAAGGTTGCCTTTTAATAATATCTGTCCTTTTTCTATAAGATAAAATAATGCTTTAAAAAACTCGACGGTAAATTCACCTGCAGTCGCAATACAAAATCCTAAAATAAGAGCTATAAAGCTTGCCATTATTGAAACAGCACCTGAGGTAACCTTAACCAAAATATGCTGAGCATTTGTTACGGGAAGAGTCAACGTAAGGTAGCCTTCGTGCGTAAACATATTTTTATAATATCTTGTAATAACATTAAAATAGGTTAATACCAAACATACTATACAAGCAACTATAAAAGCTATTACCGATGACACAGCAACAATTGCAAAAATCGTTGAATCATTATTTTTTTCAAACATAAAAACAAATCTCGTCAATGCGGCTATTCCCAAAAGAATCAGGTGCATCGGCAGAAGCGCTCTTATATATGCTATAAATTCGTGCTTAAATAATTTTCTTACCATCTGAACACCTCCCTGAAAAGCTCATCGACACTCATATTGTTTTCTTCTCTTATCTCGTCAACAGTCTTATGCAACGCTATATTTCCGTGATTTATAAATATTAC
>SVQI01000001.1:251-166016 GCA_015065455.1 Oscillospiraceae bacterium | reverse complement strand
TCTTGCGACAGCTTGACTATTATATCACCTACTTACTCAATTGTCAATACCTTTTTTTATTTTTTTTATCTTTTTTTCACTTTGTGAAAAGTAGTCAATTGCACCCTTGTTTATTTTACCCTCTTATGTATTTTTTATACAATCAATTTGCGGTTTCTTTTATATATATAATAAAATGAGAGAAACCTATTGTAAAGTTCCGCGCTTTTATGTTATAATATATTGATATATGTTCTTCTTTTTATTGGGAGATAATTATGCTGAAATTCTTAAAAAAACTTACAAAACCAAAAAACGAAAACAGCCTCCGCTTTAAACAGGAGTTTGCTGAACGTCTTGACGGTAAACATATTAAATACGTAACCGAAAGACAAAACTACGAAGATATCGTAATCGGCCGCGACGGCTGTCTGGCAGTCCGTAACGGAGAACTTATTGTTTTATCAGACGGCGTTGAAAAATTTAGAGTTAAGGTTGCAGAAATGCAGGCGTCGGAGCTTATGAGCCTTGAGGGCGTAATATTATCAGGACCCGACCTTGAGCGCAACGGTGAATTCAGAACCGTCATCGCCTACTACAAATATTACAGATAACCACATTTATATAATATAACGGAGAATTATTATGGAAAGAGTTTCAAAAGATAACTACTATCTTGATATCGCACAGACGGTTGCAGAAAGAGGAACCTGCCTCCGCCGTCTTTTTGGAGCGATAATCGTAAAAAACGACACCATTGTTTCAACCGGATATGCGGGCGCACCGCGCGGTCGTCAGAATTGCTGCGACTTAAAATTCTGTTACAGAGAGAAATTAAATATTCCGAGAGGCGAAAGATACGAGCTTTGCCGTTCAGTTCACGCTGAGGCTAACGCTATTATAGCCGCATCACGCGAAGAAACTATGGGCGCTACTCTTTACCTCGCTTGTATCGCTCCCGACACACACGAATTGCTCGGCGGAACAACGTGCTGCAGTATGTGCAAACGCATGGTCATAAATGCGGGCATTGAAAAGGTCGTAGTAAGAGACACAAAAGACCAATATCGCACTATAAACGTTAAGGACTGGATTGTTAACGACGACAGTCTTTCGGGGTCTTTAGGGTATTGATTTAGCGGTTTTTTGAAAATTTCCTTCCTTTTTATTATATATACATATATATGCGCATTTTTGTATATAGTATTATGCACATAATATCAGGGAGAAATTTTATTAACCTTACTGTATAATCTGAAACAAAAACAAGGAAAATCATAATGACAGCAACAAAAGAAAAATTTGATTTGACTGACAACAAAACAGAACAACCCATAAAAGTATGCTTTGTATGCACGGGCAACACATGCAGAAGCCCTATGGCTATGGCGGTACTTAACCACCTCGGTCAAGGCAAATACGTTGCCGAATCGGCGGGCATTATGGCAGACAAGGGCGCGCCGATAAACGAAAAAGCAAATCAAGCGCTTCTTAACGCGGGCATCACCCCGTCTGAACAAAACAGATACGACAAGCACGAAGCAAGACAATTAAATATGGGTATAATGGAATCGTGCGACAAAATTGTTGCCGTAGGCGCGGGACACGCTATGATGATAATACAGTCATTTCCATTTTTTGCATCGAAGGTCACCTCTTTTGAAAAAAGCATAACGGACCCGTTCGGTCAATCTCAAGCTGTTTACGACAAGTGCCTTGAAGAAATAACCGAATGTGTAAAAAACAGCTTTACGCTGTAAATACAGGTTTTATATGGATAATTTGATTATAATACCGACTGAAGACTCCCACCTCGATACAATAGCCGAAATTGAGGCAAACTGTTTTTCTGCCCCTTGGAGCCGTAAAAGCTTTGCTGACGGAATGAAAAATCCTGATATTCAGTCTTATTTTACCGCATTTTACAATAATAAAATCGTCGGTTACATTTGTTTGTTTCATATATTTGAAGACGGGGAGCTTCTCAACATTGCCGTTTCCCCCTCTTATAGAAAAATGGGAATTGCCCAAAGCCTTATAGACTATATGGTTGAATACCTGAAACAAAAAGGGATAAACAGAATTACGCTTGAGGTAAGAAAATCAAATATTGCCGCAAGGAGTCTATACGAAAAAAACGGATTTCGACAGTTCGCTGTCAGAAAAAATTATTATTCCGAGCCGTTTGAGGACGGAATAATTATGGAAAAGACGCTCTGATTTTTTGAAAGGATAATTTATGCTGATTTTAGCTATTGAGAGCTCGTGCGACGAAACAGCTTCGGCGATTGCTTTTGTCGACGAGAAAACGGAAAAATTTGAAATAAAATCATCTGTAATTGCAAGTCAGATAGATATACACGCGCTCTACGGGGGTGTCGTTCCCGAAATTGCAAGCAGAGCACACGCGGAAGCTTTGTCAAAAATTACATACGAAGCTCTTGACAAGGCGGGTATTGAATTAAAAGACGTTGACGCTATTGCTGTCAGCTATGCGCCGGGACTTATCGGGGCACTTCTTACAGGTGTAAACTTTGCAAAAGGACTTGCCTTTGCAAACAACAAGCCTCTTATTCCCGTTAATCACATAAAAGGACATATTGCCGCTTCGTATATTGAAAACGATATAAAGCCGCCTTTTCTTGCATTGGCAGCGTCGGGCGGACATACTTCAATAATAAACGTAAAAAGCTATACGGATTTTGAAACTATCGGCAGAACGCGCGATGACGCTGTCGG
Organism: Oscillospiraceae bacterium; assembly: GCA_015065455.1. Lineage (GTDB taxonomy): Bacteria > Bacillota > Clostridia > Oscillospirales > CAG-272 > RGIG1995. Next base: position 163,298 of record SVQI01000001.1, on the reverse strand, counting down.
CGAATGCTTTGACAAAATTGCAAGAGTTATGGGTATTTGTTACCCCGGCGGAGCGCAAATGGACAAGCTTGCGCAAAACGGAAACAAAGATGCGATTAAATTTCCGTCGGCGGCAGTTTCCGACGATACGCTCGACTACTCGTTCAGCGGACTGAAAACTGCGGTTATAAATTATCTTCACAACGCCGAACAAAAGAAAGAAAATATCTACAAAGAAGACGTATCGGCTTCACTTACAAGAACCATCGTTGAGTCGGTAATAACCAAGCTTGAAAAAGCGATAGATACACTCGGCTACGATACGCTCGTGGTTGCGGGTGGCGTTGCGGCAAACTCTCATTTACGCACGGGACTTAAAATTTTTGCCGAAAAGAAAAATATAAATTTAGCAATTCCCTCTCTTTGCTACTGCGGCGACAACGCCGCTATGATAGCCGTTCAGGGTTATTATGAATACAAAATCGGCAATATCGCGTCGACAGATCTTAACGCTGTCGCAAGACCTTAAAGTTTTTTGTCAACATTAAAGTTTTCAACACCTGTTGAAAACTCTGTTAGTAAATTTTTTGTGAACCTCGAAAAAGCGCATAAAATCGTCTTTTTTGAGGGAGAAATGTTGAAAAATATGTTAGTTTTGTTGAAAAGTTACACTTTTCACCTGTTGAAAACTATAAATTTATTTTTGGGGGTAAAAGGTTTATGAATAGCGAAAACTTGAAAAAAAGCGAAAAAAACTCTGCTTTTCCCCACAGTATCTCTAAATCAACAGCAACAAGACTCCCCTATTATCTGCGGACCTTGCGCGAGCTTCTTGAGCAGAATGTTTTCCGAATTTCGTCAACCAAGCTTGCAAGTCTTATGAATATGTCGGACTCGCAGATAAGACAAGACCTTTCTGCATTGGGTGCATCCGGACTTAAGGGGTACGGCTACGACGTTAATACTCTCTACACCTCGATACTCGATATATCGGGCGCAAGAGACGAATATTCAGCCGTTATCTTCGGAACGGAAGAAATGATAAATATGCTGACATCACGCCCCGTTTTTATCAGACAGGGTGTTGCATTGAAAAAGACGTTCGTTTCCGATAGCAAAAAATCCTACGACGAATTTGAAAAATATTGCAAAGATAATAAAATTGACATCGTTGTTCTTGCTACAGAGCTTGACTCGACCAAAAATGCGGTCGAAATTATAAAAAGACTTGATATCAAGGGTATATGGAACTTTTCCGACGTTAAGCTCGATATGGATATACCCGTAAAAAATATATGGATAGACGATTCGCTGATGAACCTTTGCTTTGAGATCGGCAGACGCGAACGGGGATAGGATTTATGAATTTTGAATTTACCCAAAAACTGAATAAAGACGACCTGATTTTTCTGCCAAAGACTTCTCTGCTTAACAAGATAGGATCCGCGTCTGAAAAAGAACTGAAAATACTTTTGTACGCTTCGGCTGTCGCGTCTGAAAAAGAAATTTTTGACGAAAACGATATACAGAATATTTCGGGACTTGATTTAACGGAAATCATAATCGCTCTTCAATTCTGGAGAGGGGCTGAGGTTTTATGCGCGTCGGGGGAAAATTATTCGACACTTAATCAGCCTAAAAAGACCGAAAAAGTTTTGCAGAAAAACGATATGCCTACCTATTCGGGTGAAGAAATCAGCAAGCTCTTTGAAAAGAACACCGAAATACGCCTGCTTATCGACGAATGTCAGAACATCGCGGGAAAGATTTTTAACCCACACGAGATAAATAAGATAGTTTCCCTTTACGACTACCTCGGTCTGTCGTGCGAATATATTCTGTCGGTGTACAACTATTGTAAAAATAAAAACAAGACGACCGTTCATTACATAGAAAAAACCGCACTTAACCTCTACAACGAAGGTGTCGACACCGACGAAAAGCTTTTGGAATATCTTAAATATAAAGAACAGTTTGACAGTATCGCGGGAAAGATTCGCCGTATCTTTGGTATAGGAAGCCGTTCTCTTACTAAAAAAGAAGAGGATATTATAAAAAAATGGACCGAGGGCTTTAAGTTTGAGCTTGATATAATTGAATACGCCTACGAGCTTACGGTCAATGCGACCAATAAACCCTCTTTGCCCTACGCTTCAAAGATTTTGGAGAATTGGTTTACTAAGGGAATAAAGACTTTAGACGAAGCAAAATCGCTTGAATTTGATTACAAAAACGCAAAACAGTCCGAAAATCAAAATAAAGAATCAAGCTTTGACAGCGACGAATTTTTTGAAGCGGCGCTTAAGAAAAGCTACGATAATCTTGGAAAAAAGCCTCAGAACTGAGTATTTTATATCCGAAAGGGAGTGCTGATAATGGCATATAACCGTGATAATTTTGTAAAAATAAAAAGAGAATACGAAAATAAAAAGCGTAACGCTATTGCAGACGCAGAAAGCAGAACTGCCGTTATTCACGCCAAATACCCAGATATACAGAAGATTGATTCGGAGCTTCGCATGACGGGTATAAATATTATGCGCGAGACTTTAAAGGGAAAAAACGGACTTGAAGAAAGAATAAAGTCACTTCAGGAAAGAAACACCTTTTTACAGCAGGAAAGAAACAGACTGCTGACAGAATACGGACTTGATGTTGACTGCACAGACGTGAAATATGAGTGTACAAAATGTCAGGACACCGGATACGTCGGAATTGATATGTGCGACTGCTTTAAATCGGCTCTCGCAAAAAGTGAATTTGAGTCCTCGGGACTTGGAGCTTTGCTTGATAATCAGTCTTTTGATACGTTTGATTTGTCATTTTATCTCGACGACAGAAGAAATTACGAGAAGATGCAGACGACTCTCGAAAGATGCAAATCCTTTGCCGATAACTTTGAGAATAATAAGGGAAATATTATCTTCCTCGGCGCGACAGGACTCGGAAAGACACATCTTTCTACCTCGATTGCAAGAAAAATTATCGAAAAGGGTTACAGTGTGGTTTACGATTCGGCGCCCAATATTTTTAATGATTTCAGCAAGGAGCAATTTAAAGACGAATCGGGCCTTACCGATAAGTATTTTGACTGCGATATGCTTATAATCGACGACTTGGGTACGGAAATGCATACTTCGTTTACAGTTTCCTGCCTCTATAATATAGTTAATACCCGTCTTAATTCAGGTAAGTCGATGATTATTAACACAAACCTTAACATCGATGAATTGAGAAAGATATATACAGACAGGATTACCTCAAGAATTTTCGGTTGCTTTGACCTCTATTTGTTCTCGGGTAAGGATATCAGACTCCAGAAGCTTCAGAGAAATATATAAATTTCCGTTATTTACAAAAAAACTTGTAATTTTTTAATTATGATGTATAATAGATAGTAGCCTAAAAAGGAGATTAGTTTTAAAAATGAAAAGAACTACGATAAAAGAACTTTATAAAACTCCCGATAGCTTTGCGGGACAGAAAATTACCGTCGGCGGTTGGGTAAGAACACTCCGCGCAAGTAACGTTTTTGGCTTTATTGAGCTTAACGACGGAAGCTGTTTCAAAAATCTTCAGGTGGTTTTTGAAGAACAGTTTATTGAAAACTATAAGGAAATCGCAAAGCAGAATATCGGCGCGTCATTTGTAGTTGAGGGCGAGTTCGTGCTTACTCCCGATGCAAAACAGCCTTTTGAGCTTAAAGCGGCAAAAATCGATATTGAGGGTACGTCTACTCCCGACTTCCCCTTGCAGAAGAAAAAGCACGGCTTTGACTTTTTGCGTACGATTGCTCACTTGAGACCCAGAGCAAATACTTTTAACGCGGTATTCAGAGTGCGCTCGATTGCGGCTTACGCTATCCATAAGTTCTTTAACGAGAGAGGCTTTATCTACGTTCATACTCCTCTTATTACGGGAAGCGACTGCGAGGGCGCGGGCGAAATGTTCCGCGTAACAACTCTCGACCTTGATAATCTCCCCAGAACAGAGGACGGCAAAATAGATTTTTCAAAGGACTTCTTCGGCAAGAGCACTAACCTTACCGTTTCCGGTCAGCTTAACGTTGAGTGCTTCGCTATGGCTTTTGCAAACGTTTACACGTTCGGTCCGACTTTCCGCGCTGAAAACTCCAATACTCCCAGACACGCTGCTGAATTCTGGATGATGGAACCCGAAATTGCTTTCGCCGACCTTGCAGACGATATGGAGCTCTGCGAGGATATGTTGAAATACGTTATCAGCTACATTATGCAGGAATGTCCCGCTGAACTTGAATTCTTTAATAAATTCTTTGATAATACTCTTATCGAAAGATTTACTAACCTCGTTGAGAGCAACTTTGCGCGCGTAACTTATACAGAAGCTGTTGAAATTATTAAGAACAGCGGCGTTAAATTTGAATATCCTCTCGAATGGGGTATGGACCTTCAGACAGAACACGAACGCTATCTTACAGAACAGGTTTACGGTAAGCCCGTGTTTGTAACTGACTGGCCCCGCGATATCAAGGCTTTCTATATGAGAGTCAACGACGATAACAAGACTGTTGCCGCTATGGACCTTCTCGTTCCCGGTGTCGGTGAGCTTGTCGGCGGTTCACAGCGTGAGGAAAGACTTGACGTTCTTCTTGAATCACTCGAAAAATTCGGTCTTAACGAAGACGACTACAAGTGGTACTGCGACCTTCGCAGATACGGTGGAACAAAGCACGCAGGCTTCGGTCTCGGTTTTGAGCGTCTTATTATGTACGTTACGGGTATAACAAATATCCGCGACGTTGAAGCTTTCCCCAGAACTACGGGTAACGCTGAATTCTAATTTGATTAAAAATACTTTATATATATGAGGTCTGTGAAATGAAATATTCAGAACTTTCAAAAGCAGAATTGCTTTCACTTAAAGAAAAACTTACAGCAGAATACGAAGGCCTTAAGGCAATGGGACTTTCGCTCGATATGTCGAGAGGTAAGCCCGCTCCCTCGCAGGTTGATATTTCCGACGGTATTCTTACCGCCATTACAGATACAAAGGATACAAGAGGCGAAAATGGCGTTGACTACCGTAACTACGGTATTTTAGAGGGTATTCCCGAAATCAGAGAAATGTTCGGTAACGTGTTCGGCGTTCCCGCAGAAAACGTTATTGCTTGCGGTAACTCAAGCCTTAACCTTATGTACGACGCTATCGCAAGAGCTTACGTGTTCGGCGTTCCCGGAGGAAAGACTCCTTGGGGTAAACAGGAAAAATTAAAATGGCTCTGCCCCGTTCCCGGTTACGACAGACATTTTGCAATTTGCGAACGCTTCGGCATTGAGATGATTAATATTGAAATGACGCCCACCGGTCCCGATATGGATAAAATTGAAGAACTCGTTGCAAACGACGAAACAATTAAGGGTATGTGGTGCGTTCCGAAGTACAGCAACCCTCAGGGTATTACTTATTCCGACGAGACTGTTCGCCGCCTTGCTAACCTTAAGCCTAAGGCTGACGACTTCCGTATTTTCTGGGATAACGCTTACTATATCCACCCCATTTCAAAGGACGAAAAGCTTCTCAACATCTACGAGGAAGCTCATAAGGCGAGTAATGAGGATATATTCTTTGAATTTTCTTCTACTTCAAAGGTAACGTACCCCGGCGGCGGTGTTTCGTTTATCTTTGCAAGTAAGAACAATATTGATTACATAAAGAAGCACATGACTATCCAGACGATAAGCTTCGATAAGATCCAGCAGCTTCGTCACGTTAAATTCTTTAAGACTCCCGAAAACGTTATTGAGCATATGAAAAAGCACGGTGCTTGTCTTAAGCCTAAGTTCGATGCTGTTTGCGAAACGTTTGAAAAAGAATTTACAGGTCTCGGAATTGCTGAATGGATTAACCCCAACGGCGGTTACTTTATCAGCCTTGATATTATGGACGGCTGCGCTAAGAAGGTTCACGCTCTCGCAAAGGCAGCAGGCGTAACTCTTACAAACGCAGGTGCTACTTACCCCTACGGAAACGATCCTCGCGACAGAAACCTCAGAATTGCTCCTTCTTACCCCACACCCGAGGAACTTAAGAAAGCAATCGGCGTACTTTGTGTATGCGTTAAGCTCGCGGCTGTTGAAAAATTGCTCGCTGAATAATAAAAGATATGCTTTTAAGGCAACCTGAAAAAAGGTTGCCTTTTTTATTTTGTGAGTTTTATAATGTTGACGAACTCATCCGTCGCGCCGCGTTATGTAACAATATATATTTAAATATATGGCGGCACGCCACCTTCTCTCACCAGAGAAGGCGCAGAGTACAACCTTTTTACTTTGTTTTATAATAATTAACATACAATAAATTAAATATTTACGAAGAAAACGCACAGATTTTGAGCCTTCTCTGGTGAGAGAAGGTGGCACACCGCTAACAAACTTTATTTTTTTTACAAACATAAAACACGGTGTGACGGATGAGTTCGTATATCCTACCGAATTTGCACTAACTTTTACCTCCATCTGAGGAGGGTTCCGAGGGAGGAACGCCCTCGGTCGTTTGGTGGTTGGGGTTCAAAGGGGAGGAGGAATCGAAACCTCCGCCCCCTTTGTGCCTTCTTTGGTTACTTTCTTGGCACGCAAGAAAGTAACGTAAAAAAAGAAAAGACATTATTAAAACAAATAATACGTCTTATAAGCGGGACATCTCATAGAACTTGCATTAAACTTGACCTCCATCTGAGAAGATAAAATTATGCGTGTTCGATTGTCATCCTTGAGCAAGCCGCCGCGAGATTCTTCGCTACGCTCGAGAATGACAACGCGGCGGCGCAGCGAAGGATCCCGAACACGCAATATAACGCGCTCCCGCGTTTTTTTCAAAGGAGTACATACTGTCAGCTTCTTTGCTCCCGAACCCACACAAAAGGAGCGCTTTTAAAAAAGTGCCCTCTTGCCTCCCTCAAAACTTTTAATTAATTTTTCTATATTATTTTTCTAAAAAATAATGGCAGGCTGTTCTTTACAGTCTGCCATTTGTTTTTGTTGATTCAATTATTATGCAATAATTGCTTTGTGGAACACTTTCTTTCCTTTGCGAATCTTGGCGCCGTTCTTCAACGCGTCAAGACTTACAACGTAATCCATTCCGGTTACCTTTTCACCGTCAACAGATACGCCGCCCTGCTGAATAAGTCTCTTTGCTTCGCCTCTGCTCTCGCTGAGTCCGCACTTAATCATAAGGTCAATTATGTTCATTCCGTTTTCTGCATCTGCCAGCGCTATTTCAGTGGTAGGCATATTCGAATCGTCTCCGCCCTGTCCCGAGAACAATGAACGTGACGCTTCTTTTGCCTTTTCTGCTTCTTCCTTGCCGTGAACAAGCGCTGTAAGCTCAAACGCCAATACTTCTTTCTTTTCGTTTATACGGCTGTCTTCCCATTTTTCCATCTCTTCAATTTCTTCAAGGGGAAGGAATGTAAGCATACGGATACACTTCATAACGTCAGCATCGCCAACGTTTCTCCAGTACTGATAAAATTCAAAGGGCGAGGTCTTGTTGGGGTCAAGCCATACAGCGTTACCCGCCGTCTTACCCATCTTCTTGCCCTGCGAGTCGGTGAGAAGCGTAATTGTCATAGCGTTTGCATCTTTTCCGAGCTTACGTCTGATAAGCTCAGTACCGCCGAGCATATTGCTCCACTGGTCGTCTCCGCCAAACTGCAAGTTACAATCGTAATTCTTAAACAAATAGTAGAAGTCGTACGACTGCATAATCATATAGTTAAATTCAAGGAACGAAAGTCCTTTTTCCATTCTTTGCTTGTAGCATTCTGCTCTCAGCATATTGTTAACCGAGAAGCATGCGCCGACTTCACGGAGCATTTCAACGTAGTTGAGCTTCAAAAGCCAGTCAGCGTTGTTTATCATCATAGCCTTATCTTCGCCAAATTCGATGAATTTCTCCATCTGACGCTTAAAGCATTCTGCGTTGTGGTCAATGTCCTCTTTTGTGAGCATCTTTCTCATATCGGTTCTGCCCGAGGGGTCGCCTATCATAGTAGTACCGCCGCCGATAAGTGCAATCGGCTTGTTGCCTGCCATCTGCAAACGCTTCATAAGTGTGAGCGCCATAAAATGTCCTGCCGTCAAGCTGTCAGCCGTACAGTCAAAGCCTATATAGAATTTTGCTTTTCCGTTATTTACAAGCTCTCGTATCTGAGGTTCGTCAGTTACCTGAGCTATAAGCCCTCTCTGTTGAAGTTCTTCGTAAATACCCATTTTTTGTCTTCCTCCAAAATATATAAACACTTTTATTATTTTAATTAATACGTCGGACTGTCAATATACCATTTTCCGTCCTGCAAAACGAGGGTTATCTCGTTCTTTCCGCCGTCTTCGTGCTCAACGTAAACTATAACCATTCCTCTGTTTTGCTTTTTTATTACCGCGCTCTCGATAACAACGTTCCCTTGTATATCAAAGCCCTTGTTCGACTTATCAGCCTTCAATATTCCGTCAGTATCAATATATCTTGGGTCAATATCGTCGGTGTCGGTAAAAATTGCTTCTTTTATATTATCGAGGTAATCTTTTGAAAAAACCTCTGACGCTTTTTGTAATATTTCTTCTGTCGACTTATATTCACATTCGTCGGTAACGGGAACGTATTTCAGTCCCGATGTCGATTCCTTGACTTCTAACCCTTCGCCCCAGAAAATCTCATTCATCTCATAAGACAGGGGCAAGAGTCTTTCGAGCTCCTGTCTTACCGATTCATCAGTCATATTTCCGCCGCACGAGCAGAGAGTCAGAGCAAATATCAAGCAGACTAAAAGAATTATCTTATTCGTTATCTTCTGCTTCTGCTTCATCTTCCTCATCCTCTTTTTGAACCTTTGCAAAGTTTACGATAGATGCGCCCTCGGAAAGTCTCATAACGATAACTCCTGCCGCCGTTCTTCCGTAGGTCGAAATGCCCGAAACGGGAGTTCTGATAACCGTTCCGTCGTTTGTTATAAGCATAACGTCGTCTGATTCATCAACAGCTGCTATGTCTGCGATTCTTCCCGTCTTGTCGGAAAGCTTATGACAGATAACACCCTTACCGCCTCTGTTGTGGCAGGGGAAGTTCTTGAACTCGGTTCTCTTACCAAAGCCGTTTTCGGTTATAAAGAGAAGTGTCTTTGAGTCGTCAACGATAGATGCGCCGGCAACGCAGTCGCCGTCTGTAAGTCTTATTGCGATAACACCTCTTGACGTTCTGCCGACCTGTCTTGCCTTCGTTTCTTCAAAACGAACAGCAAAACCGTTCTTTGTCGCGATAACGATTTCATTTTCACCCGTTGTATGAGCAACAAATACGAGCTCGTCGCCCTCGTCAAGATTTATTGCTTTCTTTCCGCCCTTACGCTGATATTCGTATTCTTCAACGGGTGTACGCTTGATGATACCGTTTCTTGTTACCATCGTCAAGTATCCGCCCATATCAAAGCTTACCATATCTATCATTGCGGTAATCTTATCATCTTTATCAATTTCAAGAATATTGGCAATATTAGTACCCTTTGCCGTTCTGCCTGCCTCGGGAATAAGATATGCCTTCTTTGTGAACACCTTACCTTTTGATGTGAACATCATAAGGTTAGAATGGCTGTCAGCCGATACCACCATTTCAACAAAGTCCTCTTCCTTGGTGGTCATACCGATAATACCTTTTCCGCCTCTGTGCTGAGCAGAGTAGCTGTCAGCCGCGCGGCGCTTGATATATCCCGCGTGTGAAAGGGTAATAAGACAACGGTGACGCTCGATAAGGTCTTCAAGCACGATTTCCTCTTCAAGCGGAACACATTCCGTCTTTCTTGCATCGGCATACTTTCTCTTTATTTCAAGAAGGTCAGTCTTAATTATTTCCTTAACCTTGTTTTCGTCTGCAAGAATGGAACGAAGTTCTTCTATCTGCATATAAAGCTTAGCAAGTCTGTCTTCGACCTTTTGTCTTTCAAGTCCCGACAAACGTCCGAGAGTCATTTCAACGATTGCCTGAGCCTGAATTTCAGAAAGTCCAAAGCGTTCGCAAAGCTTTACCTTCGCATCGGGAATAGATGCGCTCGCTCTGATTATATTGATAACTTCGTCGATATTGTCTGTCGCAATCTTGTAACCTTCGTTTATATGAGCCTCGTGGAGTGCCTTTTCAAGCTCGAATTTCGTTCTGCGAACGATTACGTCTTCCTGATGCTTGATGTAAAGCGAAAGCACGTCCTTAAGGTTAAGAATCTTCGGAATATTGTCAACGAGCGCCAGCATATTTACAGCGCAGGTATCCTGAAGCTGTGTGTATTTGTAGAGCTGATTAAGTATTATCTGACAGTTGGCATCGTGCTTACATTCAACTACGACTCTGATACCCGTTCTACCCGATGACTCGTCGCGTATATCTCTGATTCCTTCGATTCGCTTGTCCTTAACGCAAGCTGCCATGCTTTCAACGAGTGTGGTCTTGTTTACCTGATAAGGAATTTCTCTGATAATAATTCTGTGCTTATCTTCGTCGATTTCCGTCTTTGCGCGAACAATAATTCTTCCCTTACCGGTTGTATAAGCCGAATATATTCCCTGACTTCCGCAAATGGTAGCGCCCGTCGGGAAGTCGGGACCCTTGATGTAATCAAGAAGCTGTGTTACTTCAGCATCGGGGTTTTCCATAAGGAAAATAGTTCCGTCAACCACCTCGCCCATATTGTGAGGGGGAATATTTGTCGCCATACCGACGGCAATACCGATAGAACCGTTTACCAAAAGGTTGGGGAATCTTGAAGGAAGAATTGTAGGCTCCTTCATCTTGTTGTCGAAGTTAGGCATAAAGTCAACAACGTCTTTTTCAATATCCCTCATCATTTCGTCGGAAATGCGGTGCATTCTTGATTCTGTATAACGGTAAGCAGCCGCAGGGTCGCCGTCGATGTTACCGAAGTTACCGTGTCCTTCGATAAGCGGATAACGAAGCGAAAACGTCTGCGCCATTCTTACCATCGTGTCGTAAACAGCAGCGTCACCGTGAGGATGATAGCGGCCGAGCACGTTACCGACGGTAGTAGCCGATTTTCTGAACGGCTTATCGTGCGTAAGATGGTCCTCGTACATAGCGTAGAGAATACGTCTGTGTACGGGCTTAAGACCGTCACGTACGTCAGGAAGAGCACGGGACATAATAACGCTCATCGAATAGTCGATAAACGATTTTTTAACCTCTTTTGCAAGTCCTACGTCAGTTATTTTCTGTTCACTGAATTCCAAATTTTCTTTTACGTCCATTTTTTCACCTTTCGGGTTTATATTTTAAGATGATGTTTATACTTAATTAATGCAAAAAAAACATTTTTATACAAACTTGACCTCCAGCTTGTGAAGGAGAAATATGTGCTAAATTTCTTATTGCAATATTGTATGTATAAATTGTTTGTTCTTCTCTCCCTCAGTCAACTTCGTTGACAGCGTCTACTGCGGTTCGGTCACGGCTCGGCTCTACCAGTGAACCCCCAAGCTTTACTTCGTGCAGCTCGGGGAACCCCTAACCAGTCCACCGGACTTTTATTCACTCCCTCGCCGCCGCTTCGCTACCCTCGTCAGATGGAGCTATATTAGTTAGAGTTTTTTTAGAACAAATATTTCTTTTATTATTTATCTCTTATTCAAAAATGTTCTGCAGACTTGACCTCCATCTGAGGAGGGAGGTGGCTCGGCAATAAACAGATATACAGTATAACTATTCTTTGTTGCCGAGTCGGAGGGAGAGATATGTGTTAATTCTCTGATTGCATTATTGTCTAAATAAATCGTTCGTTTTTCTCTCCCTCAGTCAACTTCGTTGACAGCTCCCTCGTCAGATGGAGCTATATTAGTTAGAGTTTTTTAGAACAGTTATTTTATATGTTATTTTTTACAATATAGTCAATTTGTGCACAAACTCTTTGAAAATTGTTTTCTATTTCTGTGTTTTTAAATCTGATTACAGTTAAGTTCATTTTGCTTAAATCTTCTGTCCTTTTAGTATCATCAACGTACTGCAATTCGGTTGTATGATAATAACCGTCAAGTTCAATTACTAATCTTGCTTTTGCACAGTAAAAATCTACTATATAATTACCTATTGATTTTTGACGTTGAAAACGTATTGGGTAGTTTCTTAAAAACTTAAACCATAATTCATTTTCCCATTTAGTAGCTTCTTTTCGTAAATTCTTTGCCAATACAATGTCGTCTTTTTTATATGCTTTCATGTATTAATTAATAGTATTTATTGTTACTTTTTCAAGATTAGCTTTTATGTGCTCTATACAGGGTAGATTTGTTCCCTCGAGCTCGACCTTTGAAAGACTTGCCGCCGAGGCAAATTTCAACGCTTCTCTGATATCACTGCCGCTGCAAACGGAATAAATATATGATGCGAGAAAAGTATCTCCCGCTCCAGAAAAGCCTTTTGCTTTTACTTCGGGGTTTGTTATTCTGTAATTTCCACATCTGCCAAAGTAGTAAGCTCCGTTTTTACCGAGCGTCAGAATAATCTCTATTCCTGTGGTATTATAAAACTCTCTTGCTCTGTCGGCTATTTCACCATCGTCAATATCCTCTCCCATAAGCTGACAGAACTCATCTCTGTTTGGCTTTATAAGATAGGGATTAGCCAAAATTGCCTGTTTCAATGACTCTCCCGATACGTCGGTAATAACCTGTTTGCCCTGAAGCTTGAGAATACTTACAATTTTTCTTACAGTATCAGCCTTCAGTCCATAGGGTGTGCTTCCGCCTATTATTACTACTTCGGCGTCGCTTTTTTTTAGCTTTGCGATAAGATTGTCGTATTCTTCGTCGGAAACGGGACCGCCTTTTTCGTTTATCTCAGTCTCACTTCCGGAAATATCGGTAATCTTTATATTCATTCTTGTTTCGGCAACGGTTTCCGTAAAATCGGGAATTATTCCCTCTTCTGCTAAAAGCTCATCGAGCATTCTGCCCGTTCTTCCGCCGTTAAAGCCGTAAACGTAAGAGTCATAACCTAATCTTTTCAGCATACGGGAAACGTTTATTCCCTTTCCCCCTGCGTTAATCTTGGTATTGCTGACTCTGTTCAGCCCGCCGACACAAAGCTTTTCTTCATAGAGAATATTTCTGTCTATTGCGGGATTAAGTGTCAAAGTTGCAATCTTCATATATAAAAAACTAACAACAAGAATTAAATATCGAGGTTTGAAACGTACTGCGCGTTCTTTTCAATAAAGTCACGGCGGGGCTCAACCTTGTCACCCATAAGCATAGAGAACGTTTCGTCGCAGGTCATAGCGTCCTCGATGGTTACGCGCTTAATAGTACGGTGTTCGGGGTCCATAGTGGTTTCCCAAAGCTGTTCGGGGTCCATTTCACCAAGACCTTTGTAGCGCTCGGCTTCAACGTTTCCGCCAAGCTCAGCAATTTTTTCGTCTCTTTCCTTGTCGGAATAAGCGTATCTTATCTGCTTGCCCTTTGTTATCTTGTAAAGAGGGGGCATAGCAAGATAAACGTTGCCGTTTTCTATAAGCTTTTTCATATATCTGAAGAAGAAGGTCAAAAGCAATATCTGAATGTGCGAACCGTCAACGTCAGCATCGGCCATAATAATTATCTTGCCGTAGCGAAGCTTTTCTATATCAAATTCATCACCGATACCGCAACCGAGTGCCTGAATTATCGGTATAATGGTGGTGTTGGAGTATATTCTGTCAATTCTGCTCTTTTCAACGTTAAGAACCTTACCTCTGAGAGGAAGTATCGCCTGGAATTTACTGTTTCTTCCGTCCTTTGCACTACCTCCCGCGGAGTCTCCTTCCACAAGGAAAAGCTCTGTCAAAGCCGCGTTTCTTTCGTTACAGTCGGCAAGCTTACCGGGAAGGCTCATTCCTTCAAGAACGCCCTTTCTTCTGGTCAGTTCTCTTGCCTTTCTTGCTGCCTCTCTTGCTCTTGATGCCGCAAGTGATTTTTCGATTATAGCCTTAGCAATAGAGGGATTTTCTTCAAAGTATTCGCCGAGCTTCTGTGAAACGAGGTTGTTTACTATTGAACGAATCTCTGAGTTACCAAGCTTTGCTTTTGTCTGTCCTTCAAACTGCGCGTCGCGGAGCTTAACGCTGATAACAGCGCAAAGACCTTCTCTCGTGTCCTCGCCCGAAAGCTTGTCGTCGCCTTTAATCATATTATGCTTCTTTGCATAATCGTTAAGAACACTTGTCAAAGCTGCCTTAAAGCCCGTTTCATGAGTACCGCCCTCGACGGTGTTGATGTTGTTTGCAAAGGTCATCATAGTTTCGCTGTAGCCGTCGTTGTACTGCAAAGCTACCTCAACTATGGTGTCTTCCTTACGCGCATTCATATATATAATTTCTTCGTGAATCATATTTGAATGCTTGATATTATTAAGATGCTCAACGAAGCTCTTGATACCGCCCTCGTAAAGCAGGTCGTTTTCTATAACCTCGGGAGTTCTTTCGTCACGGAGAACGATATTTGTTCCTGCATTAAGAAACGTTCTTTCTCTCATATTGTTGAGAAGCGTGTCGTAATCAAAAACCGTTTCTTCAAATATCAATGCATCAGGCTTAAATCTTACGTAAAGACCGTTATTTTTGCAATTTTCTTCTTTAAGGCTGTATTCGCTGACGGTCTTGCCTCTTTCAAATTTCTGAGTATAGCAAACGCCCGAATTAGTGTTTTCGTAAACAAGCCATTCAGAAAGCGCGTTTACGACAGAAGCGCCAACGCCGTGAAGACCGCCCGAAATAGTGTATCCGTCTCCGCCGAACTTACCACCAGCGTGAAGAACGGTAAATACAACCTCAGGGGTAGGAATACCCATTTTCTGATGCATACCCGCAGGAATACCACGTCCGTTATCTCTTACCGAAACACTTCCGTCATCGTGGAGTGTTACGATAATTTTAGTACAAGCGCCCGCCATAGCCTCGTCGATAGAGTTGTCCACGATTTCATAAACAAGGTGGTGCAGACCTCTGATTGACGTAGAGCCGATGTACATACCGGGGCGTTTTCTTACAGCTTCAAGCCCCTCGAGTACCTGTATTTGATTTTCGTCATAGGTGTTGTGCTTTGTCTGTTCGCTCATTATGATTTTACTCCCTTTTCGTTATCAAAGAAATTACTTTCTTTTGATACATTTAACTTATAATTAACTGTTTTTTTATAAAAAATTTTTCTATATATTATATATTATTTTCGGAATTTTTTCTCCCGAGAGATATCAAGGTCTTTAATAGACGAACTCATCCGTCGCGCCGCGTTATAAAAAAATAATTATTAAATATATTGGCGGCACTCCACCTTCTCCCACCGGAGAAGGTGGCTCGGCAATAATTAAATATAAATTATAATTATACTTTGTTGACGAGTCGGATGAGGTCGCCTTTTTAAATATAAGATGTTATACTTTAAATCTTCTCTTTATCTGTAAGTCTGCCGTAGATGGCGTTGGGGGATAGTTGAGACATATATACTTTGTTTTCTGTAAGAATAAGCGATTTCGGAATCTCGTCTACGGTCATAATAAGACTATTTTCCTTCTCGGCTTTATTCAAAAATTTCTGAGTCACCTTTGACATCGTCGCCTTGTCCATATCAAAAATTCCGATTATATCTTTTTCGCGGATATTCTTTTTATTTCCCAAATGTATATACATATTTTTTCTTCTTATATCCTCGTATAATTTCCTTTATCAACGTGAATAACGTTACCCGCAACGTTCTGTATTCCATCCTTTTCACAGCTCGTTATAATAACCTGACATTTTTTTATGCCGTTAGTAACGTATTCTTTTCTTTTTGAGTCAAGCTCACTGAAAATATCGTCAAACAGCAAAACAGGATATTCACCCGTCACCTGTCTTGATATTTCACCCTCACCGAGCTTCATCGCAAGGGCAAGGCATCTCTGCTGTCCCTGTGAACAAAAGCTTCTTGCCTCGCGTCCGTTCAAATATATATCAATATCGTCTTTATGGATACCGTAGAGAGTACTACCCGCCTGAATTTCTTTTTCAAGATTATGAGTCAGTTTTTCGTAATACTCGTCCTCGGTCATAGCCTTGTTGTATTCAAGGAAAGTATCCTCTTTGCCACTCGTCATATCGTTAAAGAAATCTTTAACGTGTAAGTTTAAAATCTTTACGTACTCGTATCTTTCTCTTGCTATAAGAGAAGCTTCCCTTGCAAGATAGGCAGACCAAAGCTCAATCGTTCTGTCAAAATCCTGCTTATTTTCTTCGTAGTTTTTTAAAAGAATATTTCTCTGATTAAGAATATTGTTATATTTTTGAAGTGACGAAAGGTAAATAGGCTTTATCTGACAAATAGCCGCATCAAGAAACGAGCGTCTTTCGCTTGGGCCGTCTTTAATAACCGACAAATGCTCGGGGCAGAACAATACAGCCCTGAAATAGCCCACAAAATCAGACAGCTTTTTTATATTGACACCGTTTCTGTAACAAAGCTTTCTGCTTCCGCGAATCAGCTTCATTTCCATATCGTGTTTTCTTACGGAGTCTTCAAATTGCATCTTAACAAAGCTCAGATCTTTTGAAAAATTGATAAGATCTCTGTCGTTTGACGTTCTGAAGCTTTTTCCGTTAGCAAACAAATAAATTCCCTCAAGGGCGTTAGTTTTTCCAACGGCATTATTACCGTAGAGAATATTTACCCCGTCGCAAAATTCAATCTCTGCTTTTTCTATGTTACGAAAGTCGGTAAAACTTATCCTTTTGCATACCATAGCTTAATAATTTAAAAACTTTCTTTTTTATTTCATTCTTGTAGGAAGTGTAACGAACAAGAATCTTTCTTTTTCATCGTTTGCGGGTTCAATAACCATAGCACGGAGGGGACCCGACATAGAGAGCTTAATATTTTCAACGTTACAAACTCTCAAAGCATCAAGCAAGTAACGGCAAGTGAATGCAATTTCGAGGTCATCACCCGTTTTTTCGATAGCAACCTCGTCGTAAACGTTACCCGAAACGGCGTTTGCTGTAATAACGAGAGTATTATCGTTAAAATTACACTTAACAAAGTTTCTTACCTGCGCCTTTTCTTCTGTAATAAGCGCGGCTCTTTCAAGGCTATCTGTCAATTCGTCAGTATTTACCGTAACGAAGATGTTGTTATCTTTAGGAATATATCTGTTATATTCTATATACTGACCTTCGAGAAGTCTTGTAAAGAATGTAAAGTTTTCTACGTTAAATAAAGCGTGCTTACCGCCTATTCTTATATTAACGACCATATCTTCGCTGTCGTTAAGGAATTTCATAAGCTCGATAAGAGTCTTACCCGGAACGATAAAGGACATATCCTGCAAAGCTTCTTCGTTCTTTTTAATATCACATTCCTGCTCGGTATAAGCAAGTCTGAAGCTATCGCACGAAACTGCAGCAATCTTTGAGCCCTTAACTTCAAAATAAACACCGCAATAAATAGGTCTTTGGTCAGTCTGAGCAACTGCAAAGATAGTACGGCTGATCATACTTCTCATAACGCTCTGGGGAACTGCAAGTTCTTTACCCGTATCAACGGTAGGCGTACTCGGAAAGTCAGAACCGGGGAGTGCCGGCATACTGAATTCGGATTTACCGCTTGTTATCTTTGTCATACACTTATCATCAACCTCAATTGTGATCTGAGCATCGGGAAGTGTTTTTATAATCTGATTAAGTCTTATAGCGTTAATAACGTATTCGCCCTCTTCAAGAACTGTGGCGGGAACGGTAGTAGTAATACCTTTTTCAAGGTCGTAGGCTGTTATGGTAACTTTTTCGCTGTTAAGTGTGGTAATAAGGATACCTGAGGTTGCGGGGATAATATTTTTTGTAGATACGGCGCTCATAGCCGCGTTAAGAACGGTATTAAGAATATTTTTTTCAAAAATAATTTTCATAAGATAAGTTCCCTTTCTATTTTTCTTTAATTTTTCAAAATCTCGCGAAGCAGCGAAAAAAACAAAATGTATATATATAAGAGATTGTAGTAGTAATAGTATTATTAGGGGGTGTGGAAAATGTTAGAAACTAAAAAACACAGTAAGACAGGCTGTCTTACAAATTTTTCTCCCTGTTGATATTCCAAAGAAAAGACTGTTGAAAAATAAATAGTTTTCAAAATCGACAAACAAAGGTAAATTTCAACCAAAAATTCAACAACTTTTCATGTGAAAACTTTCCTGTGGAAAACTTGCAAAACTTACGTATAAAATCAGCGTAGTATACTGTAAAAGAGGGAGAAAAGTTTTCAACACCCTTTTCAACACCTGTTGAAAACAAAGGGAGACAGATATTATTTTTTCATAATCTCATCAATAAGCTCGTTAATTTCAATTTCAAGTAATGAGTTTTCCTTGACGTCTGTTTCAATCTTGTTTAACGATGATTTTATGGTCGCGTGGTCGCGCGAGAATATGTCTCCAATCTTCTTAAGTGAGAGGTCGGTCGTATTTCTGATTATATAAATACAGATGTGACGGACTCTTGCAATTTCCTGATTACGCTTCGTTCCCTTGAGGTCTTCTTCGGTAATGCTGTATTTTTTTGTAATTTTATCAAAAATTCTGTCAATCGTAACGTGAGTCGGCTCATTGTGAGAAACGAGCTCAGATATACACTTTTTAGCAAGCTCAACGTCAAGCACGGCTCCCTTTAAGAAAGAGTGGGCGGCGAGAGTCTTAACTGCACCTTCAATTTGTCTTACGTTGTTTCTGAGGTTGTCTGCAAGGTAGTCAAGCACGTCGGGAGTAAAGGTTACTCCGTGTTTCTTTGCTTTATGCTTAATGATAGCCGAGCGTAATTCGTAATCGGGCGGCTGAATGTCAACTATAAGACCGCCTTCAAAACGAGTTCTCAGTCTTTCTTCAAGAGTTTTAATTTCCTTCGGCGGACGGTCGCTGGTCAGAATAATCTGTTTACCCGCATCATAAAGAGCGTTGAACGTGTGGAATATTTCTTCCTGAGTTGATTCTTTACCCGCAATAAACTGAATATCGTCTATCAGTAATATATCTGTTTTACGGAATTTATCTCTGAATTTTTCTCTGAAAGTCAGAGGCGAACGGCGGTGGAGATTTTCGATAAGCTGATTTGCAAAATCTTCACCCTTTACGTAAACGATACTTGCATTCTTATTTTTGCTGAGAACGTAGTTGTTGATAGCGTAAAGAAGGTGAGTTTTACCAAGACCGCTCTGTCCGTATATAAATAAAGGATTGAATTGAGTCGCAAGGGAGTTACAAACCGCGATACAAGCCTCGTATGCAAATTTATTTGAGTTACCCACAATAAAGTTTTCAAAAGTATACTGCGTATGGTAAGAGGGGAAAATATTACTTGCCTGCTCAAACGGGTTGTCGTCGATATCGTCATCGTCTTTTGAAAGAGTGTCTGCTCTGTTTTCAGAAGAATGCTCGTCGGGAGTTTCTGAAGATACTTTGCCCGTGATATAGGGAGTAAGGTCGGGTTCTCCGTTCTGTCTTGAAAGAATAGTTACTCTGACCTGGTATCCCAAAAGCTCTTCAAGATACTGTTTGATGGTAGGCAGATGTCTTTCGTTAAGTATATTGCATTTCAAATCGCTTCCGTTTATTAGAACAGCGTCGGTGTCGTTCAACACTTCAAGCTTAAGGTCACCGAACCAAAGCTCAATAAACGTTTCAGCGTAGGTTTTTCTCATATTTTTTATAACGTTGGCCCAAAGGTCATCTAAGAACTGCATAAAAAATTCCCTTCAAAAAAATTATAAATATATAATATAATATTAAATACAAAATATATAAAATATTATAACATATATAAATATATAATGCAAGGAATTTTTAAGATTTTTCACTTACAAAAGCAAAAAAATACCTATTATAATGGGAAAAAAAGCAAAAAACCCTTGACAACGGACAGGTTTTATGTAATAATAAAAAATACCGTTGAGTATTTTGAAGTTGAAGGAGGTGCGTGAAATGATTAGAACGTATCAGCCTAAGAAACGCCAGCGCAAAAAGGAACATGGTTTCAGAAAAAGAATGAGAACCGCCGACGGCAGAAATGTGTTGAAAAGAAGACGCGCAAAAGGCAGAAAAAGGCTCACATATTGATGGCATAAAAGTTTCGATTCAGACGTATGTCAGTTACAAAACCGCCGATACTTCTCGGGGGTTTTTGTTTTACAACGGAAACGAATGAAAGATACGGGGGGTTTTATATTTATGAAATATAGAGCAATATGCGAAAATCACCTGTATAACAAAGCATACAGAAAGGGTAAAAAGATAGCGACTAAAAACGTCGTTATATACGTTTTACCCGATCGACTTGCTTTTAAGTTAAAAAAAGAGAATCCTGAAAAAGAATATATAAACCGCGTAGGCTTAACCGTTACAAAGAAGATAGGAAAGGCTGTTACGAGGTCGAGAGTAAAGAGAATAATAAGAGAGGGCTACCGTTTGACCGACAAGGAATACGGGATAAAAAAAGGCAATCTTATAGTTCTCGTTGCCAGAGAGGGCTGTGTTAAGGCAAAATCTACGGATATAAAAAAGGATATGATTTTTGCTTTCCGCAAGCTTGGTATGATATAATGAAGAGGATTTTCATATATTTAATAAGACTTTATCAGAAATATATATCACCGCGAAAAAAGAGGCCGAGTTGCAGATTTTATCCGACTTGTTCTTGCTATGCTATCGAGGCTTTGGAAAAGCACGGTTTTTTTAAGGGCAGCTTGCTTTCGGTATGGAGAATACTGAGATGCAATCCGTTTTGTAAGGGCGGATTTGACCCTGTGCCCGAAAAGAAGGTTAAGAAAAAATAATAAGTAAACGTACATATTCCGTAAGAGTAAAGGAGAAGAAAAAGTGATAGACGCAATCCTTGGTTTTTTTGGAACGATAGTAAAGTTTTGTTATAATATAGGCGGTAAGAACTATCTTATTGCCCTTATTTTGTTTGCTGTGGTAGTAAAGATAGCTATGCTCCCTCTGAGCATCAAACAGCAGAAGAACTCAATTAAGCAGGCAAGTCTTCGTCCTAAGGAAATGGCTATCCGTAAGAGATACGCAGGAAGAAACGACCAGCCTACACAGCAGAAGATGCAGCAGGATATTATGGACCTTTATCAGAAGGAAAACTTCAACCCCATGGGCGGTTGTTTGCCCCTTCTTATACAGCTCCCCGTACTTCTTGCACTTTATCAGGTAATTATAAAGCCCTTGCAGTATTTGTGTAAGGTTCCGAAGGAAGTAATTTCAAAGCTGTACGAGGTTGCAGAAATTACAAACACAGCTGCAACCGACGCTCAGTTTAAGCTCGTTTCGGCTATGAAGGCGAATTTTGATAAGTTTGCAGACGTGGCAAAGGGTCATATTACAGAGGCAGAATTGCCTAACTTTAATTTGTTTGGTATAGACCTTACAAGAACACCCTCGCTTGATGATATGAGCAAGACGGGCCTTGTGCTCTTGCTTGTTCCAATTTTGACTTTCGTTTGTATGTACCTCGGTATGAAGATAAACAAGAAGTTTATGTATAATGCAAACGAGGGAGTAGAACAGGACGCGGCTACCGGCTGTTCTATGAAGATTATGGACTGGGTTATGCCCTTGATGAGCGTTTATATTACGTTTATCGTTCCCGCAGTTATCGGTATTTACTGGATATTTAATAATATATTCGGTACTATTCAGCAGGTTATCTTGGCAAAATTACTCCCCATTCCCCGCTTTACAGAGGAAGATTATAAGCGCGCCGAAAAGGAAATGAACGGCAAGATTAAGAAAGAAAAGAAGCCCTCAGGTGAAAAGAAGAAGGTTCGTTCTCTCCACAGAATTGATGAAGAGGATTACGAACAGCCTGCTCCCCAGCCTAAGCCCAAGAAGAAGGAATCGGCTACCGGACTTGCAGGAATGATTGAAAAGCCCGAGGTTAAGTCCGACGACGACAAAAATGAATCCGAAGAAAAGTCAGAAGAAACAGAAAATACAGAAGAATAATTAAAAAAAGACAAATCGTGCGTCAATATTTAAGGCGCTTAAAAATAAAGGAGAAAAACAAAAAATGAAACGCGAAGTTATAGTATACGGCAGAACCGTCGAAGAAGCAATTCAGAACGGTTTGAAGGAGCTTGGCGTTACGGCTGAAAAGGCGGAGTACGAGGTAATCGAAAACGCAAAGAAGGGCTTTCTCGGATTTGGAGAGACACCCGCAAAGGTTAAGGTAAGCTGTAATGCAAACGCCGAGATGAAGGCGGTAGAATTCGTTACGAAGCTGGTAGCGAATATGGGTCTTGATGCAGAGGTTAAGTCAGAAAAAATTAACGACAAGGATACGAAGATAACGATAGTTGGCGAGTCAGCAGGCTTGCTTATCGGACATCACGGAGAGACGCTCGACGCGTTGCAGTATCTTGCAAACCTCACAGCAAACAAGACCGACGGTGAAGGCTATTCCAAGATAACGGTAGACATTGAGAATTACCGTGCAAAGAGAGAAGAAACGTTGAGAACTCTTGCAAGAAGAATGGCGTCAAGAGTAAACAAGAACGGAAGAAGTATGACTCTCGAACCGATGAATCCCTACGAAAGACGTATAATTCATTCGGAAATACAGAACATTGAAGGAGTTTCCACATATTCAATCGGCTCCGACGACAACAGAAAGATAGTAATTTGCCCCGAAGACAAAATGGGCAAGCACAAATCGTCATCCGCAAGATAAGACAAAACGGGGCTGAAAAAAGGATAAAACCTTTTTCAGCCTTTATTGTTTTAAATAAAGACTAAATATATTATTTGTTTTAATAATAATGTCTTTTCTTTTTTTACGTTACTTTCTTGCGTGCCAAGAAAGTAACCAAAGAAGGCACAAAGGGGAGAGGGAGTTCCGATCCTCCCCTCCCCTTGACCCCTCCCTTTCAAACGGCCGAGGGCGTTCCTCCCTCGGTACCCCCCTTGGTTTGCAGAGATAATATTGTTTAAATTGGTAGGGGACGGCGCACACGAGAACCCCCAAACCTTACTTCGTGCGGTTCGTGTCTGTTATTAAAAATTAAGAAAGGTAAACAAGAATATGAGTACCATATCAGCGATATCGACAGCTTTCGGAAAGGGCGGAATTGCCGTAATAAGAATGTCGGGAGAGGATTCTCTAAACATACTTAACAAGGTTTTCGTTCCGTTTGGAAAAAAGAATATAGAAGACTATCCGCCCAACACACTCATATACGGAGATATATACAAGGACGGCAGAATTATAGACAGAGGTATGGCTGTTTATTTTAAAGGTCCTAAATCGTATACAGGCGAAGATTCGGCTGAATTACATTGCCACGGCGGTATTTTGCTTTCGCAGATGGTGCTTGAAGCAACGTTCACGGCGGGTGCTGTTCCTGCAGGCGCTGGAGAATTTACGCAGAGGGCGTTTCTTTCGGGCAAAATGGGACTTTCACAGGCAGAGGCGGTTATTGACCTTATTGATGCGCAAAGTGAATCCAAGGCGGTTTTAGCGGCGTCACAGGCTGACGGCAGACTGTCGAAAAAGATTGATTCTATATATTCTTCACTTATGGCAATCGTCAGCAGCATATACGCTTATATAGACTATCCCGACGAGGACCTTACGGACGTATCGGTTGAGGATATGAAGTCGGGGCTTTATGATATAAAAAACGAGCTTTTAAAGTTAAAGAAAACGTACAGAACGGGCAGAGCCGTATGCGAGGGAATAAATACCGTTATTGCGGGTAAGCCCAATACGGGAAAATCATCACTTTTAAATATGCTTCTCGGCGAGGAAAGAGCAATCGTTACGTCTATCGCGGGAACAACGAGAGATACCGTTGAAGAAACATTGTCGGCGGGACGCGTTTTGTTAAGGCTGTGCGATACGGCGGGAATACGCGACGCTGACGATGAGGTTGAGGAGATAGGTGTAAGAAAGGCAATAAAGAAGTTAGAGGAAGCAGAGCTTGTTTTGGCTGTATTTGACGGCTCAAGGGCGCTCGATTCCGAAGACGGCGAGGTTATAAGACAGCTCGAGGAATTAAAGGATAATAAGACTGTAATCGTTGTTCTTAACAAGAGTGACGTAGCAAACGAGCTTAAAGCCGAAGATTTCAAAAATATAACGAACCACGTGATAAGCATATCGGCAAAAGAGGAAAAAGGCAAAGACGAGCTTATAGAATTGATAGAGAAGATATATATTGACGGCGAGATTGAATATTCGACGGCGTGCGTGGTGACAAATGCAAGACAGTATGCGTCGGTAGACAGCGCGTTGACGCACATCGAGTCTGCGATAGAGTCGCTTGAAAAAGGCTTTACGCAGGACATAGCGGGAATGGAGCTTGAGATTGCCATGTCGCACCTTGGCAATCTTGACGGCAGAAAAATAACCGAGGACGTTGTATCCAACATCTTCGGCAGATTTTGCATCGGCAAATAAAAAAGGCAAAACAATAAAAAACTTTTTAAAGTTTTTGGGGAGTTAAAGAGGGGCTTTTTTCAAAAAGCCCCTTTTGTGTGGGTTCGGGAGCGCGTTAAATTGCGTGTTCGATTGTCATCCTTGAGCAAGCCGCCGCGAGATTCTTCGCTACGCTCGAGAATGACAACGCGGCGGAGCAGCGAAGGATCCCGAACACGCGGCTAAGACAATAAACCCTAAAATTGTAGGGGCGTTTTTGCTATACGTCCGTTTTTCCGAAATAATCTAACTTTTTAGCTCCATCTGACGAGGTAGCGAAGCGGCGGCGAGGGAGTGAAAAACGAAAGAACTATTATTGGTTAATGTCTTATGTGTAATTAAATAATAATCATTTTGTCAGGTATTAATCACAAAACAAGAGGGGCTTTTTTTAGCCCCTCTTGTTATATTATTTATTATATCTTTCGTAATAAAAGAGGTATTGCTGAATCATACCTGCAAAATTCCCGAGTGAAGTTATATCAAGTCCATCGGGATAATATTTTTCAAGAACGCGCTTCACCCACACGTCAACGGGAAAAGCGTCCGTCTTATCAAACCCGAAAAGCAACGCGCACGATGCAACCTTAATTCCAACGCCCTTAATCTGCATAAGATATTCTGCCGCCTCGTTCGTCGGCATATCCTTTATGAGCGACAGGTCAATCTTGCCCGTTGCCACCTTTTCTGCCGCGTCGTAGATATATTTTGCGCGGAATCCCGTCTTAAGCTCAAAAATCTTATCCACACCCGCTTCGTACAACGCTTCTGCTGTCGGGAAAGCGTAGTGGTCATCGTCGATTTTTTCACCAAAGGCTTTGCTCATATTCTCAATAATCTTCTTAATTCTCGGAATATTGTTATTCTGCGAAATAATAAACGAGCACAAAGCTTCCCAACCGTCCTGACGGAGAAGCCTTATTCCGTTTCCGAATTCTATTGCCTTCTGAATAGTAGAATCGTCTTTAAGATGGAGCAATATATCACTGTCAACGCCCGAATAATCAAGATCGAGTGCAAAATAATTTTTCCATAAAGTTTCAAATTCTCTGTCGGTGACTCCGTTTATAACCACCGACGACGGCGACGTTTGTTCAAGCGTAATAAATTTACCGAAAGCCACGCCCTCAACGGTGTTTCCCTTTTGATTAAATCTGAAACACTGACCGCAGTCGAATATTTTTTCTATCGAAAAGTGGTCAAGGTCATAAAGCTCTATTCCGTTGTCTTTTTTTCTTGTACTAAACATTTACAAATCCTTTTTACAAAAACTATTGTGTATTCTTTTGATAGATGTTATAATTTACGTATATAAACAACAAAGGGGAACTATATGGAAAAGATATATACTATACCTGTGAACGAGGCATTCGACGCGTGTGCTGAAGATAAAGAGAAAGGCTGTCCTTTCTGCGAATTGTACAGACGCGTGCAGGAGAACGAGCTTGACCTTATTCTTGGAGCGTCTATGATGGAGCCCGACGTTCGCATAAAGACGAACGAGCTCGGCTTCTGTGACAAGCATTTTTCGATGATGCTCAAGAGAAAAAACAGACTCGGTCTTGCTTTGATGCTTGAGAGCCACCTTGCGCACGTAGCCAAGGAGTCGCACGGGTTTGGAGCTATGAAGAAAATCGACAAGATAAACAACAGCTGTTACATCTGCGGTCGAATCGAATATCACATAGATAAGATGTTTGAAACTGCAGCCTGGCTTTACGATACAGACAGAGCCTTTGAAGAAAAGATAAAAAATCAGAGCTATTTTTGTATGCACCACTATCACAAATTTCTATCTGTCGGCAAGGACGAGATTCCTAAGAAAAAGTATGCCGATTTTGAAAGATTGGTTTCAAAGGTCAACCAGATGTACCTCGAATCGTTAAGCGAGGACGTAAGCTGGTTCTGCAAAAAGTTTGACTACCGCTACGATAAAGAGCCTTGGGGCAACGCCAAGAACGCGCCCGAAAGAGCAATAAAATTCTTAACCGGCAGTCTTACCGAAACAGAATAAAATTAAAATAAACTAAAAGCCCGTAAGGGCTTTTTGTTTTGTGTATAAATTATGCCTCGGGCTCAATTTTTATAGTCTGAAGCGATTCCATAGCCTCTTTTTCGAGGGCTTCTATGTCAATTTTCATTTCCTGTTCAAGAACCTGAGAGATTTCGGGACGAGTTTTCGGGTGCTTGGGGGTAAACACGGTACAGCAGTCTTCATAGGGCAGTATAGAGGTTTCAAAAGTATTTATCTTTCTTGAAATAGAGATGATTTCCTCTTTGTCCATACCGATGCAGGGACGGAATACGGGCATATTAACAACCGAATCGGTAACGTTAAGCGCCGCCAAAGTCTGACTTGCCACCTGACCTAAGCTTTCACCCGTGATAAGCGCGTGGCATCTGTTTCTGACAGCAATCTTTTCTGCAAGACGCATCATAAAACGACGGAGCAATAGGGTAAAATATTCCTCGTCGCAAAGTCTTTTTAATTCCTCTTGAATGTGTGTAAGGGAGATAACGTGAACGTAAATGTTTCCCGAATATACAGAAACGAGTCTTGCGAGCTGTAATACCTTTTCTTTTGCGCGCTCGCTGGTGTAGGGGAAGCTTTCGAAGTGAACGGCGTCGAGGTTAAGTCCTCTCTTTGCCATCATATAGCCTGCAACGGGGCTGTCGATACCACCCGAAAGCAAAAGCATAGCCTTTCCGTTTGAGCCGACTGGCATACCGCCTGCGCCCTTGAAAGCGCCAGCGTGAATATACGCGTTTGTTTCGCGAAGCTCAATTCTTACAGTTATATCGGGGTCGTCCATCTTTACGCGGAGATTTGGCATAACTTCAAGGACTGCGCCGCCTACTTCTGCAGCAAGCTGAGGAGAGGTCAACGGGAATTTCTTGTCCGAGCGCCTTGCCTCTGCCTTGAAAGTGCTTTTTCCCTCAAGATATTGCGGAAGATATTCTGCCGCCTTTTTCTTTATATCATCAATATTTTTTTCGCAAACTACGGCTCTGCTTACAGAAACGAAGCCGAAAACCTTAAGAGCCGCCTCAAAAGCGCCCTCAATGTCAGAAAAATCGTCAGTCGGCTCGACGTAAGTAGTCGATTGAGAGGTCCAGATTTTAAAATTGCCGTAAGGCTTAAGACACTCTTTCAGTCTTTTTGAAAGCAAGTCCTCAAACCATTTTCTGTTTAATCCTTTTAAAACGAGCTCACCCTGTTTGCACAAAAGTATTTCTTTCAAAACATTCAGTCCTTTTCTTTAAACATTCACTTTATTATTTTACACAATAAATATGAATATAATGTGAACGCGAAAGATATATTCGCAAAACGGTAAAAGCTTGTTTTATTAAAAGTTTTTGCGGAGTCCAGAGGTGCTTTTTTCAAAAAGCGCCTTTGGTCATATATTCGGGAGCGAAGCTCCTGACAGTATGTACTCCCTTCAAAAAACGCGAAAGCGTTTTTTTGTTTTAAGACGTATTATTTATTTAAATAATATTGTCTTTTCTTTTTTACCACTTTCTTTGCGCAAAGAAAGTGGAGCAAAGAAGGAGTATAGGGGCAGGGGTTTCGATTCCCCCGCCCCTATAAACCCCTACCCCACAAACGACCGAGGGCGTTCCTCCCTCGGTACCCCCCCTTGGTTTGCAAAAGATGTGGACTTTTTTTAAAAAGTTTTGGAGGAGTCAAGAGGGCGCTTTTTAAAAAGTGCATATATAAATATTATTTTTAAAAAATAATATAGAAAAATAATAAATGATTATCTATTTAAAGTTTTTGCGGTGTCAAGAGGGGCTTTTTGAAAAAAGCCCCTTTGGTCATATATTCGGGAGCGCGTTAAATTGAGTGTGCGGGATCCTTCGCTGCGCCGCCGCGTTGTCATTCTTGAGCGTAGCGAAGAATCTCGCGGCGGCTTGCTCAAGGATGACAATCGAACACGCATAATTTTATCTCCTCAAATGGAGGTTTAAGTTAGTGCAAATCGTCTACACAAAAAAACGGCGGAGGATATTTCCTCCGCCGTCTGTTTCAATATTAAATTATTCAGCTTTTTGAGCAAGTTCGATAATCTTCTGCGAAACGTTTCCGGGAACTTCCTCGTATCTCGCAAATTCAAACGTATATCTGCCGAGACCGCCCGAAATTGCTCTCATAATAATCGCATAGTCGAGCATTTCCGACTTCGGAACTTCCGCCTCAACGATAGAATATCCTTTTTTGCTTTCGTCGGCGTTCATACCCAAAATTCTGCCGCGGCGTTTGTTTATATCGCCGATAACGTCACCCATCATATCGGTAGGAATCTTAACCTTCAAAAGACCGACGGGTTCAAGAATTACGGGCTGAGCCTGAGCAAGACCTGCCTTGTAAGCAAGGATTGCGGCAAGTTTAAACGAAATTTCGTTAGAGTCAACGGGGTGATATGAGCCGTCAAACAGGTCAGCGGCAAGGTTTACAACGGGGAATCCTGCAAGAACACCCTTTTGCATAGCCTCTGTGAGACCTTTTTCAACTGCGGGGTAATAGTTCTTCGGAACGCTACCGCCAACAACACTCTGAGTAAACGTGAGTCCAATATCTTCACCGGGGGCAAAAGTAATCTTAACGTGTCCGTACTGTCCGCTACCGCCCGACTGTTTCTTGTGCTTACCTTCAACTTGAACTTTCTTCTTAATCGTTTCTCTGTAAGCAATCTTCGGTTTTGACATTTCAACAGCCGTATTATATCTTGTCTTCAGCTTTGAAATAACAACGTCGAGGTGGATATCGCCGAGACCGGAAATAAGAATCTGCTTAAGCTCGGTATTATTTTCATATTTCAAAGTATTATCTTCTTCGAGGAGCTTGTTTATTCCCTGGGAAATCTTATCCTCGTCTCCCTTTGCCTTGGGAGATACAGCCATAGTAAATACTGATTCGGGATAAACTGCGGGTGTATAAGGGAGCGCGTTACCGTTTGTAAGCGTATCGTTTGTGTTTGTGTTTGCCAACTTCGGAATCATACCGATATCACCGCAGCAAAGAGTATCAACTTCAGTCTGCTTCTTACCTCTCATAACGTAAAAGTGAGCAAACTTTTCGCTATTTTCCGTCTGGAGATTCTTAAGAGTCATATCGTTGCGAAGCTCGCCGTTCATAACCTTAAAGAACGACATCTTACCTACGAACGGGTCGGAAATTGTCTTGAACACAAATATACTTGTCGTGCCGTCGGGATCAATTGCAACTTCTTTAGTTTCGCCGTTTTCAACAGCGTGTTCGCATTTATGTGACGTATAAGTCGGGAAAGAGTCAACTGCAATTTCAAGCAAAGAAGCAATACCCCAGAGTTTAACTGCACTTCCGCATATAACGGGAGCAATAGAGCCGTTCATAAAGCCTATCTTAAGAGCGTTTGAAGCTTCTTCTTTTGTGATTTCTTCACCTGCAAAATATTTTTCCATAAGCTCGTCGCTTGTCTCAGCAATAGATTCAAGGAACGATTCGCGGTACTTTTCTGCAAGCGCCATAGCATTCGAGTCGATGTCGCTATCGGTAAACGTACCGTCAGAAGCAAAGTTTCTCTGCTTCATTGTAATAAGGTTAATGAAGCTCATGCTTCCCGTGCTTGTAGGAATGTAAAGAGGGCAAACGGAAAGACCGAAGTTTTCACGAAGCTCGTCGAATATTCTTTCAAAATTAGCTTCTTTATCGTCGAATTTATTTACGAAGAAAGCCTTAGGAATATCAGCATCGGTAGCGTTACTCCAAGCAAGCTTTGTACCTACTTCAACACCGCCGCGCGCGTCAACAGAAATAAGTGCGCTGTCCGCAACTCTTATTGCCTGAACAACTTCGCCTTCAAAATCGAGGTATCCGGGAGTGTCGATAAAGTTAATTTTAGTGTTATTCCACATAACAGGTGCCATAGCGGCAGAAAGAGAAAAGCCTCTCTTTATTTCCTCGGGGTCGTAGTCGCAAACGGTATTACCGTCGGAAGGCTTTCCGAGTCTGTCAGTGGCTTTCGTCAAATATAATGCAGCCTCGGCGATAGAAGTTTTACCACAACCGCCGTGGCCGAGAAGAACAATATTTCTGATGTCTTGTGTAAGAACTTTTCCCATATCAAGTCTCTCCTTTATCATATAAACAGTTATGAAAAATGTACAAATATTTTAAAAAAGACTGCCGTCTTTTATTTATTATACACCAAAAACCGTCTATGTGCAAGTAGTATAATAAAACTTAATGGGTGTAAAAGTGTAAAAATCTAAAAAGCAAATTTATGTAATTAGCACAAAAAACCTTGGAAAGAGTTCCTTTTTACAAACTCTTTGTCGATTTCGTTGGTAACGATGGTTTTTTTGGTGCTCCAGAGCGGAGCAATAAGATCGTCCTTTACTCCGTCGCCCGTAACGCGTTCGATAACGACGTCTTTTGGCATAATTTCAAGCTGGTCACAGACGAGGGTGATGTATTCGTCGCGCTCGAGCGTTTTAAAATCGCCCCTTTCGTACATAACTGCGAGGGGTGTATTTTTGAGCACGTAAAGCAGATGTATTTTTAAAGCGTGCGGAGAGAGGGACGCCACCTCTTTTGCTGTGAACATCATATCGTCGTAAGACTCACCCGGTAAACCGTTTATAATATGTACACAGGTGTTTATTCCGCGGAGCTTTTCATATCCTTCAAGGAATTGAGCATACGTATGACCTCTGTTTATAAGCTTTAACGTCTTATCGTTTGCGCTTTGAAGACCTAATTCAACCGTGAGGTATGTGCGCGTAGACAGTTCGCGCAGATAATCAACGACGTCATCGTCGAGGCAGTCGGGGCGGGTCGAAATGCTGAGTCCGACTGTGTTATCCAAAGTGAGAGCTTCTTCAAATTTTTGTTTTAAGACGGGAAGTGGGGCGTAGGTATTGGTGTGAGCCTGAAAATACGGAATATAGTAAACGTCGGTCCATTTGTTTCCGATAATTTTTTTGCCTATTTTAAACTGTTCGGCAAGAGGGATATTGCAAGGGGGAGTGTGGTCACCGCTGCCCTTTTCGGAGCAGTAGATACAGCCGCCGAAGGATATTTTGCCGTCAATATTTGGACAGGTAAAGCCGCCGTCGAGGGCAATCTTAACGCATTTCTTTCCAAAACGGCGTTTAAGATAGCAATCGTAAGTAAAATAGCGTTTATTCGTATCCGAATTTACAAAAGGATTAACCGTTTTCATAATACCCCCAAAAACAATAATACTAACACTATTTTACAACAAAAAAGCAATAATTACAATAACCGAATAATTTTAATGCTAAAAATGTACCGGCAAATATATTTATAAAATATTATTTTGAAAAATAATATATAAAATTTTTATTAAAAGTTTTTGCGGAGTCCAGAGGAGCTTTTTTCAAAAAGCACCTTTGGTCAAGGGTTCGGGAGCGAAGCTCCTGACCGTATGTACTCCTTTGAAAAAAGCGATAGCTTTTTTCTTTTTTTAAGATGTGTTGTTTAACTAAATAATATTGTCTTTTTCTTTTTTACGTTACTTTCTTGCGTGCCAAGAAAGTAACCAAAGAAGGCACAAAGGGGTGCCGGGGTTCCCCGAACCGCATGAAGTAAGGTTTGGGGGTTCGCGGGTGGGGAGTTCCGATCCTCCCCTCCCCTCGACCCCTCTCTTTCAAACGGCCGAGGGCGTTCCTCCCTCGGTACCCCCCTTGTTCGCAGTGACGGTATTGTCTGACTTGTAGAGGATTGTAAATTTGACCTCCAACTGACGCGTGAGCTGTCAACCAAGTTGACTGAGGGAGAGTGCGATACAATAAAGTAAAAGACGGGCGGATAAATAAATCCGCCCGTTTTTAATAAAAATATTATACAACGTTTTGGGGCTGTACGCCAACTGTTACCGTGGGAGCTGTTCCCTGCGTTGCAAGTCCAAATGAAACTGACAGCGCATCGTTCACCTGTTGCATAACCGTAGTATCCAGATGCCCCATTTTTTCTTTCAATCTTTTTTTATCTATCGTACGTATCTGTTCGAGCAGTATAACGGAATCCTTTGCCAAGCCGAATTTGTCCGCATATACATCTATGTGGGTCGGCATTTTTGATTTGCCGAGTTTGCTTGTAATTGCCGCCGCGATAACCGTCGGACTGTATTTATTACCAATGTCATTCTGAATTATAAGAACGGGGCGGAGTCCCCCCTGCTCGCTTCCCACAACGGGGCTTAAGTCTGCATAATAGATATCTCCTCGTTTTACCGTCAAAATTGATTCACACTCCATTTTTTTAATTACTTCTTGCAAAATTATTTTTGCCACGTTACCGTATCTGTTAATCATATTGATAAAAGAATTTCCGATAATGTTTCAGAGAAAAATACAGGTCGATATTTCCCTTCATTATCATAATATTACGCAAAAAACAAAGAGTGATTTTTTTGAAATTACAGTCATAAAAGCAACAAAGGTCTGCATATTCAGCCGTTTAAAAAAATATTCATAAAACAGTCCGCCAAAATATGACTGTTAGCGTCGGCAATAACACAAAACCAACACAAAATATTCGGGAAATAACCGGAACCTCTTTTTTCTTATATTCCCCGTCAAAATAAAATAATATACGCTTTACAGATGCCGACAAACATTTTTTTGTTCTTGATGTAAAATTTGCTTACTCGAGTAAAAAGAAAAATAAACAACGGAGGTTAAAAATGGACGGCAAAAAAACCGACGGTAAAAAGTCGGTAAGGTATCTTTTGGGTGAATATTTTGGGGAATATATCGAAGGAGTGCCAAAAACGAGGGACGAGCTTATCGAAAAGCTTCCCTTTTATCTGAAAAAGCTTGGTTTATTATCGGGAAATGCCGTAATGGGATGGTTATTTGGCTCAATGGCGCTTGCATATTCTGCGATACCGCTCGGAACTGCGTATCTGGCGGCGTCAAGCAAATACGTCGGAGCTTTTTACATAGGACTTGTAGTATCTGCATTAAACGAAAAAACGGGACTTATGCTTCCCTTGCTTTTAATATACACAGCGCTTCTTGTGGCAAGAGTGCTTGTATACCGAAGTTACGGAATGGAAGATAAATCGTTCGATTTATTCGACGAAAAACTGATGTATAAAATGCTCGGCGGTTTCAGCGCAAGTCTTTTAATAAGCGTGTACCGCGCGGCAACGTTCGGTTTTTTGTATTACGATATAGTAGGCGGAGTAATCGAGGTCATAAGCGTTCCTTTGCTTATAAAGCTTTACGATTACGTCTTTGACAAACGGTATAAGTTCGACATAAGACGGGAGGTCGGACTTATTGCGGTAATGGTGTCGGTTGTAGTGGCACTGGCTGACGTGTATATATGGGGATTTTCGATGGGAGTAATGGCTGTTGCCATAATAACTCTTTATATCTCAAAGAGCGCGGGCTCGCTTCGCGGCGGAATATACGGCTTGATATGCGGTTTTTTCTGTAACGTTGCGATGTCGCCCGTATTTGCGGTAATCGGAATGGTGGCGGGGGTGTTTTGGAAAATAGGGATTGCAGCGTCAGTATCGGTTTCGTGTATTGTGGGGATTATATGCGGTATATATATTGACGGCTGGCAGTGTTTAACTAACTTTGTTCCGGAATTTTTATGTTCATCAATATTATTTATGCCCTTTGCGCAATTCAAACTATTGCCGAGGTTTTGTATTTACACAGACGGAATAGCTCCGACCGACGATTCGGACGTAAGTCTTATACTTGCGGAGAAAAGGCAGAGGGATACAGAAAAGAGATTTGAGGACTTGTCCTCGGCGTTTTCGGATTTATCTGAGGTATTCTACACTTTGAGCGACAGAGTAAGACGACCGGGGATAATAGACACGCGTGAAATTTGCGACGAAATATGCAATATATATTGCCCGAAGTGCGTTATGAGAAGCATCTGTTGGGAAAAAGAGTATTCGTCAACTCAGGACGTGTTTGCAAAGATTTCAAAAGCCCTGTGCGATAAGGGCTACGTTGAATCGGATATGGTTGCGGGATTTATGAAAGACCGCTGTCGGCACATGGACAGAATGCTTGAGAGAATAAACGATTCTCACGCGGGGCTGCTTGAAAGTATGATAAAGCAGAACAAAACCGAAGTCTTTGCGATGGACTATGAATCTATGGCACACCTGCTTGAAAGCGCGGTAAAAATCAATTGCGAGGAATATCTGCCCGATGAAGATACAAGAAATAAGCTTGTCGAAGCGTGCAGACATATGAAGTTTTCGGCTCGGAATATCTGTGTGTACGGCAAGAGAAAGCTTTCAATAATAGCGGGCGGAGTTGATTTAAAGGCGGTAAAGATGACCGCAAAAGAAATAAAGCAGTGCTTTGAAAATATATGCGGAGTAAGATTGACCACACCAACGTACGAGGTCGACGGAGATTACATAACAATGACACTTGAATCGGAAAGGAGGTTTGGAGTTGAGTTTGCGGCGGCATCAAATACCAAAGCAAACGAGAATTTTTGCGGAGATTTAATATGTATGTTCGAGAATGGACACGATTATTTTTATTCGCTTATAAGCGACGGAATGGGAAGCGGCAGAGAGGCAGCGTTGACCTCACGGCTTTGTGGGATTTTTCTCAAAAAAATGCTTATGGCGGGTAACAGTAAGCCTGTGGCCCTTGAAATGCTTAATAACTTTATCAGGAGTAAGAATACCGAATGTTTTTCTACGGTTGACCTTCTTGAAATTGACCTGCTGAACGGAAGAGCAGGATTTGTAAAAAGCGGTGCTGTTGCATCGTACGTTATGAGAGGGGACAAGATTTTCAGGATAAATTCAAACACAATGCCTGTAGGCATAACGCGTGAAATAAACGCAGAGGAAGTGAAATTTGAGCTTGAAAACGGTGACGTAATCGTAATGGTAAGCGATGGGGTTGGTCAATCGGCAGAGGATCTGGTAAGAGTCAGCAATATATTGACGTATTCGTGGGAAGATGATCTTCAGAAAATGGCTGACAAAATACTCAAAGACGCGGTCGACAGCTCGGCAAGAAGTGACGACGTAAGCGTGGGAATAATCAGGGTAACAGAAAAGGAGACGTAAATATAAAAAGAGGGGCGGATTTTGTATCCGCCCTGATTTTATAAGAACCAACAAATAATAAATGATTATCTCTTAAAAGTTTTGGGGGAGTCAAGAGGGCGCTTTTTTAAAAGTGCACCTCTTGTGTGGGTTCGGGAGCGCGTTTAATTGCGTGTTCGGGATCCTTCGCTGCGCCGCCGCGTTGTCATTCTCGAGCGTAGCGAAGGATCTCGCGGCGGCTTGCTCAAGGATGACAATCGAACACGCATAATTTTATCTTCTCAGATGGAGGTAAAAGTTAGTGCAAATTCGTCGATATAAATTATCTTTGTATACAAAAAAGGCGGCACAAACTGCCGCCTTAAAATCATATAAAATATGTCAATGCATTTTTACTTGCAACTTTAATCACAACATCGTCAAAGCCTGCCAATGCTCTCGATGTTATATTAAATGCAATTTCAGGAGTATTGTTTTCCTCGCTGAGATGACCGAGCATAAAATGCTTCGTTCCGTTCTCTGCAAGATAACGAGCAAACGCCGCGCAATCGTAATTAGATAAGTGTCCTGTATTTGAACGGATTCTGTCCTTCAAATGCTCGGGGTACGAACCGCATACAAGCTTATTCTCGTCATAATTCGATTCAAGCACCACTCCGTCGCAGCCAACCAAGGCTTCAATAGCTTCCCTGTCCACGTATCCGAGGTCGGTGGCAAGTCCGAACTTATATCCGTCGCTTTCGAAGGTGTACCCAACGCAAGCGCAGCTGTCGTGCGACGAAAAGAAAGATTTTGCCTTAACGCTTCCCACGCTGCACTCAAAATGTAAATCGTGAGTAACAATGTTCTGAGCCTTTGGGTTTTTCCTTAAATACTCCTCTGCCGAGAAACGCGTCATATGTATCGGAATATCGTATTTGTTTGACAAAACCGAAAGCCCTTTTACGTGGTCGATATGCTCGTGAGTAATAAAAATCGCATTTATATTCGTAATATCCGAGCCAAGCTCGCGAAGTCTGTCGCAAACGCATTTTGCCGATATCCCAACGTCAATGAGAAGCTCGGTATCTTCGCATTTTAAATGATATGCGTTACCGCTCGAGCTTGCGGCAAGAGCGGTAACGCTGAAGTTCTTTTTCATCTTTTTTGTTTATCTCCAAATAATTTTATTTAACGAAATACAAGAGATATACAGTGTCAAAAAGTATCGTTAAAAGCAAAGGAATGAGAACGATAAGCAGTTTTTTAGCCTTTTTCTTGCTTTCGACAAGCTTTTCAATATACTCCGTTTTTTTCTCGTCGGACCAATCGTCGCGGAGCTGTTCTTTTGTCGGTATATCGTTGGAAACGCCCCTGTTGAGAATTATGAAAACACAAGCAATCACCGTCGTCGCGCCCGAATAAATTATAAGCACGATATTCTGCAACAGCGGATTTCTGTGAGCTTCCGCGTAATTAAGAGCAAACAGATATATAGAGAAAATAATCGCAAACGAAAGCAACAATTTCCCTGCAAGGCGCCAGTTAAATTCTTTTACGGCCTTTTTTAAGCCGTAGTCGGCGTTGACAGATGAACCGTTATTCCTTTTCTTTCTGTTTTTACGTTTTGGCATATTAGATAACCCTTATAGCGCCGTCGTTTCTGACTCTGAGTGCTATGCAGTTGCCTTCGCCAAATACCTTTTCGATTTCCTTCTTATAGTTTTCGGATTCACATTCGGGAACGAACGCCTGAATTGTACCTGCAAAACCGCCGCCGTGAACACGCCAAGCCGCTTTCTTACCTGCGAGGAGCTGTTCGGAAACAGCAAGTGCAAGAGAAAGTCCCTGTTCTGCAACGTTTTTAACAGTGTAAACGTTCTGCAGGAAACGGAAGCTTGACATTCCCGAGGAAATAACGTCAGCAAAGAAAGCGTCGATATCACCGTTTTCGAGAGCCTTAACCTGCTTTTCAACTCTTTCGTTTTCGTTGAGGTAGTGAATAGCGCGGAGAATAGCTCTGTCGCCCGTCTTTTCACGGAGAGCAGTTGCATTTTCGATAATATCGGAATACTTAACGTCTCTTAATACCTCGTGACCGAGAAATCTTGCGACGGATTTCATTTCTTCGGGTACGGATGAGTAGTCGTCGTTGAGGTCAGCATGGTTGCCGCCTGTGTTTACTATGTAGAGGTAATAACCGTATTTGTTGAGGTCGAAGTCAATCTTCTTGATAACGGGATTTGCAGTGTCTTTGAAATCAATATTGATGAAACCGCCGACGGCGCAAGCCATCTGGTCCATAAGACCGCTCTTCTTACCGAAGTGAACGTTCTCTGCGAACTGCGCGATTTTTGCAATTTCAACGTTGTCCACCTTGCCCTCGTTGTAGATGTGGTTGAGAATATTACCAACCATAACCTCGAATGCAGCAGAAGAAGAAAGTCCCGAGCCCTTGAAAACGTTGCTTGTTGTGTAAGCGTCAAAACCGCCGACCTTGTAACCACGGCTTTCAAAACCGTCGCACATACCGGTAATAAGCGCATAAGATGAGAAGTAACGGCTTTCGGAAGGCTTGGTGCTTGTAACGTCAACGGTATCCTTGGGGAAGCCTTCGCTCTTTATGTTGATGATGTTGTCGTTTCTGGGAGTAACGATAGCTATAACGTCAAGGTTAATAGCCGCCGCAATAACCTTACCGTTGTTGTGGTCGGTGTGGTTGCCGGAAATTTCACTTCTTCCGGATACAGAATAAATCTGAATGTTATCGCTGTTTCCGAATTCTGCGATATATCCGTCAAGCGCCTTGATATATCTTGCCTTCTGGATTTCGATTTGGTCCTTGCCGTAGAGTTCGGCAAATTTTTCGTTTAAATTTCCCTGCGCGATGTGTTCCTTCATAAGTTCAATTTTCATTTTTCTGATTTCCTTTATGTTTTTAAGTAATGTAGTTTATATGTTAAAGTATATTTTGCGCGATGTAATTATATTAAAAAATTACTCAAATTTAGCAAGCTCGTTGAGCGTAAATTTATATAGATTCTGCGCCATAATCGAAAGCTTCTTTGCGGTTGCCTTGTCGATTTCGAGAGGAAAGTCGGGCGGATATCTTGTTTGAACGTAGTAGTTGTTGAGTGCGACGCACTCGTCAATCCAGTCAAAAAATCCTTCGTTTATCCTTGACGCCATCTTGCACAAAAATATTATATTGTGCCCGTCGGGCGCGTATCCCTTATTTGAAAGCATAAAAGCCTTGATGGTTTTCTCGATTGCCTGATGTGAATGAAAAGCGGAAAGCAAAAGCGTATGCGGACTTCTTCGCAGAAGAGCGGCGGCGCGGAGGTCGTTTTCGGCGTAAATCAACCAATCGGTGTAAACCTTGCTGTCACTGGTTTTGCGTCTTGCCATAAACTACACACCCCTTTCGCAAAATTCGGGAGGCGAAGCTCTCGGGTTTTTCA
Organism: Oscillospiraceae bacterium; assembly: GCA_015065455.1. Taxonomy (GTDB): domain Bacteria; phylum Bacillota; class Clostridia; order Oscillospirales; family CAG-272; genus RGIG1995. The sequence continues at coordinate 124,317 of SVQI01000001.1, read as the reverse complement.
ATTAAGCTGTTCCACTCCGACGGTGTGTACAGAGAAATATCAAAAGGAATATCGCTGTCAATTTCGAGGTAAGCTTTTTTAATCCACGCGTTTTTGTTATCGTGTTCGCAAACGACGCAAATATCGAGGTCGGTAACTGCATTGTCTTTTTCTCTGCGTTTAATGCCGAAAACAACGAGCAATTCGATGTCAAAAAGTCTTTTCATTTCGTCGCAAATAAAAGCAATATCCTTGTTGTCGCAAACGTTATTTTCCACACGTAACACCCCTTTTTTTATATATATTATCTCTCATTTTAGTATAACATACTAATAAAAAAATGTAAAGATATTTTTCTATTTAAAGTTTTTGCGGATTCCAAAGGAGCTTTTTTCAAAAGCGCAATTAAAATAATATAAAAATTTTTATTAAAAGTTTTGAGGGAGTCAAGAGGGCACTTTTTCAAAAGTGCACCTCTTGTGTGGGTTCGGGAGCGCGTTAAATTGCGTGTTCGATTGTCATCCTTGAGCAAGCCGCCGCGAGATTCTTCGCTACGCTCGAGAATGACAACGCGGCGGCGCAGCGAAGGATCCCGAACACGCGGTTAAGACAATAAACCCTAAAATTGTAGGGGCGTTTTTGCTATACGTCCGTTTTCCCGAAATAATCTAACTTTTTAGCTCCATCTGACGAGGGAGCTGGCATTTTTGTTAGAAAATGACTGAGGGAGAGAAGAACGAACGGTTTAAACACACAATATTGCAATCAAAAATCTAACACATATCTCTCCCTCCGTCTCGGCAGCAAAGATAAATTAAAATTGATATTTGCTGACTGCCGAGCCACCTCCCTCGTCAGATGGAGGTAAAAGTTAGTGCAAATTCGTCTCTGTTCAATTTCTATCCTTTGACCTTATCTGTGAGTAGGGTGGTTTTTGCTATCCGCCCGTAATGCAAAAAAATACCGTTGCACGTAAAAATGCAACGGTATCATATTTTTAAATTCTGTCAACCATAATGCGCGACTCGGAATTAACCGCGCCGTCGTGGCGAACCGTTCTGAAATAATACACGTCGTCGTCTTCTCCGCGATAAATCTTCACCGTTTCTCCGATAGGAGCTTCGGACTGGTAATTAATAACCGCCGTAATTACTCGGTTATTCTTATTATCGGGAAGAAAATTGCAGAACAAATCGAGGTAATTCGTATTGTTCATATGCATATTTTCGTCGGTATCGCTGTAGCTGACGGTATATTCACCCTGCAACGCGAGGTCAACCCCTTCGGGTATTCTGAATCTCGCGGGAAGGTCAAGCTCGAGCATCGTCGATTCTTCGTCAAAGCCGAATTTGATATCAGAAACTCTGCAAAGGCTCTTGTTATTTATGTCAACCAAAGCAAATACGCCAACCATTTCAGCTACGAGGTCGTTGTCCTTCAACACCCTCGTACAGCGGTAAAAGCTTACGCCTCGGCTTTCACAAGCCCAGGTTTCCACCCTTATTCTATCAAACGCCTTCAGGGCGCAGTAGAAACTGAGGTTGATTTTACTAAGAATGAAAGCCTTGCCGTCTGCTCTTAAAGCGTCGTTTGACGGTCCGTATTCGTTTAGCTGTAAGTTTGCGGTTTCGTGCATATAACGAAGAATTGCTGACGGTCTTGCGAAGCCGTTAAGGTCGCAGTCGTGGCTGTTGATTCTGTATTCTTCGGTGTAAATCATAAATTACGTAGCGTTGCTCGGAGCAGATTACATTTTGCCGTTGGAACCGAGAACGTTTACGATCTTATGAGCAACCATCTTGCGAACTTCTTCTCTACCAACCTTGAGGTATTCTCTGGGGTCGAATGCGGAGGGGTTCTCTGTGAATACTCTGCGGATACCTGCTGTCATAGCAAGTCTGATGTCAGAGTCGATATTAATCTTACATACTGCCATACCTGCAGCTTTTCTGAGCTGTTCTTCGGGAATACCGATAGCGTCGGGCATTTTTCCGCCCTTTTCGTTGATTTCCTTAACAGCTTCCTGAGAAACGGAAGATGCGCCGTGAAGAACGATCGGGAATCCGGGAAGTCTCTTTTCAACTTCTTCGAGAATGTCAAAACGGAGCGGAGGGGGAACGAGAATGCCGTTTTCGTTTCTTGTGCACTGTTCGGGAGTAAACTTGTATGCGCCGTGGCTTGTTCCGATAGCTATAGCGAGAGAGTCAACGCCTGTGCGAGTTACGAACTCTTCAACTTCTTCGGGACGAGTGTAAGAAGAATCCTCAGCAGAAACCTTAACGTCGTCTTCAACGCCTGCGAGTCTGCCAAGCTCACCTTCAACAACGCAACCGTGAGCGTGAGCGTATTCAACAACCTTCTTTGTAACAGCGATGTTGTCCTCGAAAGAGTGGTGAGAACCGTCGATCATAACTGAAGTAAATCCGCCGTCGATACATGCTTTACAGATTTCAAAATCTGCGCCGTGGTCGAGGTGGAGAGCAATATCAATGCCTGTGTCCTTAATAGCAGCGTTAGCCAAAGCCATAAGGTATTCGTGCTTTGCGTACTTTCTTGCACCTGCGGAAACCTGAAGAACTACGGGAGAGTTGAGTTCCTGAGCTGCTTCTGTGATAGCCTGAACGATTTCCATATTGTTGATGTTAAAAGCGCCGATAGCGTAACCGCCTTCATAAGCCTTTTTAAACATCTCTTTTGTTGTAACTAATGCCATGATGTACACTCCTTGTTTATTTAAATAATAATTTTTTCCATCTTATATATTTTATCCCAAATCTTGTCTTAAATCAAGACCTTTTGGAAGAAATACACTAAAATTTGTTAAATTTTATGTGAATTTTTTAAGAGTAAACGCTGTCGGCGCAGGAAAACAAAAGATAATTATTTTGAAAAAATAATATAAAAAATTTTTATTAAAAGTTTTTGCGGATTCCAAAGGAGTTTTTTTCAAAAAGCACCTTTGGTGTGGGTTCGGGAGCGCGTTAAATTGCGTGTTCGGGATCCTTCGCTGCGCCGCCGCGTTGTCATTCTCGAGCGTAGCGAAGAATCTCGCGGCGGCTTGCTCAAGGATGACAATCGAACACGCATAATTTTATCTCCTCATAAGGAGGTCAAATTTGCAAAACTTTTTTGAATTAGAGAACAAAAAAACAAAAGCCCGATTGGGCTTTTGTCAAAATAATTATTTTTCTTCTTTGTTAAGACGGTCAAGCCAAACAAGACCGATATCCATCGCGTCAAAAAGACCGTTACGTTCAAACTGCTTAACCACTCTTTCGTGCGGGGGTAATTTTGCATCCGTATTCAACACCTGCAATATTATCTTATCGGGAATTTCAATATCTTTTCCGTCTTCGTCTTTTATCTTTTTGTTGCTCAGAACCATCATAAACAAAACGTATTTATCGGACATACTGCCGTAACAGAACGTGTTACCCTCTCTTAAAAGAGGCTTGCCTCTGAATACGAGGTTCTGTCCTTCAACGTATTTTTCTTCGCTCATTATTTCCGCCTCCTCAATATAACCGTATCAATAACATATTACGTATTATGATACTACAAATCGGTAGGATTGTCAAGTTGAATCAAGTCTCAGCCTAAAATCATCTTCATAGCCTTATCGATTTCAGACTCGTTAAGCGTAGGCTTATATTCGCAAGGAACAACTTCCCATACTTCTCTGTGTGTGATAGTTCCCTCGGGTTCTACGTCGTGCAAATGACCGAGGCTTTCGATTTCGAGAATCTTTCTGTTTGTGTAGATTTCGCAACAGATATTAAAGTCGGGGTATTCACCCTTTTCGTAGTCGGATTCAAATTCAATATTCATAGCCTGACCGTGATTGAAACAGTAGAGCTTGCCCTCAAAGTTTGTGTAACCAATCTTTGCGGGAACCTGATTCATATCGGGGTCCTGCTGAACTGCGATGTAATCTTCGCCGAACAAAAGTCTATCGTCGTTCATCTTTGTGTAGGGCCAGAAAACGAGCTGTCTGTTGGGCAAAAGGTTTGTGTTTCTTTCGGGCTGACGAACAACTGCAATTCCCTCTTTGTCGGTTACCGTAATTCCCCAGATACCTCTTCTTATAGTTTCGCTTCCCTTGTTTGTAAGGTAGTGGTCAACTGTCATCTTTGTTGAGCCGTCTTCCATAGTGATAACGAGCTTATGCTGTACGTTGTTTACCTTCTGTACAGGGGGGATAAAAGTACAAACAGCTTTGCCGTTTTCGTTTACAACTTCGTGCTCGATAGGTTCGCAGTCGGGATAATAAGTCATAGGTCTGTCTTCAGGGCTGAGCCACATTCTGTGACCGCCGAACGTACGCCATTCCTTGCCTTCGCCGTAGCGTGAGGAAACATCAACCGTTCCTATTTCTTTTTCATCGACAAACATCATATTTTCGCCGCCGATAACGTTGAACCCGATAATACGGGGGCCGACGTCGAGTGTAACGTAAGCTTCAATCTTATCGTTTGCAATTCTCAAAGCTCTGCCGTAGCTTTTGTAGTCAATAATTTCAACTTTCATTTCCGGTTATCTCCTTTAAGTTTATAGAATTTAAGATTTATTTTTCTGAATTTAAAACAAACGGCGTCTGTTTTAAAAAATAGTCGTAAGATTTAGGTTTACTGCAAGTCAGAGTCAATAGGCCTTCGGCTTTTATGGCAAATTCCGCCTGATTTCTTGCTTCCTCGGACAGTTTTTTGTAGTGTGACGGCTTGGTGAGAATTTCTATATCTCCCGTCTTTTGTATTTGTTTTATAAGCTTTCTGCCGTTATCGTTACAAGCCAGAACTTGAGTGAACTTCGGCGGAGTCTTTAGCATATATGGCAAAACTTCCGTCATTCCGTGAATTATTGCCCGTCTTATTCTTGCATTCGTATACGATTTTGACGACAGCGTTTCTGTAAATTCTTCAAAAGATGTCGATTCTTTGGCGCATTTTATAAGCTTCTGCGCCATTCCGTTTGTCATACTTTCGCATTTTACGAGGCTTGAAGTATCTGCCGAACGGTAAAATGCGAGAATTGCGCTTTCTATGTTCTTTATGTTGTATCTGTCTTTGTTTTTGAAAAAGTCAGAGCAACCGTCGGGTAACATCGAAAAATCGTTACTTTCTTTTATCAAGCTTCTCGATTCGGTTGCCGAAAAGCCCTTTTCTCTTTTGTACGTTGCTGGAATAATGTTGCTTTTTAAAGAGTTTATTGAATTTATATACTCGATTCCGAGAATGTCGTTCGGTTTAATGGGCAATTTGTCGCCGTAAAGAAATGAATACACTTCCTCGCGCAAGACTGCAAACGGCTTTTCTTTATTGTTTTTATCTTTTCTTGCGGTGTTTAGCGCGGCAACAAATTCGTCTGAGGAAAGTCTCTCGCTTACCTGCTTTAAGTAATCAATGTCTCCCGATTCGCTTCCGAAGCATAATTCGTCAACAACGTTAAGTGATGATGCGATATATACACCCGCTCTGCAAAAATGTTCTGCCGCCGAGCACGAATAGGGGTACGGAAGCTCGATTACTAAATCAGCTCCCGAAACAACAGCTGCCTCAGCTCTTGCGTACTTGTCAAAGAGGGCGGGCTCTCCTCTCTGAACGTAGCCACCGCTCATTATACAGATAACAAGGCTGTCTTGTTTTTTTATATATTCAATTTGGGAAAGGTGGCCCTTGTGAAAGGGGTTATATTCGCAAATAACGGCGGTTATTTTCATAGCGGTAAGCTTTCCCTCCCGAAATTATGTTTTTTGTGTTAAAAATAACATTAAGACCTTGCAATTTTTTGGAATATGAGGTACAATAAAACAGTTGTATACTATTATAACATAAATTGTAAAATAATAAAATACTTTTTCATAATTTTTTTGGAGGTTTATACAAATGAATGTACTTGTTGTAAACGCAGGAAGTTCCTCTCTTAAGTATCAGCTTTTTGATACAACAACAAACGAAGTTCTCGCAAAGGGTATTTGTGAAAGAATTGGTATTGACGGTAAAATCGAACACAAGTTCAATGGCGAAAAGTATGTTGAAGAAATCGATATGCCTAACCATGCAGTTGCTACGTCAGTTGTTGTAAGATATCTTACAGACGAAAAGGTTGGCTGTATTAAATCTATGGACGAAATTGAAGCTGTAGGACACAGAGTCGTTCACGGCGGTGAATATTTCTCCGAATCCGTTCTTCTTACAGACGAAGTTTTGGCAAAACTCGAGCTTTGCCGTGACCTCGCTCCCCTTCACACACCCGCACACATTATGGGTATCCAGGGTTGTCTTGAAGCTATGCCCGGCAAACCTCAGGTGCTTGTATTTGACACAGCTTTCCATCAGACAATGCCTGAAGAAGCATATATGTACGGCCTTCCCTATGAAATGTACGAAAAGCACCACATTCGTCGTTACGGTGCTCACGGTACTTCTCACAGATACGTTGCTGCAGAAGCTGCAAAGCTTCTTGATAAGCCTGTTGAAGAAACAAAGATTGTTACTTGCCACATCGGTAACGGTTCTTCCATCTCTGCTGTAAAGGGCGGTAAGTGTATCGACACAAGTATGGGCTTTACTCCTTTGGCGGGCGTTCTTATGGGTACACGTTGCGGTTCTATCGACCCTGCAATTGTAACTTATATAATGAAGCATGAAGGCTTTACTCCCGATGAAATGAGCGACTATATGAACAAGAAGTGCGGATTCCTCGGACTTTCCGGAATTTCTTCTGACAGCCGTGACATTGAAGCAGCTATTCTTCAGGGCAACAAGAGAGCAAAGATTGCAGCTGAAACATTGGCATACCAGATTAAGAAGTACATTGGTTCATATGCAGCGGCTATGGACGGACTTGATGCGGTAATCTTCACAGCAGGTATGGGTGAAAACAACCCCGAGCTTCGCGAAAGAGCTTGTTCTAACCTTGAAAACTTTGGTATCAAGCTTGATACAGAAGTTAACGCAAAGGCTCACCATCAGTCAGACGTAGTTCTTCTTTCCAAGCCTGATTCTAAGGTTAAGGTTTACCTTATCCCCACAAACGAAGAGCTTGTAATTGCATCTGATACAGAAAAGCTTGTAAAAGGTCTTTAATTTAAAAAATATAAAAAGACGGTTTAAACAGCCGTCTTTTTTTGTTTTAATAAAAGTTTTTGCGGATTCCAAAGGAGCTTTTTTCAAAAAGCGTAATTAAAATATTATCTTAAAAAATAATATATAATTTTTTATTAAAAGTTTTGAGGGAGTCAAGAGGGCACTTTTTCAAAAGTGCTCCTTTTGTGTGGGTTCGGGAGCGAAGCTCCTGATTGTTTGTGCTCCTTTGAAAAACGCGAGAGCGTTTTTTTGTTTTAAAACGTATTGTTTGGCTAAATAATATTGTCTTTTTCTTTTTTATGTTACTTTCTTGCGTGCCAAGAAAGTAACCAAAGAAGGCACAAGGGGGCGGAGGTTCCGATTCCTCCTCCCCCTCGACCCCCAACCACCAAACGACAAAGGGGGATTACCCCCTTTGCACCCCCATCGTTTGCGAAAGATGGAAGGTTAGGTTATACTTTTTGTTTTATACACACCACTTTTGATGTAAATATTAATATTTCTTGGGTATTCTGCGCCACACAAACACCAAAACACACAACACTATCACGCCCGAAAGAATGGGGTATGCATATTCTTTGACAGTATCAAGCATTTCTTTTTCGGTGTCCCTGGGGGTCAAAATATTTTCGAGCTGTCTTGAAGTGTGCTCGTAAGACAGCGCTTCAACAGACGATATAAGCGCCTGCGGGCTATCGTAATAATTCTCGTTTGCAACGAACAGTATTCTTATTTCGTCAACCTTGTTTTTGTCCGAAAAATCTGAAAAGTCGCAATAAACCTCTGTCCAGGAAGCTTCTTTAACGCTTCCGGTTATTTCATAAGTGTTGTTCTCTGAGCAGATAACAACTTTTATCAGTGCGTAATTCACGTTTACGGGGAGAGATGCAATATTTACGTCAAAATGCAGAATGGGCATAGCCGTAAAGTCGACGGGAGTATCAAATTTCTTTACTATTCCGCGCGATTCTCCGTTCGGTATATTACCAAACGACAAAGTCATCAGCCCTTTTCTATCTGCGACGTTGGTTCCTGACGTAATCTTTTCGGTAAAGCCGTATCTGGTCCAGCCGTGGTGGCCGTCTGAAAAATCGGAAACTGTAACTCTTCCTTTTATTTCATTTTTTGAGAATTCAATTTCCGAGAGGTCAATTTTTCTTTTTATAATATTGTCTTCGGAAAATCCTTTAATAATTCCCTCCCAGGACGAAGCGCCTAGCACGTCGGGAGCAAAGTGAGTAGCAGACAGCGACAGTGAAGTATCGATATACTTCATAGCATTATTAAAGTTACAGCTTCTGTCGGTTATATAAGCGGAAACGGAAATATTCATAGCGCGGTAGCTGTTATAAACGTAGTCTGCTGTTATTGTTTTTTTATCCAAGTTAGAAAAGAAAGATTTTTCTATTATTATAAAATCTCTGCCGGTATTGCTGTAAAGCATACTGTCTTTTCTTATATAACCCACCGCAACGCCGATGTTTTTAAAAGAAACTCTGTCGGTGTCATCGTTGCTTTCGAGCGAAGCGTCGTTATATGAAAAATAATCGTCAACGTAAGCCGGGTAAGGGTTATGCGCCAATCCCCAGTCTATATTTCCCATATCGGAAATACATCTGTTAAAAGAATCAAGGAATGCTCTGTTATCGTAACGCGTGTACATATCAAAGGGTAGATCCCTGTCCCAGTTATCGTCTATATAAGTATATACGCCGATATTTGACGAATAAGATTTCACTGCATTATACACGGTTCGAAAGCCCTTGGCGTACTCCTCTGTAAATTCATCAAGAGTTTTGTTGCCCATATTGTAATTTGTTTTTGACAAAGCTACGCTGTCGCCAAAAACAAATCTTGTGATATCTCTGCCGTTTCCGTATTTTTCTGCCCAAAACTCCGTTACTGCGCGCAAATACATAAGCCCAGATCTTGTTTCGGTGTTGTATGCGCAATAGGTCGCGTTAAGGTTGGCGTCTTTATGGATAAGCAGGCGGTTAAGCGCCTCATTTTCCGTATCGCTTACAGTAAGGATAAGCGTTACGCCAATATTTTTTTCGGTGTAATTATTTATCATGTTGTCGATGCTTTGAACGTATTCGGCGTTGTAATAAAAAATGTTTCCGCCACATTCAAACTTGTTGTCGGTTCCCTCTTTTCGAGAAAAGAATTTGCCGATATCGAGCCACACGGCTGTGTCCGATGCGCCCATTTCCTGCATAAAGGATATGCTTTGTCCGTATATACCCTTTCCGCTTTTTTTATAGGGGGTATCGTTTGAGTTGCCCGAAAAGCTTTCGGGGTTCGTTATGCACGTGGGGTGACCGATTATTTCATATCCGTTATCGACCTTTACGACAATAGTGTATTTTTTGTATAAAAACAGTCTTTCGTCATCTTCTTTGCCGTAGCTTACTCGGAAAATAAAATCTCTTGAACTGACGGTGCTTTTTGCAATTTCTTGCGAACGGCTGAGAAGGTCGGGTGTAACGTTTTCGTTTAAATCGTGCGCAAAGAGGCGAATCTCTTTTTGCATATATTCAGAAACTTTGTCTTTGTCGATGCTTCCTCTTATAATAAGCTCTGAAGTATTTGCATTGATAGCGCACGTATCGACTGTACCTGTGATGCTTTGTCCGCTGATATACGTCGAATATGGTTCGATACTGTGTATTGCCAGCTTTCCGAGACCGTTGCCTTCAAACGTAAGGTTAATTTCTGATATATTTTTGGTATCAAGCGGAAGATAAGCTATAAGTCCTTCTCCTGACGAATCGACGTTGCAGTACGAATATCCGCTGACCTTGCCGTCTTGTGTGTGGCATACAAGCTTTATCTGTCCGCAGTTACCCTCGGAGTCGAATCTTATTTTCAGGCAGTTTGCAGGGCTGATGTCGCGGTAGGGAAATCCTATCGATGCAAGAAATAATTCGTCGCCAACGGTAGTGATGTCCAGCTTATTATCCGAGTAAACGGCGCGACCGCCCGTTATTCCGTAATCCTCTGCCGAAAATCTGACCTTATTTACTGCTTTGTCTGACGAAATTAGCCCGATGCTGTCAACGTAATACTCAAAAAACGATACGGGCACGGTTTCACTTTCGTAGCTAACAGAAAGTCTTATCTTTGTTACTGAATTTTTATTTTTCCACTCGGAAATGTCAACAAATACTCCGTTCCAACACGAAGCGTCAATTTTTGTATCAACCGCGAAAACGTCTCTGCTTGAGTAAAGCTCGATGAGTAAAATGTAATTTGAGTCCTCAACCCTACTGCAGTTTACTGCAAAACAGAGTGTGTTGTAATTAGTCATGTCAATAGGGGTGGGAAAGGTTTTTGATATATAGTTTTTTTCTCCGGTTTTTGCATTTTGTTGGTTTACTATAAGGCAACCGTTGTCGGTTAAGGGAGTATATGGGAAGGTGTCGATTTTTTCTGCCAACGTTACGTTGCATTTTTCTGTTTCACTGTCCCAGCCCTCGTTGGTTTCGTTGAATTTGTTCAAAAAAGAATCGGTGTTGGATTTTAAGGCAAGGGGGCTTATGTCGTATATGACGTCTGCTTTGTCATCTTCGGCGTTTATGCAAACACAAAATACACACGCGATAAGCAATATTACTGCCGATAGTATGAGTATTGCTTTTTTCAAAATGACCCCCTCCTTTTTTGCAAAATTTTATTATATACAATTTAAATATATACCCTATATTAATGATAACACAAACGAATGCATAAATCAATACGCGTTAAAGGGTTATAATACAACTTTTTTTACAAAAGTGTGTTCTTTTTATTGACACGATTTTACAAAAGTAGTATAATAATTAGTGTTTTTTTAATATTTTGAAATTTTTGGAGTAAGGAGTGGAAAAGCGTGGTCCGTATAGGCTTTGACAACGATGAATATATAAGAAAGCAGTCGGAGCAAATTGCAGAGAGAATAGCGGATTTTGGGGGTAAGCTTTACCTTGAATTCGGCGGCAAGCTCTTTGACGACTATCATGCTTCACGCGTTCTGCCAGGATTTAAGCCTGACAGTAAGCTCCAGATGCTCAAAAATATTGCAAATGACGTTGAAATTGTTATCGTTATCAGCTCTTGCGATATAGAGAATATGAAGATAAGACGCGATATCGGTATTTCTTACGATAACGACGTTTTGAGACTTATTGACGCTTTCAGAGAGTTTGGACTTTACGTTGGAAGTGTTGTTATTTCCAAGTATAATGACCAGCCCGCCGCGTTGAAGTTTAAGGAAAGACTTGAATCACTCGGAATAAAGACGTATATACACTGCCCTATTGCAGGATATCCTTACGACGTTGAGCATATCGTGAGTGCCGAGGGCTTTGGAAAGAACGAATATATAGAAACCGAAAGACCTCTTGTTGTGGTAACAGCTCCCGGTCCCGGAAGCGGAAAGATGGCGACCTGCCTTTCGCAGCTGTACCACGAGAATGAGAGGGGCATAAAGGCGGGGTACGCGAAATTTGAGACCTTCCCTATTTGGAACGTTCCGTTGAAGCACCCGCTTAACCTTGCTTACGAGGCGGCGACAGCTGACCTTGACGATATAAATATGATAGACCCTTATCACCTTGAAGCGTACGGAGAAACTGCGGTAAACTATAACAGAGACGTTGAGGTATTCCCCGTTCTCAATGCGATTTTTGAGAGAATAAAGGGCGAAAGTCCGTATAAATCACCCACAGATATGGGCGTTAATATGGTAGGGAACTGCATTATTGACGACGAGGTGGTAAGAGAAGCTTCAAATCAGGAAATTATCCGCCGTTATTTTGCCGCTTTGTGCGACCAGAGATACGGAAAGGTAAAGCCTGCTGTTATTGAAAAGATTGAGGTTTTGATGAATCAGGCGAAGATTTCGTCAGATGACAGAAAGACTGTTAAAAGTGCGATAAGCCGTTCTATAGAGACTAATAATCAGCCCGCCGTTGCTATTGAGCTTAACGACGGAACTATTGTGACGGGAAAGACTTCAAAACTCCTCGGGGCTGCGTCAGCCGCGCTTCTTAACGCAGTTAAAGCGTTGGCACAATTGCCGAAGGAAACGATGATGATTGCGCCCGAAACAATAGAACCTATTCAGGAGCTTAAGGTCAAAACACTCGGAAACCATAATCCGCGTTTACATACGGACGAAGCTTTGATAGCGCTTGCGATTTCCGCATCGACATCGGACGTTGCAAAGTTGGCGATGGAACAGCTTGAAAAACTGCGAGGCTGTCAGGCTCATTCTACGGTTATTCTTTCACCTGTTGACGTTGACGTTTACAGAAAATTAGGAATTGACCTTACCTGCGAACCGCAGTATAATACAAAGAAGCTTTATCATAAATAAAAAACGGGAGCAAATGCTCCTGTTTTTTTGTAGAGGCACAAAATGTCAGGAGTTCCACTCCTGAAACCACGCCAAAGGGGCTTTTTGAAAAAAGCCCCTTTGGAATCTTCAAAAAATTTCAATAATTGACGTGTTTTAATTTGTTATTAAGACGTTGAGATATGCGAGTGATAATGCAAGGTTTTCTTGCTGAACGATAATGTTTTCAGGAACGTTGAGCGATGCCGAACCGAAATTCCATATCGCCTTGACTCCGCAAGAAACCATTTTGTCACACACGCTTTGTGCAAATGCTGACGGAACTGTTATAATTCCTATGTTTATTTCGTTTTCCGTGCAGAATTTTTCAAATTCGTCAATAGAATATATATTTTTCCCCCCGACGACCGTTCCAACCTTTTTTTCGTCGTTGTCAAAGGCGGCAACTATATCAACTCCAAAATCTTTGAATCCGCCGTAGCAAAGTAAAGCGCACCCCAATTTACCTGCACCGACTATGACAGCGCGGTTTCTTTTGTCTACGTTTTCAAGATATTCGGCGAGCTTTTCTATAAGCTCGTTTTTTTCATATCCGACCTTGGGTTTTCCCTCTCCGCTTATCGCCTGAAGGTCTTTTCTTACGAGAACGTCGCCAAGCTTTAGCTTTGTTGCAATTTTTGTGGCTGAAACGTATTTTTCATCTTCAGGTAATGATTTTAAACATTTTAAGTAGACGGGAACTCTGCCCAACGTTGCTCTTGAAACTGTCTTTTTCATTTTTTCCTCCGTATTATGCAGGTCAAAGGACAAAACTGTCGTACTCTTCCCCGTCAAGATTTTTCCAATACAATTTACTATCGTCAAGAATCATATAAGAATGCTCCGAGTTTTCTTTTGGAATGGAAACGGAGCCCGGATTTAAGATTAAAATTCCATTTTCCGTGTAGCATTTCGGTACGTGGATGTGACCGAAAAGCAAAGCGTCGCCTTCCTGTAACGGCGGAAGCTTGTCGGGGCCGTACTTGTGCCCGTGTGTCGCGTAAATCATTCTGTTGCCAACTGCAAGAATCGCGTAGTCGGCAAGGACGGGAAATTCAAGCACCATTTGGTCAACCTCGGTGTCGCAGTTCCCTCTTACGCACATTATTTTTTCTTTTAATGCGTTAAGCATAGAAATAACTGATTTTGGCGCGTAGTCTTTCGGCAGGTCGTTTCTCGGGCCGTGATAAAGCACGTCCCCGAGTAATAATATTTTGTCGGCTCCTTCTCTCTCGAATGCCTTGAGAAGCTTTTTACAATAAAACTCTGAACCGTGAATGTCTGATGCAATAAGCCACTTCATATTGTATTTTACCTCTTAAATGTAATTTATATATACTATATCAATAACAAGTATACCAAATTGTTTTTACCGTGTCAATTATATAATGAAAAATAATGTCGTTAATTGACAAACAAGACTTTTTTTGGTATACTTTATATGTGTCAGACAGTGTAATTATTATTGCGACTTTGACAAATAATGATACAAAGGAGATTTATCATGAAAAAACTGATTGCATTACTTTTGGTATTAATTATGCTTTTGTCCGCGTTTTCTTTGGTGAGCTGTACGGCGCCCGAGGGCAACGATGACGACAAGGAAATGAGTGACGTAAACAAAGATAATGACAAGGATGAAAACAAAGACGAAGATAAAAACAACGACGACAACACCGAAAAGACGGAAGCTGAGCTTATTGTTGGAAAGTGGTCGGCTGATTTTGACTTTGGCAAGCTCGTTGGTGATATGTTGTCAGCTCAGCTCGGCGATATGGCAAAATATTTTAACTTTCAAAACCTTACACTTAAATGGGTGGCTGAATTTACAGACAACGGTAAGGCTACTATGTATATAGATGAAGCTTCTGCAGACGCTATGTTTACTCTCCTTCAGGACCAGTTTTATGCAGGAATGAAGCAGTACACAGTGGATTTGTATAACTCTACAACAGGAACAACGGCTACTTTTGAAGAAATTCTTGCTGCGGCAAACTTGACAGAGGAAACATTTAAGCAGCAGGCGCTCGCATCGTTGAATAAGGACGAATTGCTCGGCGAATTGGATGAAAAATCTAACGGCAAGTACGAGTTTAAAGACGGAAAGCTTTTATTGGGAAATGAAGAATATTCATATACCCTTTCGAGTGATAAGTTTGAGCTTAAGGAGTATTTGGGTGAAGACTCCGTAGGAAACGGCGTTATGGCGATGATTCTTCCTCTTTCGTTCTCAAAAATTGGCTGATTATAACAGAAAAGACGTGCAAATTTTGCACGTCTTTTTTTGTTGTCTGTACATATATAATAATTATTGGTTATTATATATATTATATTAATTAAAATTTTGTTAAAATGTTTATTGACATATTGTGTAAAATGTTATAAAATATATGTAATATGGGTAGGTATTTGTTTGCCCATATCGATATTGACTTAAGGAGGAGTTACACTATGATTATTAAAGTCATAATTGGAATCGTAGCCCTTGTAGTCGGTATTGCTGTTGGTATGGTTTTAGGTATTGCTTATCGCAAGAGGGTAACCGAAGCTAAGATCGGCTTGGCAGAAGAAAGAGCCAAGAAGATTGTTGAAGAAGGCGAAAAAGAAGCCGAAACCAAGAAAAAAGAAGCACTTATTGAAGCAAAAGAAGAAATTCTTCGTTCAAGAAAAGATTTGGATAATGAGATAAAAGAAAGACGTAACGAGGTTGCAAGACTTGAACGTCGCGCAGTATCCAGAGAAGAAGCGCTTGAGCGTAAAATGGAATCGCTCGAAAAGAAGGACGAACAGTTAAACCGTAAAATCAAGGAAAACGAAGAACTGAAAGAACAGCTCGAAGTTATCCGCGGTCAGCAACAGGAAAAGCTGGAGCAGATTGCAGGCATAACGGCGGCTGAGGCAAAAAGAGAACTCGTTCAGAGAATTGAGGACGAGGTTAAACACGAGGCGGCGCAGAAGATCGTTGAGATTGAAGCTCAGATTAAAGAAGAAGCTGACGACAAGGCGAGAAATATTATTTCTCTTGCAATTCAGCGTTGCGCTGCAGACCACGTTTCCGAAACGACGGTATCCGTAGTACCGCTTCCCAACGATGATATGAAGGGAAGAATTATCGGACGCGAGGGAAGAAACATCCGCGCTATTGAAACGCTTACGGGAGTTGATTTGATTATCGACGACACACCCGAGGCAATCACTCTTTCGGGATTTGACCCCATCAGAAGAGAAGTTGCAAGAATTACTCTTGAAAAACTTATTTCCGACGGAAGAATTCATCCTGCAAGAATTGAAGAAACTGTTGAAAAGGCTCGCAAAGAGGTTGAAAATACCATTAAGCAGGCGGGCGAGAAGGCAATATTCGAAACGGGCGTTCACGGACTCAACAACGAGCTTGTTAAATTGCTCGGTAGACTCAAGTACCGTACAAGCTACGGACAGAACGTACTCCGTCATTCTATTGAGGTTGCTCACCTTTCGGGTATGATTGCCGATGAAATCGGAGCTGACAGCACTCTTGCAAAGAGAGCAGGCTTGCTTCACGATATCGGTAAGGTTCTCACACAGGAAGTTGAGGGCTCACACGTACAGATCGGTGTTGACCTTGCTAAGAAGTACAAGGAAAACAAAGAAATTATTCACGCTATTGAAGCTCACCACAACGACGTTGAGCCTCGCTCGGTAATAGCTATGATAGTTCAGGCGGCAGACGCTATTTCGGCTGCAAGACCCGGTGCTCGCCGCGAAGATCTTGAAAACTACATTAAGAGACTTCAGAAGCTTGAGGAAATTGCAAACAGCTTCAACGGAGTTGAAAAATCTTACGCAATTCAGGCAGGACGTGAAGTTCGTATTATGGTTAAGCCTAATGAGGTTAACGACGAACAGATGGTTCTTATTGCAAGAGACGTTGTTAAGAAGATCGAGGAGAATCTTGAATATCCCGGTCAGATAAAGATCCACGTTATCAGAGAAAACCGCGCTATTGAATACGCTAAATAAAAAGCGGATTTAATAGATAGGGATTTACATATAATTATATAAAGCACGTAACGAAAACAAGAGAACGGAAAAATCCGTTTGAATATATATTTATATGACTTTTACGGTATCACAGTCCGCAAGACAAGAATGCGGATTGTGATATTGTTGTTTAGGGTAATATTAACTGTTTTATAAATAATAGAAGGGCATAGTGTATGAAGATTTTGGCGCTTGGCGATATAGTCAGTCCGTTGGCTGTTGAGGAGCTTGGAAAAAGGCTGTGGAGCTACCGAAAGCAAGAAAAAATAGATTTTGTTGTGGCAAACGGAGAGAATGCAAGCCGAGGAAACGGACTTGATGCCGAAATGGCGCGTCAGATACTCGACTATGGAGTTGACGTTATAACGGGCGGGAACCATATCTGGCAGAAAAATTCGCTGAGAGAGTTTCTTGACTCGAGCAAGTATATTGTAAGACCGCTCAATTTTCCAAGCCGTTCGGCAGGGAACGGATATACGGTAGTTGATTGTTCCGGTGTTAAAGTTATGGTTATGAACGTGTCGGGAACTGTGTATATGGAAAGTCTTTCTTGTCCTTTTGGTGCGGTGGAAGCCGTGCTTGAAAGAGAAAAAGGGAAGTATGACGTAGCCTTGCTTGATATTCACGCTGAAGCTACGGGAGAAAAATATGCGTTGGCAAGATATTTTGACGGACGGATACACGGAATATTCGGAACACATACTCACGTTCAGACGGCAGACGAGCAGATATTGCCAAAGGGGAGCGGATATATAACCGACCTTGGAATGTGCGGTCCGAAGAATTCTATTCTTGGAGTAAAAAGCGAGATTATTATTGAAAAAATGATAACGAAAATGCCTGTAAGATTTGAGTTTGCCGAGGGCGAAATTGAATTCAGCGGTGTTATTTTTGATTTTGACACGACAGGTAACGAAACAAAAATAGTGGGCATAAGAAGAATAAAATTCTAAACAGAATAAAAATAAAAAGGAGCTTTTAAAAGCTCCTTTTTGTATTATTTAATATTTAAAAGTTTTGGGGGAGTCAAGAGGGCGCTTTTTTAAAAGCGCTCCTTTTGTGTGGGTTCGGGAGCGAAGCTCCTGACATTCTGTGCCTTTTTACGCGCGAAGCGCGTAATTCTCGGCTCCATCTGACGAGGGAGCTGGCATTTTCGTTAGAAAATGACTGAGGGAGAGAAAAGCAAACGTTTCAAACAGATAATATTGTCTTTTCTTTTTTACGTTACTTTCTTGCGTGCCAAGAAAGTAACCAAAGAAGGCACAAAGGGGAGGAGAGTTCCGATCCTCCCCTCCCCTTGACCCCTCCCTTTCAAACGGCCGAGGGCGTTCCTCCCTCGGAACCCTCCTTGGTTTGCAAAAGATGGAAAGTTAGGTTATACTTTTTGTTTTTTGGGGGTTAAAATGTTTTTTTCTCGGTACCCTCCTTAGCCTGCGTTTTCTGTGTTTTCGGCTTCTTCTTTTTTTGCTGTGGTGTATTTTAAGGGTATACCGTACTCTCTTTCGTAAATTTCCTTCCACACTTCGTAGTTTTTGTTCATCATATAGATGCAATTTTCCTTGTGCTTTTTGTCTGCGCAAGGGTAAATGGGCTTTTCTATATGAATTGTATACTCCTGAACGTAAAATCCGTCTTTTCCCATAACGTCGCTATCCTTCATCGTTATAAAGCAGGGAAGAACAGGCACGTTGTTTTTTGCCGCCATCGTGTACGCGCCCTCTTTTAAAGGCTTCGGTTTTCTGTAATTCCACCACATGCTCTGTTCGGGATAGAACAGAATAAAATGACCAGACTTCAGTATTTCGTTTACGCCGCGAACAAATTTTATCATCGTTGCCTTGCTTGATGAAAGCGGGAGTGTGTCGCAGTTTCTCATCAAAAAGCCGTAAAATCCGGGGAAGCTCATATAGTTTCCCTCTCTTATAACCCTATAAAATTTTCTTGACTTTTGTCCTGATGCGTAGTAAGCCATCTGCATAGCAAAGCTGTCAAACGCGTTAAAGTGGTTGCAGGTTATAATTGCGCCGCTGTTAAGCTCTTTAAAATTCTCTATCCCTACGATATCTTTAATTATCATCTGTTTATCGCGAAGCAATTTTTTAACAAAAAGTCCTGCTGCAAAAAAAGCGGTCTTGGTCTTTGCTTTGTCAATCAACGTCTTTTTTACGTATTCTATCTGGTCTGCCGATAATTCTTCACACGGCGGGTCGTCTTCGACGTCTTTATCAAATACGCCTGAGTTTTCAAGCGCTTCAATTCTTCTTAAAACCTCTATTCTGTCGGGTGCTTGTGCTTTTCTTTGTTGGTTCAGATAGTTGTCGGGTCTGTTTATTTCATTTATAGCTGATTGCATTAAGCGGTTACAGGAATCAGAGTCATTTTTTCTCTGTTCATCTGTGTATGATTCAAATTCTTTCTTTATAAGGTCCGCAAAAGACGTTTTTGATGTGTATTCCCAGAAATAATTACCCAGGCGGCAGTCAACGTAGTGCCAGGGCTTTGAAACCATAATGTAGTGAATTATTTTCATTTCGTTTTCTTCGCAGGGGAGAGTTCCAAACACTTCTGCATTCCAAGCAGAGTTAACCCATAATACTCTGTCCTTGCAGATAATGTTAAGATAATCCTCATCCTGAGTTACAACAAAGTTATACTCTGATAGAAGCTCGATAAATCTTACAAGCAAGTGCTTTTCTCTGAATGCATGGCAGTTAAGCACTAATACGCCCGCGTTAAAATAGGTGTTGCGGTCAATGCCTAATACCTTTTCTACGTAGTCTCCATATACTTTTTCCTGAAGCATTACCTGTTCGTGCGCTGCAGCTACGTAATTATCCCTTAAGTCGTGATCGTAAAGCTCGGATATGTCACCGACGACAACGGTGTCGCTGTCGATATATACAGCCTTTTCGTATTCGGGATACATATCGGGAATAAACAGTCTGTAATAAGTGGTTTTTGTATAATAATCGCGAACCGGAAGCTTATCGTTAACCGAATCGAGCCAAGAAGTTACGTCGGGAAAGGAAATTGAAAACACCTCGTTCTCGTATTTTTTGAGCGCTGTTTTGTTTTCCTCGGAAATACCCGAATTCAAAACGTATATATGATATTTTCTTGATTTGTCAGCGTTATCTGTTAATGACTGAATTGAAACTGCCGCGTATTTTGCAAAATCGTCGTCAACTGCGTAGAAAATCGGAATTATTTCTTTATTCATATTACTTTTTCTCCTTGTTTGAGCTGTTCTTTTTGGTAAATCTTCTTTAGGTAAAGGTATTCATCAAGAATATCGTCAAATTGATGATATTTAAACACCGTATGCACAAGGTCTACGTGCCATTGTTTTATGTTTGCCGTGTGCGGATAGGGAAGCCAGAACAGCCTTTTGCTGAAATGTCTGACAACCGTCCATTTGTGAAGAAATTTTTGGTCGTTGAATCTCTGCGGAAGTACGTATTTTTTTGTCGTACTGCGTATAATCGCACTCTGGTCAGCAAAGACAAGTTTTTTCTGTTTTATAAGCTGCCTTGCTTTTTCCAAAAGCTTTGTTTTTCTTATCATATCCATATTTAACAGCAATACACCCGCGTTAATGTAATGGGGGCTGATTAAGTATTTGCCGTAGTGGTCGGGAGAAGCAGCATACTCGTATTCTTCTATATCGTAGTTATAGAGCAGAGTAATATCTCTGTTGAACATAATGTCAGCGTCAAGATACAGAATTTTTTGAGGAATACAGTCTATTTTGTCTGCAAAAAGACGAATGAGCGTATATGGAGAGCAGTATGCCTGCTCGTTGGGGCAATTTGCAAATTCTTCTTTGTATAGGTCGGTTACGTCGATTATTTTAACCGAGTTGTCTTGGTTGTATTCCTTTATTACTTTTTCAAAAAAAGAGAGCTGTCTTTCGTTGATGGGTAGATACTCGGGCTTGATGTGGGAAACGTCCATTGTGAAAACGTAAAAACAAAAGGGCTCTTTTGTTTTTGTGCGCTTGAGTATAGATAATGCGGAAGTCAACATTCCGTCGAAAACCTTATCGTTTCCTGCGTACAGTATGTTTATCATTTATCTTTTCTCCTGATGTATTCGATTACCTTAATGTTGCTGTTTTTTGACCGTTCGGTCATTGTTTTATATACTATATCTCTTAATTCTTTCTTCTGTTCTGCGCGGGACTTGGTTTCGTCGGGCAAAAACGGGCCGTCGATATATGTTACTATCCTTACTTTGCTTTTTGTCTTTTGATACGTGTTTGTAAAACAGTACACCGGCTTTTTCTGATTGACGGGATAGCCGAAGGAGTCATCAGGGAAGGGGCGGATAGACGTGTAGTACGGCCATATATGTGCCTCGGGATAAATACAGAGCGCGTTTCCGTCGTTTACTCTTTTCTTTATTGCAGAAAGCAGATTTCTGAAACCGCCCATGTCCTCGGGAAGCGGTAAGGCGCCCATGCTTGGCGTAATTCTGCCGAGAAAAGGCATTGAAACGTTGTTGGGGTGAACGACTACGTATACGTCTTTTGGAAAGCAGAGCATTGAGGGTATCAAAGCATCGGCTATATCCTGCGTGTGATTTCCGTATATAAAAAAGCCGTTTCTTTTGTCTTTCTTTTTCTTGGGTAAAAGCTCTCGGCCAATTATCTTATGACCGAATTTTATTTTTAAAAATACCCAAGCAAGAGGGGTAGCAATTATTCTGTACCAAAAGAAGTGGGTAAATTTTTTGAACGGACGGTCGTCGACGTATTTCCAGCTTGAGTCAATTTTCTTTGGTGTTATTATTGCCTTGGAAAATTCGTCGTTCAGCTCGTCGGTGTAGTATATTGTTTTTTTGGGTGTATTTTCTTTCATAAACGCATAGCGCCTTTCGGTTGGCTTTTAAAAAATATACTTTTATTCTATATATCTGGGATAATAATATCAACCTACTATTGAAGTAAACGGCTATACTGTTTAAAAACAGTGTAGTAGAGTAGTAGAGAGGCAACTCTACTGTCAAGAGAGAGTGGCTTAATAGGCTGATTTTTTGGACTTGATTTATTGTGAAAAGTATGGTAAAATATGTTTTAGAGTTTGTTTGTGTAATTGATAAGAAGAACAGACTAAAACGTTTTACGGGGGATAAGTTATGGTTGATATGTACGATATGAAGCGTATAATTGCAAAAAACATAACCGAGCTTCGCATGGCAAAGGGAATGACACAGCTTCAGGTTGCCGAAAAACTGAATTATTCCGACAAAGCCGTATCTAAATGGGAAAGGGCAGAATCAATACCCGACGTTGTTGTTTTAAAAGATATTGCAGATCTGTTTGACGTAACGCTTGACTATTTGGTTGAGGAAAAGCACAGTAAAGCTGTACAGAATCCGATTATAGATGAGAGTGTGAGAAAGCGCAAGCAGATAGATATAATGAGCCTTTCAGTTGCGCTTGTGTGGTTTGTTGCAACCTTAATATTTGTTATTCTTGATTTAACGACGAAGATTATGTACGCGCATATGCTTCCTTTTGTGTATGCGATACCGGTTTCTGCTATTGTGTGGCTTGTGTTTAATTCTATATGGTTCAGCAAGAGAACGAATTACATGATTATATCTATATTGGTGTGGTCAACGCTTCTTGCATTTTATTTGACGTTTTACGTATTTGGCATAGATATAAAGATGTTGTTTCTGGTTGGAATACCGGGGCAAATGATAATATTTATGTGGTCTATGCTTGGAAAAAGAAAATAAATAGAAAAAAGACATTATTCTTTTGAATAATGTCTTTTGATTTGAAAAAAATAATATAATATTTTTTATTAAAAGTTTTGAGGGAGTCAAGAGGGCACTTTTTTAAAAGTTCTCCTCTTGTGTGGGTTTGGGAGCAAAGAAGCTGACATTCTGTGTCTTTTTACGCGCGAAGCGCGTAATTCTCGGCTCCATCTGACGAGGTAGCGAAGCGGCGGCGAGGGAGTGAATGACATCACGGTGTGATGTCAGAGCCGAGCCGTGACCGAACCGCAGTAGACGCTGTCAAAAACTTGTTTTTGACTGAGGGAGAGAAAAGCAAACGTTTTAAACAGATAATATTGTCTTTTCTTTTTTTACGTTACTTTCTTGCGTGCCAAGAAAGTAACCAAAGAAGGCACAAAGGGGAGAGGGAGTTCCGATCCTCCCCTCCCCTTGACCCCTCCCTTTCAAACGGCCGAGGGCGTTCCTCCCTCGGTACCCCCCTTGGTTTGCAAAAGTGGTATTGCCTAATTTGGTAGGGGACGGCGCACACGAGAACCCTCAAAACTTACTTCGTGCGTTTCGGGGAACCCCTTCCTCGACGTCCCGATTTTTTAAAAATGTATCTTTTAGCTCCATCTGACGAGGGAGCTGTCAAAAACTTGTTTTTGACTGAGGGAGAGAAAAATGAACGGTTTAAACAAACAATATTGCAATCAAATAATTAACAATTATCTCTCCCTCCGACCCGACAACATAATATAAAAAATGCGCTGTTTGTTAAAACAGCGCATTAAATTTCTATTATTCAACAACAATTTTTCCCTGATGGAATTTGCCTTCGTAGACTCTGCCGCTTGGCCATGTGTATTTGCCGTAGCCGTGCATATCGTTGTTTACAAAATCACCCGTATAGCATTCACCGTTTGCCCAGGTGTACGTGCCTTTGCCTGTTCTGATGTCGGCTTTGTAGTCGCCTTCGTAAACGTCGCCGTTTTCAAAAACATACTTACCCTTGCCTTCTTTTGCATCATTCACGTAGCTGCCTTCGTAGTATGAGCTATCGGTTATTGTAAATTTTCCGAGGCCGTTACGCTTGTTTGCTTTAAATTCACCCTCGTAAGAAGAGCCGTCGGACCAGGTGTATTTTCCTTCTCCGTCCATAAGACCTTCTTTATATTCGCCCTCGTAAACGTCTCCGTTTTTGTATTTAAATACGCCTTTTCCCGAGAACTGATTGTCCTTAAATCCACCCTCGTAAACGTCTCCGTTCTTATATTTCAGTGTTCCCTCGCCGTTTTTCTGAAGCTGGGATAATCCGCCGGTATAAACGTCGCCGTTTGTATAGGTTATTGTACTCTTTTTGCCGTCAACCAGACCTTTGTTTCCGTTTGAGAAATAAAGAGTGCCTTTTTTCAGCATACCGGTAGCATCAACGGTGCCAAAATATTTAATAGTTCCGTCGTCTGTTTTTACCGTAATGTATCTGTATCCTATAATAAATCCAACAATAAATATTACGAGTATTGCTAACAATGAAGCTACCGCCATAACGAGCAAAAGTCTGCCTGTTTTGTTGTACTTCTTTTGAGGTGGTCTTTTTCTTCTTGTGGGAGTTCTTGCTTGAATGTTGTTGTTCATTTCATATACCTCGATTCAGTGTAGGTTAGGAAATAATGTTTTTAATTTCTTCTGAAAAGAAAGGAACAAGTGTGAGCGCGGCAAATGCGGCAGCTGTGAAAACTATAACTCCCACTGCTATCCATGCGATTCCGTTTCCTTTTTTGCGGAATCTTATTTCTTCTCTTGCCGAGATATCTTCGGGAATGTAGTATACCGTTTTGCCTTGTTCGTTTGTTTCGGCGTGTACGGTCTTTCTGAACGTCGATTTCTTTCGGAGTGCAAGTTTTATAAAAATATTATTTTTCTTATATCCCAATTCTTCAAGAGTCAGCGCGGTGTCTATGGATAATGCTTTTTTTGAAAGAACGTTGCGCACGATTCCGCCTAAGAAAAGCTGTCTGTATATCGTGGCCGCCGATGCTATAACGATTCCTATAAGAAAGGCGGAAAAAATCATCGTAAGGCTTCGGGGGTCGTAATTTGTAAAAAATGAAAAGTCGGGAAGGTTAATTTTTATCATCATATAACAATACCTCGATTCTGTAAAAAACATCAATCATCAAAAAACGTACTGCCGCAAAGCTTTTTGATAATATTTTCAAGGTCAGAATTGTCGCTGTATTCAATTTCCAGTCTTTTTTTCTTTCCTTTTTCGCGAATCTTAATGATTCTGCCTATATGTGATGCAACTCTTTTTTCAAGATCTGCGATGTAGTTAACCGAAACTTCGGTGATTACGTCTTCTTCTTTATTTGCAAAAGCCTCTTTTTTGTTCAAAGAACGTACTAAATCCTCGGTAAGTCTTACCGAAAGCCCTTTCGCGATTACTTTTTTTGCAACCTCGGGCATAATTGCTCTGTTTGTCAAGCCAAGCAAGGCTCTCGCGTGTCCTGCTGAAAGGTCGTTGCCCTTAACGAGCTCCAATACTTCTTTTGGAAGGTCGAGTAAGCGCATAGAGTTTGCAACAGCTGACCTGCTTTTACCAATTCTGGAAGAAACTTCCTCTTGAGTCAGGTCATATTCCTCAATCAATGCTTTAAAAGCCGATGCTTCTTCGATTGGGTTAAGGTTTTCTCTCTGCAAGTTTTCTATAAGTGAAAGTTCTGCGGCTTTTCTGTCGTCAGCTTCAATAATAATAACGGGCACTTCTGTAAGACCTGCCATTTTTGAAGCTCTCCAGCGCCTTTCACCAGCGATAATCTTATAATATCCGTTGCCGCCCTCTCTTACAACGATGGGCTGCAATAATCCGTGTGTTGCGATTGAAGATGCAAGCTCTTCAAGCGGTTCGTGATCAAAAATCGAACGCGGCTGTGTCGGCTCGGGCTCGATATCGCTCAAGCGCAGTGTGGTAACGCCCTGTGTTTTGTCCGATTCCATTTCATAATTATCAATAAAAATCGCGTCAAGACCTCTGCCTGACCCCTTTTCCTTAGCCATAATATCCCCTTAAATTCTTTCGAAAATTTCTTGTGTAACCTCAGCGTAGCTTAAAGAGCCTTTTGAGTACTTATCAAAGTATTTAATCGGCTTTCCATAACTTGGCGCTTCGCTGAGTCTTACGTTTCTTGAAATAACCGTCTTAAACAGCTTGTCTGCATAATATTTTTTTAGCTCCGACATAACCTGAATTGACAAGTTGAGTCTGCCGTTATACATAGTAATCAGTATGCCCACAAGCTCGAGAGACGGGTTGTACATCTGTTTTACTTTTTTGATTGAGACAGAAAGCTGTGCCAATCCTTCGAGAGCAAAATATTCGCACTGCATAGGAATTATAATTCCGTCAGATGCAACGAGTGCATTCACTGTCAAGAGTCCAAGGGTGGGAGGGCAGTCTATAAATATGTAGTCGTAATCGTCTTTTATCTGGTCAAGCGCGTTTTTTAATCTTTTGTGTCTGTCGTTGAACTCAATTATCTCAATTTCTGCGCCTGCAAGGTTCATATTAGACGGCATAACGTCCAAATTTTTGTAAGCAGTTTTGTGAACGGCGTTGCGAACGGTTTCGGGTTCGATTATGGTGCTGTACGTAGAGTATTTTATGTTTCGTTTGTCAAAAAGTCCAACGGCGCTTGTCGCGTTGCCCTGAGGGTCGTTGTCAACTAATAAAACCTTTTTGCCTGCCAAACCTGCCTCTGCGGCAATATTTACGGCGGACGTGGTCTTACCGACACCGCCTTTTTGGTTGGCAAACGTTATTATTTTTCCCACTTTGGCTTCCTCCGAGAAAATTCTTACTTATATTATTATATCAGCCAAGGTGATTGTTGTCAACTGAAAATCCTTCCAACAGCAATATTCTACATATTGCACTAAACGTGATGTTTCACGTGAAACAATGGCGTAAAACAAAAGGGTAGGGGGATAATGTTCCACGTGAAACATTGTAACTTAATGGGGAATGCGAATTGTAATTTCCGTTTCGCTTTTGCTTTCTTTTTTCTCGGTAACTACTCCTATACCGCAATTTTTCAGTATACAAACAGCTCTGTCGACCGAGTTGTAAAAGAATCTTAAATCCTTTAATACAGCCTTAACCTGTCTGTTGTCGACAGTTTCTTCTTGTTTGGGCGACAAAAGCAAATCTATATATTTTTCTGTAGCGCTGACATTTAATTCTTTTGATGCTATGTATGCAATAGTTTCAAGTCTTGTTTCGGGGTCGTCTATCTTTAAAAGCGCGCGGGCATGTCTTTCTGTAAGCTTGTGTTTTATAATTTCCGTACGTTCTTTTGGTGTAAGCTTCAAAATGCGCAGCTTGTTTGCAATATAAGATTGGCTTGACGAAAGTTGTTTTGCTGCCTGCTCCTGCGTAAGACCGTAAATGTCAATAAGAGAGGCAATAGCAGCCGCTTGCTCAAAAATATTTAAATCTTCTCTCTGAATGTTTTCGATTATTGCAAGCTCTGCCGATTTTTGACTGTCAATGTCAAAAACTATGCACGGAACTTCTTTAAGACCTATTATCCTTGCGGCACGCCATCTTCTTTCACCTGCAATAATTTGATACGACGGTTCTGAATTGTTAGAATTACGGTCGGACACTCTTACAGAAAGCGGTTGAAGTATCCCGTATCTTCGTATACTGTCGGCAAGGCGCAGCAAAGGCTCGTCCTCAAATATAAACCTTGGTTGTGACGGGTTAGGGAAGAGTCTGTCGGTTTCGACTGTAATGACCATATCCTTTTTTTGTTGTGGGGGTATTTTTTCGTTTGCCTCAATTCTTCTGAACGGGTTTTTGTAAAGTGTATTCATTTTTTATTCCTCCTTTATTTTAGCAAGAAAATCTTATCATATGGGAAATAAAAAAATTCTCGTAAAACAGATGGTGGAAAATAATTTGTTTTGATGAAAAATAATTTAAGCTGAGCTATATTATAATAAATTTAAATAAAAAAAGAATAAAACAGAAAAAAGCTGTTTTATTCTTAAAATTTAAACAAAAGTAAATTAATTAAGGCTTATAAAGGTTTTTTTGCAATACGGCTGTATATTCTGGGGAAAGAATCGGGGGTGTTTTTAGTTTTTTTGGAGATAACGAGATGTCTTTGCATCACCTTGTCATTATAGTGCAGAGTAAACTCAATATCCTCGAATTTGCTTCCGCCAAGTTGAATAACGCCGCTTCTTGCAAGTGCTATTTCATCAGCCGCTGAACTGCCCTTCATTGATATAAATAAACCGCCAAGCTTAACAAAAGGCAAACAAAGCTCGGTAAGAACGTTAAGACTTGCGACCGCTCTTGCAGTAACAACGTCAAATCTTTCTCTGTAATTTACGCTCTTTCCAAAAACTTCAGCTCTGCCGGAAATAGTTTTTAAATTATCAAGAGAAAGAAGCTCTGCCGTTTCATCAATGTATTTAAGCTTTTTTGCGGTGCTGTCAAGCCCATATACTGATACGTCGGGGCGCAAAATTGCAATTGGAAGTGAAGGGAAGCCTCCGCCCGTGCCGACGTCAAGCAGTTTTGCATTTTTTGGTATATATCTTACTACCGTTGCCGAGTCAGCAATATGCTTGAGAATAACGTCCTCGCCGTCTGTTATAGAGGTAATGTTCATTTTTTCGTTGACTGTGAGCATACGGTCAATGAGAATGTTAAATTTTTCCAAAACGGGCGTATTAAGCAAACCGTCAAGGCCGTTTTCAGAAAATATATCTTTTATCAAGTTGCTGTAATCAGTCATTTTTGTCTACCTCGTTTTGTCTGCGGTTTTGCTGACAGTAAATAAGCAAAACTGTAATATCAGCGGGGCTGACACCGCTTATTCTTGATGCCTGACCGATGTTTTCAGGCTTTATCTGGTTAAGCTTTTGTCTTGCCTCTATGCGAAGTCCTTTAATTTCCGAATAGTCAAGGTTACCGGGGAGCTTTATAGCTTCTGTTTTGGCAAATTTCTGAACCTCTGCAAGCTGTCTTTTGATATATCCGTCGTATTTTATAATAACCTCAGCGCAGTTCATTATAGCTATGGGCAATTCCTTTCTCGTTTTATCAACGGGGGCAAGGATTGAATAATTAAGCTGAGGACGGCGCAAAAGGTCGGCTAATTTAATGCCTGTCGTGACCGGAGTCGTGCCGTTTTGTTCAAGTATTTCGTTAAGCAAATCAGTCGGAGAAATCGTTGTTTTTAATGCTCTTTCGACCTCTTCGTTTATCAATTTCTGTTTTTCAAGATATGCCTCGTATCTTTCCTCGTTTATAAGACCAAGCTTATAGCCTATGGGAGTAAGTCTGAAGTCGGCATTATCCTGACGGAGAAGAAGTCTGTATTCTGAGCGCGAGGTCATCATTCTGTAAGGCTCGTTCGTGCCTTTTGTTACGATATCGTCAATGAGTGTACCTATATATGATGAATCGCGTGTCAAAATCAGCGGTTCTTCGTTTCTTATCTTCAAAACCGCGTTTATACCTGCAATAAGTCCCTGAGCCGCCGCTTCCTCGTATCCGCTTGTTCCGTTAAACTGTCCTGCGCCGTAAAGTCCCGATATAGACTTAAATTCAAGCGTCGGGTAAAGCTGAGTGGGGTTAATGCAGTCGTATTCAATGGCGTATGCCGTTCTCATCATCTGCGCATTTTCAAAGCCCTTGAGTGAGTGAAGCATTTTTATCTGTACTTCCTCGGGCAAAGATGATGAAAAGCCTTGTATGTACAGCTCTTTTGTGTCTTTTCCGCAAGGCTCAACAAACAGCTGATGGCGTTCTTTGTCGGAAAATCTGACGACTTTATCTTCAATACTGGGGCAGTAGCGGGGGCCGGTACCCTTAATTACACCCGAATACAAGGGCGAACGGTGAAGATTGTCTTTTATAATGCCATGTGTGATGCCTGACGTATATACTACGTGGCAGGGAACCTGCTTTATATTTTTATAGTATTCAGTATCCGTTCTTGAAGAAAACGGGGAAGTATTCTCGTCGCCGTTCTGTATTTCAAGCTCGGAAAAGTCGACCGTGTCGGCGTGTACGCGAGGGGGAGTACCCGTTTTAAAGCGGTATACCTCTATATTCTCTCTGATAAGAGCGTCGGTGAGCTTGGTTGCAGGCAACATTCCGTCGGGACCCGAAGCGTATGCGCATTCACCGGTAATTACCTTACCGTTCAAAAAAGTACCCGCGCAAACGATTGCCGCCTTTACATTCCATACAGCACCCATATTGGTTATGACTGCGGTAATTTTCTTATTGCCGTTTTCTTCTTCCGTAATAAAGTCAACTATTTCAGCCTGAATGAGAGACAAATTTTCTGTGTTCTCGATAGTCTTTTTCATAATTTCGCGGTACTTTATACGGTCAGCCTGAACTCTCTTTGAGTGAACGGCAGGGCCTTTACCAAGATTAAGGGTACGCGTCTGAAGTGTAACTAAATCCGCCGCATATCCCATTTCTCCGCCGAGAGCGTCAATTTCGTAAACGAGGTGGCCTTTGCCCGTTCCGCCAATCGAGGGATTGCAGGGCATATTGCCCACCGCGTCAAGATTTATTGTAAAAAGTATAGTTTTCATTCCGAGTCTTGCCGCCGCCAATGCCGCTTCAATTCCGGCGTGGCCTGCGCCAATTACTGCTATATCAGCTTGTCCTGCAATATAGTTCACTTTTTTCTAACCTTCTTTAGTTCCAAAATTTAGCAAATATGTAAAAATAAGTATATTATGTTGTTTCCGGTGTGTTATTATCGGGGGCGTTTGTTTCGGGGGGCGAAGTCTGTTCTGTCGGAGCTTCCGTTTGATCGGGAGCGGGAGAATCGGTTTCGACTGTACCGTTTTCCGTATCAGAAACAACGCCGTTATTTTCCCCATCTGTTTGAGAGGAATTAAGCGAGCCTACCTTGTCGGGACGCGTAATAAAAGTGAATTCAAAAATTTCCTTGCTGTACATAATAGTCATAGCAAAAATAAGTATAAGTACGGCAAGACCGACTAATTGCTGTTTTGTATGTGAATTGAGCTTCATTGTTAGTATTCTCCGCAATTTATTTATGGTAACTCTTGTGGTTTATAATGGTAAACGCTCTGTATATCTGCTCAAGCAAAATAACGCGCATAAGCTGATGGGGAAAAGTCATTTTTGAAAAAGACAGCTTAATATCGCACATATCCTTGATTTCCTGAGAAATGCCCTCGCTTCCGCCAATTATAAATGCAATATCGCTTGTTCCGTTTATGGTCAGCGATTCAATTTTCCGTGCGAGTTCTTCCGACGACAGCATCTTACCCTCGATGCAGAGAGCAATTTTACAGCCTTTGAAGCTTGAAACTGCAGAAAATGCGGCGTTCAGCGTGTCTTCCTTGATTTCTTGTACGGTAAGCTTGCAAAAGGCGGAAAGTCTTTTTGAGTATTCGTTTACCGCATCTTTTAAATACTGTTCTTTAAGAGTTCCGCAACAAATAATTCTAACGTTTAACATATTACTTTTTCTCTACTGCAATAAAATAGGGTGACGTTGGTGAATTTAAAATTGTAAAACGGCTTACGCATATCTGTTTTCTTTCAAGCGTTGACAGTCTTTCTGTCAAAAGCTTTCCTTCGATTTCGCCCTCTGCGTGTCCGGGGTAGATCGCAATAAGTATGATTCCGCCGTCGTTAAGTAATTCGAGCGCCGCGTCTACAGCGGGTAACGTTGTTTCGCGTAAGGTAGTAATACGCTTGTCCCCGCCGGGCAGATAGCCGAGATTAAAAACTCCTACGTCAAATTTTTCTTTTACGTAGTCTTTAACAAGGCTATGCGAGGCTTTTATAAGAGTGTAGTTATTGGGGCAGTCGTTTTCGACAAGACGCGCCTTTGTGTTTTCGAGTGCTTGGTCCTGTATATCAAAAGCGTAAAGACGTCCGCTTTCGCCTATTGCCTTAGAAAGAAACAGGGTATCGTGTCCGTTTCCCATCGTAAAATCAACGGCAACAACGCCTTCTCTTATATGCGCCGATAAAAACTGCTTTTCAAGTGCCATTAAGTCAACCATATTTTTATGTCCTCAAAAATAATAATATTACCTAAATTAAGGGCTACACACGGTAGGAGTAGCCCTTAAAATCAAATTTTATTTACCCTCGTTATCTTCTTTGTCTTTGTCGGATTCTTCGGGCGAAGGATCTTCTTCAGCTTCTTCGCGAGCCATCTTTGCAAAGGCTTCAATGCCTGACTCGTCGGAGTCGTCAAGGTTTCTTCCTTGTTCTGCCTTTTTAGCTTCAGCCTCTTCAAAAGCTTTCTTTTCGTTTTCTTCGTTTATTCTTCTCTGTTCCTCGTTCTGCTTACGGCTCTGCTTTTTGCGTTCTTCAAGCATATTTTCGAGGTCTTCTTCGGTGGGATTGCCGTTCATTATAGCCTCAAACTGCTTGTCGTCGATAATTTCGTGTGAAACGAGGTATTTTGCGATAAAGTGGAGCTTGTCGATATTGTCTTTCAATATCTGCTGAGCTCTTTCATAAGCGTCAAGAACTATCTTCTTAATTTCAGCATCAATCTTGGAAGCTGTTTCTTCGGAGTAGTTGCGCGACTGGTTGTAGCTTCTGCCGAGGAATACTTCATCATTTTCGTGTTCGCTTCCGTAAACGATGGGGCCGAGATCATCACTCATACCGAGCTTGGTAATCATGCTTCTTGCAAGGTTAGTAGCTCTCTGAATATCGTTTGAAGCACCGCCTGAAATGTCGTCAAAGATAATCTTTTCAGCTGCTCTTCCGCCGAGGAGCATAGCGATTTCTTCTTTGATACCGTTTTTATAAACGCTGTATTTATCTTCCTTGGGAGGATTGAGTGTGTAACCCAATGCATTTCCGCTGGGAATAATTGAAATCTGTCTTACGGGGTCAAGTGAGGGAAGAACGTGCGCAATAATAGCGTGGCCTGCTTCGTGGTACGCTGTCTTGAGCTTTTCCGATTCTTTGATCTTCATAGACTTCTTCTGTGTGCCTACAATGATCTTTATGGAAGCTTCTTCTATATCGTCCATACCGATAAGAGCCTTGCCCTTTCTTGCAGCAAGGAGTGCCGCTTCGTTAAGAAGGTTTGCAAGATCAGCTCCCGTAAAGCCTACCGTTGTCTGTGCAATTTTCTTGAGGTCAACGTCTTTTTCAAGAGGTTTGTTACGGGAATGAACGTTGAGTATCTGCTCTCTGCCGTTGATATCAGGATAGTTTACTGTGATCTGTCTGTCAAATCTTCCGGGACGGAGAAGCGCGGGGTCGAGAATGTCAGGTCTGTTTGTAGCCGCAATAACGATTACGCCGTCGTTGCTTCCGAAGCCGTCCATTTCAACTAAGAGCTGGTTTAATGTCTGTTCGCGCTCATCGTGTCCGCCGCCGAGACCTGCGCCTCTGTGACGTCCGACAGCGTCTATTTCGTCAATGAATATAATACTTGAACGGTGTTTCTTTGCGGTATCAAAGAGGTCGCGTACACGGGATGCGCCCACACCTACGTACATTTCAACAAAGTCAGAGCCGCTTATTGAGTAGAAGGGAACGTCAGCCTCGCCTGCAACAGCCTTGGCAAGTAACGTTTTACCCGTTCCGGGAGGGCCTACGAGAAGTACGCCGTGGGGTATCTTTGCACCAAGCTTAACGTATTTTGAAGGATCCTTTAAAAATGCAACAATTTCTTCAAGTTCCTGTTTTTCTTCGTCAGCGCCCGCAACGTCTTTGAAGTAAACCTTGTTTTTGGGGTCAGCTGATGAAAGCTTTGCTCTTGATTTGCCGAAGCTGTTTATCTTTCCGCCTCTGCCCGTTGCCTGATTCATAACGAAGATCCACAAAACAGCAAACAGGATCATAACGATGATATAGGGTAAGAATGACAACCACCAGGGAGTTTTCTGAATGGGCTCATAATCAAATTCCGTAATTATGCCGTCTTCTACCTGCTGTAAAATAATATCGCTGAGGTCGTTGTAAAAAATGCTGACGTCGCGAACTTCGTAGGTTATCTTCTGTCCTTCGGTAGTTTGTATATAAATAACGTTATCGTTTCCGACGTTGCACTTTACTACCTGTTCGTTTTTGAAAAGCTCAACAATCTTTCCGTACGTATAATCTTCAGATTTACTGCCGCTCAGTACCGATGCTATGGAAATTATAAGCACACCGATAAGAACAACATAAAAAATAATAACTTTTAATTTACCGTTCATTCTTTCCTCCGATTGACCAACTGTCTTTATAATCTATATTATGCCCAATAAGAACTAAAATTTCGCATAAATTTATTTGGAATAAACTTCACTTTTTAAAATAGCGACGTAGGGCAGATATCTGTATTTTTCGGCATAGTCAAGCCCGTAGCCGACAACAAATTCATCAGGAATCTGTTTGCCCGTGTATGTAGGAGTAAACTGCACCTCGCGTCTGCTCGGTTTGTCGAGCAGAGTGACTGTGTTAACGCTGTGGGCACCCTTTTGTTTAAGGTACTCCGTAAGATAAGAGAGCGTTCTTCCGCTGTCGACTATATCTTCAACGATAAGTATATCGAGATTTGAAAGGTCTTCGCGCTTTATATCGAGAGTAATATTTAATTTTCCCGAGCTTTTTGATGAATTTCCGTACGAAGAAACCTTCATAAAGTCAATTTCAAAAGGCAGGTCGATATTTCTCATAAGATCTGCCATAAATACGACCGAGCCTTTAAGTATTCCGAGAAGGAGCAAATTAGACTCACGTTCTTTGTAGTCCTCGGTAATCTGTTTTGATATTCTTTCAACAATCTGTTGTATTTCCTTCTCGTCAATGAGAATCGATTTTATATCCTGATTCATATTACTTCTCCCGTGTAAGATAGAAAAGATAAATGTTTTTTTCGTTTATATTGGTTTTTAAATCGTCGCGTAAGGGGAATCCCGGAATCCAGAAAATACCCTTACTGTCACAAAAAACAGGTATTGCTTCTCGCTCTGGTGGGGGGATTTTTGATTCGTTAAACATTTTTTTAACCTTTTTTGTCATATTCGAAAAACAAAAAACGTCCCCATCTTGTTTATGTCTGACAAATATTGTATCACTCATAACTGAATTTTTCAGCGTAGAGTGTATAGATATTTTGTAAATATTTTTTGAGCATATGTCATTTACGTCGTCTTTGTTGTCGGAAATGAACACGGCAGTGCCCGTTTCCTCAAATTCGTTAAGTCCGTAACGTAAAACATGCTTGTTTAAAATTTTTTTTGGTAGTGCCTTTTCAAAATAGACCCTTTCCGGAGTAATTACAAAATTGATCTTATCCGGCAAGGAGAGTTTTTTTATTTCTTTGCAATTTAACTTGACGTAGTTTTGCAGTAAATTAACCATATCCGAAATGTGAACCGAGGAAAGCTGAGCGTTATTTGACTTTTCCTTGTAAAAATTCACCAGAACTCTGCTCAGAATTGCAGGGTGCAATTCTGAAAGCTCCTTTGGATCTGTTGTAGTGTTTTTGTTTGCGCAATTTGACAGATAGTCAATGTCAAGCATTATACTGTCAGCAAGATTTGAAAAGGCTTGTTCTGCTTTTGGGTTTATTTTTTTGATAAGAGGAACGATATTATGTCTTATATTGTTCCTCGTGTATTGGGTGTCGGCATTGGTGCTGTCGGTTACGTATTCCAGTGACAGCATTTTTGCAGCGGATAGAATATGGTCGGTCGAGCAGTAAATAAGAGGTCTTATAATGTTATCTCTCTTGGGTGAAATGCCCTTTATTCCCTCGGCTGACGTTCCTCTGATAACGTTAAAAAGAATTGTTTCAAGGTTGTCCGAAGACGTGTGAGCTGTTGCAATCTTTGTAATTGCTTTTTCTCTTGCCACTTCATCAAAAGCCTGGTATCTGAGAATTCTTGCCGCTTCTTCAAGCCCGATTTTGTTTGTTTTTGAATATGCAACGGCGTCTACGCTTTTGCATACAAAATCAATGCTGTGTGTTTTGCAAAACCTTTCGCAAAACAATTCGTCTCTTTCAGCTTCTCCGCCTCTTATATTATGGTTTACGTGAAGGGCGGTGAGCTTAATTTTATAGGTGTCGGAAAGAGTCTTTAGCGCGTACAGCAAAACGACAGAATCCTTGCCGCCCGAAAATCCCACCAAAACGGAATCGTTTTCTTCAAGCAAGGAAAAATTATCTATCGCTTTTTTAATGTTGTCAAGTACGGTTTTAAAAGCCATTTTTTATCTTTCCTGTTTTATTTATAAATTATGCCTGCTCTGTATTCGTCTTGTCAAGCGTAATAAACTTAGTATACTGCGGCAGCCAGCCAATATCGACGTTTCGTACAGCGCCGTGCCTGTTCTTTGCGACAATGATTTCAGCCGCGCTCTGCGCCGTCTTGTCGGTGTTGTAGTATTCGTCTCTGTAAAGGAACATTACAACGTCTGCGTCCTGCTCGATAGCACCCGAGTCACGAAGGTCACTCAGCATCGGGCGTTTGTCCGTTCTGCTTTCGGGTCCACGTGAAAGCTGTGCGCAACAGATAACGGGAACGCGAAGCTCTTTTGCTAAAATTTTCATATTTCTTGAAATTTCCGCAACCTCTTGAACGCGGTTATCGTTTCTTCTGTCACTCTGCATAAGCTGAAGGTAGTCAATTACTACAAGGCCTAAGTTTTTAACTCTGCGGAGCTTTGCTCTCATGCCCGTAACGGTGAGTCCTGTGGTATCATCAATAAGAATATCGCATTCTGCAAGTGATGACGATGCCTGAGCAAGACTTGTCCAGTCTTCAGGTGTCAGCTTGCCTGAACGGATATTGTAGCTGTCAACCATACCTTCTCCCGACAGCATTCTTGCGACAAGTTCCTCGTTTGACATTTCAAGCGAGAATATACATACAGCCTTCTTACTTTTCTTTGCAACGTTTGAAGCAATATTAAGTACAAAGCTCGTCTTACCCATACCGGGTCTTGCGCCTACGAGAATGAGGTCGCCTTTTCCCATACCGACAAGAGTATTGTCAAGGTCGGAAAATCCCGTTGCAAGTCCGTGAGCCTCTTCGCTGTTTGTTGCAAGTAAGTTCAGGTTGTCAAGAGCAACCTTCAACACCTCTCTGATGTGGGTAAAGCCCTTGGTTTCGTTACCCGAGGCTATATCAAATATTTTCTGTTCTGCGGAGTCGAGTACGTTCTTTACTTCGTCCTGCTCCGAATACGCGTCGTCGGTAATCTTCGCGCACGCTTCAATGAGCTGACGGAGTACGCTTTTGTCGTGAACTATGTTTGCATAGTCAACTACGTTTGCCGCAGAGGGAACTGTCTGAATAATGGTTCTGATATAATTGTTAAGCGTGTCGGTGTTCTGATAAACTCCCTCTTTTACAAGCTCGTCGGCAAGGGTTACAACGTCAAGAGTTTTGCTTGACGCGTACATTCCCTTCATAGCGTAGAAAATCTGCTCGTGCTCGGGGAGATAAAAGTCCTCGCTTGATACGATCTGCGCTATATCGTCAAAGCATTCGGGGTTGATAAGCACAGAGCCTATGACCGATTGCTCCGCCTCAAGCGAAAAGGGGAGCTTTCTGCCTAAAATATCGTTACCGTTCATATTATTTTACATCCGAAATAACAACGTTTATTTTGCCTGTGATTTCTGTATAGAGCTTAACGTTTACCGTGTGAGCGCCAAACGTTCTGATAGGGTCGGGAAGCTGAATTTTGCGTTTGTCAACCTTGATTCCGTGCTGTTTTTCGAGAGTTTCTGCAATTTCGAGGCTCGTAACCGAACCGTAGAGTCTGCCGTCAACACCCGATTTTGCCTGTATTTTAACAGTTACTGCTTCAAGCTTCTTTGCAATTTCGTTTGCCGCCTGTTTTTCGAGCTCAATTTTGTGAAGTCTTGAAGACTCCTTGTTCTTGAGGTCGTTCATAGCGCCGGCATCAGCTTCTATAGCCAAGCCCTTGGGAAAAAGGAAGTTTCTTGCATATCCGTCGGAAACGTTTATAAGCTGTCCTTTTTTGCCCTGTGATTTTACGTCTTGTGTAAGTATAACCTTCATATGTTTTTCTCCTTTCGTCGTTTGAAGAGATGTTTTTTAGATTAGTTCTTAAAGATTGTCCGCGTACTCGTCAATAGCATCCTTAAGCTGAGTGAGAGCTTCGTTAACGGTAGTATCCTTAAGCTGTGTTGCTGCCGCGTCAAAATGACCGCCGCCGCCTAATTTTTCTATTATCATCTGTACGTTTATTTTGCCGGTTGACCTTGCAGAAATAAACACGGTGTTTTCAATCTTGCATATTGCAAACGAAGCCATAACTCCGTCGACCGATAAAAGCTTATCTGCCGCCTTTGCTGCCGCAATTCTGTCCGACGGGTCTGATATGCCGTTTTCTTTTAAAGAGTTAGTCGTAATTGCAAAGATGTTACGGTAAATCTTAACGTTTGTTTCAAATTTAGCCTCTCTGCGAAGGTCGTCGAGGTCGGATTTGAAAAAGTCTCGTATTATTTGAGGATTTGCGCCCTCGTTCTGAAGATAACAGCCCGCGCTGTACGTGCGCACACCCGTATTCTTTGAAAAATGGTTGGTGTCAAGCATTATACCCGTAAGCAAGAGGTTTGCCTCTTCGTGAGGAAGCATACCCGCCGAGAGAGTTTGCTCGAGGAATTCGGCAACAAGCTCGCAGGTCGACGATGCCGACGGCTCGATATAAGTTATCAAGGGTTTAATTTTGAATTCAGCCGTCTTTCTGTGGTGGTCGATGTAAACGACTCTTTCTACACTTTCCGCAACCTCGGGCGCGGCAAACTGTTTTTGGTTGTTTACGTCGCAAATACACAGAAGTGTATCGTGGTTTATAAGGTCGAGCGCTTCGTGTGAGCCGATAAACATGTGCTTATATTCGTGCATGTGTTTCAAGCTTTCAAAGCACTTGGCGATGTTTTTGTCTTCAGTGTCAACAATGATGTTTACAGGGATACCGCAGAACATAGCCATTCTCGCAATACCGACGCAAGCGCCAAAGCAGTCAAAGTCGGGGTTGATGTGTCCCATTATCAAGACGTTTCCGCTTGACGCCATGTGCGAAACAAGCTCGTTTGCAGTAACTCTTGAACGAACCTTGGTTTTTTTCTGAACGCTCTGCGTTCTGCCACCGTAAAAGTTCATTTCATTGTTGATTTTGATAACCGCCTGGTCGCCGCCACGCTGAAGCGCCATATCGAGAGCTGTCTGCGCGTCTCTTTCCTTTTCGGCAAGAGTGTTGCCAGTGCAGGATATGCCTATGGAAATGGTAACGGGAAGACTTCCGCTTCCTACTCTTACGTCGCGTATCTTGTCGAGTATGGAGAATTTTGATGCAATAAATTCATCAAGATATTTTTCGTGGAAGATAAAGAGATATTTATCTCTCTGGAATTCTTTTAAAACGCCGTTGACCGATTCTGTCCATTCGTTGAGTATGTTTGCAACCTCGTTTGAAACCTCGCGGTATTTTTCCTGAATATGCTGAAGCAATTCGTCAAGGTTGTCTATCATAATAAAAGCAACTACGGTGTTTTCGTCTTTTAACTGCTTGTATGCGTCGTTAAGCTCCTTTTGGCTGTTCCATACTGTTATGCAGTAGTGTTTGTTGGATGTCTGAACGGGATAAGCCTTGACCTTGTAGAATTGGTTAAATGCAATAGTCTCAAGACCGCTGTCCGAATCCTCAGCGTTTATGATGTCATCGAGGGAGTTTTTGCATATTTGGTCGATGTTTTTGCCAAAATATCCGCTTTTTGTGCCTGCGGCTACCGTAAATGCCCTGTTAAACCAGATTATACGGCCGTTCATATCGCTTATTGTTACGGGAGAATGGAGACGCGGGAGAATATCAAGCGTCATATTGCCGAGAAGGGGTTCTATTTCAATTCCCCGTTTTTTCATTATGTTCTTTTCGATTATGTTCCAGGCAAAATATGTGGCAAGGAGTGTTAAAAGGAATAATCCTGACGTTATGACACCTTTTGAGAAAAGGTTACCCTTGCTGTTATCGGCAACGAGCGAAAAGCCTGTGATGTAGAGAACGGCAACAATGACCGTAACAGACCTTCTGATAAACGCCTTGTTATGCAGTTTTTCTTTTAATTTTTTCAGCATAATTACCTCACCGAGCGTAAAAATTCATAAATCAAATCTACCCATCGCAGAATATAAAATCTGCAATCATACTCATTATACCACTTTTTTGCAACAATGTAAATATATTTTATTATTTTTATATATTATATAATATAATATGCATAAATCAAAAACTATGTAAGAGATATACAGGTCATATTATGCTGGTTTTTAAAGTTTTGAGGGAGTCAAGAGGGCGCTTTTTTAAAAGCGCTCCTTTTGTATGGGTTCGGGAGCGAAGCTCCTGATTGTATGGACTCCTTTTAAAAAACGCGGGAGCGTGTTATATTGCGTGTTCGTTTGTCATCCTTGAGCAAGCCGCCACGGGATTCTTCGCTTCGCTCAAGAATGACATCGTGGCGGCGCAGCGAAGGATCTAGAACACGCACAGTAAGACAATAAAGCCTAACTATGTAGGGGCGGATTTGTTTGTCCGACCGTTTTTTAACAACAAAAAAGGAGCTTTTTAGCTCCTTTTTGCTTAATTATTTAATTAATTCTTCAAAAAGCTTCTCGGGGGAAGATACAATAACTTCAGCGCCCGCATTTACAAGAACATCTCTGTCTCTGAAACCCCAGTCAACAGCAATACAGTCCATATTTGAATTTTTTGCCGTCAGAACGTCAACGTCAGAGTCGCCTATGTATACGCATTTTTCGGCTGTAACGCCAAGCTTTTCAAGAGTATTGTAAACTCCCTCGGGCGACGGCTTTTTTGGTATGCCGATAATTTCCCCCGCCGCTACGTCAATAAGTCCTTCAAAGTATCTTACGCACAGATCCTGAACGGCATAGTCGGCTTTATTTGAAAGAACGGCAAGCTTAACGCCTGCATTTTTTAGCTTTGCAAGTATATCAAGAACGGAGTCGTAGGGTCGTGTCTTGTCGTTGCAGTGTATTTTGTAATGCTCTGTAAAATCCGAATGGACCTTGTCAATAACGTCAACCTCTGTACCTGTGGGAACTCCTCTCTCCATAAGCTTTCTTATTCCGTTGCCCACAAACAGTCTGACCTCGTCTCTCGTTCTTTCGGGCAGGCCGTTCTTTTTTAGGGTGTAATTAAGGCTGTCCGCGAGGTCGTCAAGCGTATTCAAAAGTGTTCCGTCAAGGTCAAAAATGACCGCTTCGTATTTCATTTTTTAATTCTCCTGATAAAATGCTGAAATGTTAAACAACGGAGACGCTTTTTGGGGGAAGCATCTCCGTTAAAGAAGATCGTTTGAAAAAATTATCTATCCCACAGATTCTGAGCGTAAACGCCTTTATCTGCAAGATCCTTAAGGGCTTTCATAACCATCGGTTTGTCCTCTGCGTACGTAACTCCGAACCATCTGTCAGAAACGGGAAGAACAGTAATGTCTGCGATGCCTTCTTTTGTCAACTTGTCCGCCATGATGGGAAGGTAAAATTCGCCTTTCAAGGGGTTACTGTCAAGTCCGTCAAGGAAAATACGGAGCTCTTTGTCGAACAGACCGAACATATCGGAAGGATAGCCCCAGCAGTTCATTGAAACGTAAGCGTTTCTGTCAAGCTCTGTCCAAGTTTTGCCGTCGTCTTCCGTGTACATAGGTGTGCCATTTCTTATTTCTATCTTTGTACGTTCTTCGATGCTGATGATCTTGTTGTTTTCGTCAATTTCGCAAACGCCTCTTGAAACTGAGCCGTTTTCCGTAAGAGTGTTTTCAAGGATATATCCCGCCATAGCCAAGTGTTTAATGCCGTCGTTGGTGGGCTTTGTAATAAAATTGTAAAGGAGCTTAAAGCAGTCTTTGCCATAGTAGTCGTCGGAGTTAATGACCACAAAGGGACCCTTTACGATATTACGGCAGCACCATACTGCATGCGCTGTGCCGTAGGGTTTAACTCTGC
This sequence comes from Oscillospiraceae bacterium, assembly GCA_015065455.1. GTDB lineage: Bacteria > Bacillota > Clostridia > Oscillospirales > CAG-272 > RGIG1995. Next base: position 83,088 of record SVQI01000001.1, on the reverse strand, counting down.
CTTCGGGAACGGAGTAGCCCTCGGGGAGCTCAGTCAATTCCTGAAAAACATAGTCTGTCTGAATGATTTTTTCTATTCTGTTTCCAATAAATTCTTTAAAAACATCTTCAATCTGGTGTTTGATTACAAATACTACTCTTTCAAAGCCTGCTTCCATAGCATCGTGGATAGAGTAGTCGATAATAAGTTCACCTGAAGGACCGAGGGGAGTAACCTGCTTCAACCCGCCAAAACGGCTTCCCATACCTGCCGCCATAATTATAAGTGCGGGTTTGGTGTAGTAATTTTCCATAGTATTACCTCGCTTTATTTGAAATTATATTAGTTAAGTCGGGGTAAAAATCATTTGCAAACCGCAAAAAAACAGTACCCGATTTCAAATTCTGTAGTATAATAATTATTGTATATTAAAGAAAAGCTTTTGTCAACCGAAAAGCCTATATTAAACAAAAAACAATATATGCAAAGCAACGCCTTGTTATGCAAAAACGAAAAAATTTCAGAGTGATTTTTCGAAAAAACAGCAAATTTTTGTTTGTAATATATGCATCAAATAACAAGAGTTAAATTGTGCAATAGTGCCAAAAATCCACAAATGTCGAAAAATAAATTAAAATGTATTGAATTTGTAATTTTCCCTATGATATAATTAGTTGATTTTGATTAAATAAGAGAGTATAATATGAGTTAAAGGGACTGTTTTAGCGGTCTCTAAATTATTGGCCTAAAAGGTTAGGCTAGAAGGAGTCAGAGTGAAAATGGAAAAGATAAGAAATGTATGTAGACCATTTTTTTACATAATTATTGCAGTTATTCTTGTGATGACTGTTTGCTTTACAGCCGGCTGTTCGGAACCGACGGTTAATGAGCCATCGGACACAACGGGGATAGACGAAACGGGAAAGGATAAGCCTGAAGATACGACGGGAAATCCCGAGGATACAAAGCAGCCCGAAGTAAATGATACAACGACAACTGATACTACTACGACGGTAGTTGATACAACGACGGCAACACCCGATACAACAAATACACCTGTAACGGATACACCCACAACGAATACACCGGTTACAGACGCGCCTGTAACTGATGCACCCGTAACAGATGCGCCTGTGACAGAACCGCCCATAACAGATACTCCAATAATAAACACGGGCAGACCGACAGTAACGGAATATCCGGTTAACAGATCGGAGAGGGTTGACGACAGCTTTTTTGCTGACGCGGTGTTCGTTGGAGACTCAAGAACGCAAGGCTTACAGCTTTACGGGGACATAAAGAACACTACGTTTTACGCATATCAGGGACTTAATGTTATCACCGCGATGACAAATAACTTTATTGAAGAAAACGGTCAGAAATACACCGTGCCTCAGGCGTTGGCAAGACATCCTGAATTCAGAAAGATATATATATGCCTTGGTGTAAACGAGTTCTGGTTGGCAACGGCAACCTATAAGCATCACTACGAAGTATTGATTGACGCCATAATGGAAGCAAATCCCAATGCTGCGATATACATGTACTCAATATTCCCGTTATCAAGGGATCATTCCAAGGCAAGCTCGGGATTGAATAACGAGCATATGGCGGAGTTTAACGAAGCGGCGCTTGATATAGCAAAGTCGCGCGGAATATATTTTGTAGATACAGCACAAGCGTTTGTTAAAGCGGACGGCACGCTCTGGCTTGATTCGAGCGAATCACCCGACGGCGTTCACCTTAACAGAACGGGTGTTAATAAGCTTACAGACTATATAAGAGCCCACACAAAATAAGAAATAAAAGATACCCCTCTGTTTTGAGCAAAACAGAGGGGATTTTTGTTTTCACAAAGCATAAGAATTAAAATTCTTATTAAAGTTTTTGCGGATTTCAAAGGAGTTTTTTTCAAAAAGCGCAATTAAAATATTATTTTAAAATAATAATATAAAAATTTTTATTAAAAGTTTTGGGGGAGTCAAGAGGGGCTTTTTTTAAAAAGCCCCTTTTGTCAAGGGTTCGAGAGCGCGTTAAATTGCGTGTTCGGGATCCTTCGCTGCGCCGCCGCGTTGTCATTCTCGAGCCGTGACCGAACCGCAGTAGACGCTGTCAACGAAGTTGACTGAGGGAGAGAAAGCAAACGTTTTAATTAGATAATATTGTCTTTTGCTTTTTTACGTTACTTTCTTGCGTGCCAAGAAAGTAACCAAAGAAGGCACAAAGGGCGGGGATTTCGATTTCCCCTCCCTTTGAACCCAACCCTTGAAACGACCGAGGGCGTTCCTCCCTCGGTACCCCCCTTGGTTTGCAAAAGTGGTATTGCCTAATTTGGTAGGGGACGGCGCACACGAGAACCCCCAAAACTTACTTCGTGCGTTTCGGGGAACCCCTTCCTCGACGCCTCGGTTTTTTAAAAATGTATCTTTTAGCTCCATCTGAGGAGGGAGCTGTCAAAAACTTGTTTTTGACTGAGGGAGAGAAAAACGAACGGTTTAAACAAACAGTATTGCAATCAGATAATTAACGTATATCTCTCCCTCCGTCTCGGCAACAAAGAATAGTTATACTGTATATCTGTTTATTGCCGAGCCACCTCCCTCGTCAGATGGAGGTAAAAATTAGTGAAATATTTGGTATGATAGACGAACTCATCCGTCACACTGCTTTTTATATTTGTAAAAACAAAATCTGTATGCGGTGTGCCACCTTCTTCCACTGGAGAAGGCACAGAGTACAGTCTTTGTCTTTTGTTTTTATATCATTGTCTTATGATTTCATAAAATATTTTTTATTACTTATAATTTGCACTAATTTTGCGCCTTCTCCGGTGGGAGAAGGTGGCGTGCCGCCATTATATTTAAATATATATTGTTATATAACGCGGCGCGACGGATGAGGTCGTCTAAATTATTAGCAACTTAAGATTTGTAGGGGGCTATTCTCACGTCTTACTCAAAAAATAAAGAGAGCGAATTTGTGTCGCTCTCTTGTTTTACTTTTTTTCTTCTTTTTTCTCTTGCGGTTTTGGTTTAAAAATATTGATAGCGCCGGGATTGTTTTTTATATTAACTTTATCAAGCTTACCGCCAAATTCGCCATCAACGGTCCATTTAACCGGTTCTTCACAAGTAATCGTCACGTTCTTCGTGTGGAAGAAAATAACTTGATTTTCACTGTTATCGAGGTTTGCGAGCTGAACAAAAATATCCACAATATCGGTAGTGTTTTTTGGCATACGTATAAGAATAACTTCAAACGTTCCGTCGCTGAGGTCCACGTGTCTTGGGTCAAACTTATATATACCCGCAACCGAAAGCGCATTCGTAACGCCGGCAAATACAAACTCTCCGTCAATATTAAGCTCTTCGCTTTCAATCTTCATATAAACGGGTTTAATTTCGTTAAGAGATTTTATTCCCTCAAGTATGTAAGCCATATGTCCGAGTGAATTTTTTAGGTTCTGAGGTGTAGCGTAGGACGTGCTTGTGAACGCACCGCAAGATGCAATATAGTTAAAGTATCTTGTGTTATTGAAAACGCCCACGTCGTTAGGCAGAGCGGGGTTATCAATAATTGCTTTAGCCGCGTCCATGGGATTTTTGGGAATTCTCAGAGTATCGGCGAGGTCGTTCGTCGTTCCTGCGGGAATAAAACCTAGGGGACGGCGGGCTTCGGGCTTAAGCTCCATAATTCCCGTAACAATTTCGTTCAGAGTCCCGTCGCCGCCGCACGAAATAATGCGGTCAAAATTCGGCCCGTATTCCTTGGCAAACTGTGTTGCATCCCCGGCTTTGGTGGTAGTCAGAACCGTCGGCTCAAAGCCTGAATCGGAAAAAAGCTTAATAACCTTAAAAAATTCATTTTTTATCGTCATTTTTCCCGAAGTGGGATTAACGATAAACAACACTTTTTCTCTGTTCGTTAGACTCATAATAATAATCCTTCTTATCGAAGACTGAAATTACAGCCAAAAAATACCCTCACAAAAGCTAATGTGAGGGTGTTTTGTCATTTAATCTACAATTTATGCCTGTTCACCCTTGTTTTGCTTAAGTATATATTTTGGGCTATCCAGTTTCTTTACTGTATCTTCTGTGATCGTAACGGTATCGATATCGTTTCTTGACGGTACGTCGTACATAATGTCGGTCATAAAGCCTTCCATTATAGAGCGGAGTCCGCGAGCTCCGATATTTCTTTCAATAGCTAATTTAGCTATTTCTTCAAGTGCTTTTTCGTCAAAATCAAGCGTCACCTTATCCATCTCAAACAGCTTCTGATACTGTTTTATGAGAGAATTTTTAGGCTCTTTCAAAATTCTGACCAAAGCGTCGCTGTCGAGCTCTTCAAGACCTACAATGACGGGAAGTCTTCCGACGAGCTCGGGAATAATACCGTATTTTACTATATCGTGAGAAACAACGTCTTTGTAGAGATTATGTTTCTTTTTTTCTTCTTTAGTTTGGATATTGCTTCCGAAACCGATAAGCTGATTACCTGCTCTTTTTTCGATAATATCGGTAAGGCCGTCAAAAGCTCCGCCGCAGATAAACAAAATATTTTCGGTATTGATCTGAATAAATTCTTGGTTCGGGTGCTTTCTTCCGCCCTGAGGGGGAACGTTTGAAACGGTGCCTTCAAGAATTTTCAACAATGCCTGCTGTACGCCCTCGCCCGAAACGTCGCGGGTTATTGAGCGGTTTTCGCTTCTTCTTGAAATCTTATCAATTTCGTCAATATAAATAATGCCCTTTTCAGCCAATTCAACGTCGTAGTCGGCAGCCTGTATAAGTCTTAACAAAATGTTTTCAACGTCTTCGCCGACGTATCCTGCTTCTGTAAGGGTAGTAGCATCGGCAATCGCAAAGGGGACTTTAAGCGTTTTTGCAAGTGTCTGCGCAAGAAAAGTCTTACCGACGCCCGTAGGTCCGAGGAGCAAAACGTTGCTTTTCTGAATTTCAACGGAGTCTTTTTTCTTGGAGTTTTCCTTGCTGAGAATTCTCTTGTAGTGGTTATAAACCGAGACCGAAAGCACTTTTTTTGCTTCATCCTGACCTATAACGTACTCGTCGAGAGTCTTTTTTATCTGTTGGGGCTTGGGGAGAGTCTTAAGAGATAGCTTATCACTCTTGCCCGCATAAGCCTTGTGGTCGTCAATTATTCTTCCGCAAGTTTCTATACAATCGTTGCAAATAAAAGCGCCCTCTAAAATGGGTGATGGAATAAGAAACTCAACAGAGTCTTCGTCTCTGCCGCAGAAAGAACAACGGATAACGCTTGTTTTCTTGCCGTCGTTATTTGCCATTTACGTATATCCCTTCGGAAATTAAATCTTTTTTGTAATAACCTTGTCAATAAGGCCGTAATTAAGCGCCTCTTCTGCGGACATAAAGTTATCTCTTTCGGTATCGTGTTCAATCTTTTCAATGGGCTGACCGGTAACATCCGAAAGAATGGAGTTAAGCTTTTCGCGAATCTTAATGATACGGTCTGCGTGGATTTTAATATCGGTAGCCTGACCCTGCATACCGCCGAGAGGCTGGTGTATCATAATTTCGCTGTTGGGGAGAGCACATCTCTTGCCCTTTGCGCCTGCGGAAAGGAGAAAAGCACCCATGCTTGCCGCCATACCTACGCAAATGGTAGAAACGTCGCATTTAATGTAGTTCATAGTATCATAAATAGCCATTCCGGCGGTTATTGAACCGCCGGGGCTGTTTATATACAAAGAAATATCTTTATCGGGGTCTTGCGCTTCAAGGAAAAGCAGCTGAGCTACTACAAGAGATGCTGTTGTGTCATTAACTTCGTCGCTGAGAAAAATAATTCTGTCATTGAGCAAACGGGAGTAAATGTCATACGCTCTTTCGCCACGGTTTGTTTGTTCTATAACTGTTGGTACCAATGCCATATTCGTATCTCCTTGTCTGTATATTTCTGCTGCTTTCTCTAAGTAAGTATCAGGCTAAATTATTCAGCCTTGTCTTCTGCCTTTTTTGCAGCAGTTTTCTTTGTTGTAGTTGTTGTTTTTTTAGCAGTTGTTGTAGTTGTCTTCTTTGTAGTTGTCTTCTTTGCAGCGGGCTTTTCTTCAGCTGTTGCTTCTTCTTCCTTCTTAGCTGCTGTCTTCTTAGTTGTTGTCTTCTTTGCCTTTGCAACTACAGCTTCAGCCTTAACCAAGTCAACTGCCTTCTGAACAGCGAGGTCCTTCTTCAAGTTTTCGCTTTCGATGCTCTTCTTAACTTCTTCAACGTCTATGCTGTACATAGCAGCGATTCTGTTGAATTCTTCTTCAATTTCGTTTTCGGAAACTTCAATGTTTTCGAGTTCAGCAATTTTTTCAAGAGCAAGTCTTGTCTTAACCTGACGTTCAGCGCGGGGCTTGAACTGCTCGCGCATAGTATCGAGGGACATACCTGTGTACTTAACGAAGTCAGCGAGGTTCATACCCTGCATACGAAGGTTGTTGTCGTAGTCGCGGAGGAGGTTTTCAGCTTCTGTTTCAACCATAGCTTCGGGGATATCAGCCTGAAGCTTTTCGATAAGAGCGTCGATAAGCTGTTCTTCAACGTGATTTTCAGCTTCCTTCTCATATCTACTCTGGATTTTTGCCTTAACGTCAGCTTTATATTCATCAAGTGTATCAAATTCCGAAACGTCCTTTGCAAACTCGTCGTTGAGTTCGGGGAGTTCGTTGAACTTGATTTCGTGAAGAACTACTTTAAATACAGCTTCTTTGCCAGCCAAACTATCAGCGTGGTATTCTTCGGGGAACTTAACGTTTACGTCGAATGCGTCGCCGATGTTGTGACCAACGATCTGATCTTCAAAGCCGGGGATAAACTGACCGGAGCCAAGCTTAAGGTCGTGCTTTTCGCCCTTGCCGCCTTCAAATGCAACGCCGTCTGCAAAGCCTTCGTAGTCGATAATAACGTTATCGCCGTTCTGAGCTGCGCGGTCTGTAATATCGATCATACGGCTGTTACGCTGACGAGCTGCTTCAATTTCCTTATTGATATCTTCTGCTGTTGCCTTGCGAACTGTCTTTTCAACTTCGATACCCTTGTAGCCTTCTATTTCAACTTCGGGTTTAACATAAACCTTAGCCTTAAGAACAACGCCGTTGTCGTCGATAGAAACAACCTCAAATTCGGGCTGGCTTACAACGATTTCGTTGGATTCCTTAACTGCTTCGGAATATGCTTCGGGGAGAAGATTGTTAATAGCGTCATCATAGAATACGCCCTTGCCATACATCTTTTCAATGATGGAACGGGGAGCTTTACCTTTTCTGAAGCCGGGAACGTTCATTCTTGCAACGTTCTTCTTATACACGCGGCTTACTTCCTCATCGAAAAGCTTTTTGTCGATGGAAAATTCAATTTCCACAACGTTCTTTTCTGTCTTTGTTACGTTTTTTAAACTCATTTGTTATTCCTCCGGAATGAATATTTTTCCTATCATATTATTTTATATCCATACACTCTAAAAGTCAATAGAATATACAAAAAAATTTACTGAAATGTGGGTATTTTGCCGAAAAATGTTTTAAGATTTGTTAACGAGCAAAGGCACAAAGTTGAGATAGTCGGCAGACGTTATGCTAAATTCGATTCCGTCAAAGCTTATCGTCTGAGGAAGATTATAAACGCCGTGAATGTGACCGTAGAAAACTCTTTTTACGTTATATTTATGTAAAACGTCGAGTATCTCGTCGCACACGTAATCGTTATACACGGGCGGGAAATGGAGAAAAACAACAATTTCGTTATTTTCCGACAGCTTCAATCCTTCTTTTATTGAAAGCTCGAGCCGTCCTGCCTCTCTTGCAACTATCTTATCAAAATCGGCTTCTCTGGGGGCATTTTTGCCCTCGCTGAACCAGCCTCTCGTTCCGCAAACGGTAACGTTATCCACAACAAAAGCGTTATTGTGCATACAACCGATGGTCGTAATACCGTTTTCTTCAAAAAACTTGTTAATTTTTGATGCAGTTGACCACCAATAGTCGTGATTACCCTTTGAAATAATCTTCTTTCCCGGCAGACTGTCAATATATTTTAAGTCGAGCTTTGCCTCTTCAAGTGATATTCCCCACGAAACGTCGCCCGCAATCACCACCGTATCTTTATCGGTAACGACTGCCTTCCAGCCTTTGTCTAATTTCTGGGCGTAGGACTGCCATCTGTTGCCGAATATATCCATCGGCTTGTCGTTATAAAGGGACAAATGCGTATCCGACAGAGCAAACAGTGACATAATTACCTCCCAAAAGTTTTCAAAAAACAGTGTAAAATTCAGATTCCGATGGTTTTTAAAACTTCCTTAGTCATATCATCGGGGTTAATAACGGTAGTAAAGCGTACAGCCTTGCTTTCAAGTGTTGCCAAGGGGGTAGGAATATTTGTACCCGAAAGCTTTTCTGTTGCCTTAAGTGCATCAAATTCGTTTTCAAGAGATTCGCCTGTAAGAGACGTGTAAACATTTGATGCAAACTTATAAGGAGATGCCGTTGAAGCAACGATTATCTTGCGGTTATCTCCGGTATCCTTCATATACTCATTTGCGCACTTAACAGCTACTGCCGTATGAGTATCAATGAGGTAGTTGTAATTATCAAAAGTTTCTTTAATGGTTTTAGCGGTATCCTCTTCTCCGCAGAAGTAGCCTGAGAAGTTAGAAGAAATCTTTTCTTTAACTTCGTTTTCTACTGTATATACGCCCTTTGTGTTAAGCTCCTTCATATAAGAAGCAGTCTTTTCCTGACCTGCGATAACGTAGAGGAGTCTTTCGAGGTTGCTCGAAATAAGAATATCCATAGAGGGAGACATAGTCGTGTGGAACGCACGGTTTCTGTCGTACGTACCCGTTGAAATAAAATCGGTGAGGATATTGTTGCAGTTTGAAGCGCAGATAAAGCGGTTAACGGGAAGCCCCATCATTTTTGCAATATAAGCGGCAAAAATATTACCGAAGTTACCTGTGGGAACGCATATATTTACTTCGTCTCCTTCATTTATATCGCCGGCGTTTACCATATCGCAGTATGAAGAAATATAGTAAACTATCTGAGGAACGAGTCTGCCCCAGTTAATAGAGTTAGCCGAGGAGAAGAAGTGGTCATTCTTGTTTAAAAGTTCTGCTGTTTCAGCGTTTCCGAAAATCTTTTTAACGCCGTTCTGAGCATCGTCAAAGTTACCCTTGATAGCGCAAACGGTAACGTTGTTTCCTTCCTGAGTTGCCATCTGTAATTTCTGAACCTTACTTACGCCGTCAACGGGGTAGAATACCATAATTTTAATTCCGTCAACGTCCTTGTAGCCTTCAAGCGCAGCCTTACCTGTATCACCTGACGTTGCAACGAGGATAAAAGCAGTTCTTTTTTCGCCCGTCTTTACCAAAGCTCTTGAAAGAAGTCTCGGCATAACCTGAAGCGCCATATCCTTGAAAGCGCAGGTAGGACCGTGCCAAAGCTCAAGCAAACGGAGATTTCCTACGTTTGTTAAGGGAGCGGCACCGCCGGGGAAGCGAGCTTCCGAATAGCTTTCCTTGCAATCTGCAAGAAGCTCTTCGTATGTGTAATCAGTAAGGAACTTTGACATAACGTAAGCGGCTCTTTCAGGATACGAAGCCTTTTTCAATACGTCAAAATCCTTTTCTGTAAGAGAGGGAATAGCTTCCGGCATAAAAAGACCGCCGTCATCGGCAAGACCTTGCTTAATAGCCTGCGCGGAAGATACGGGATTTGTGTTTCCTCTTGTGCTGATGTAGTTAATGTTTTTCATTTTCTGCCCTTCTTTATATCAGTTGTATTATTTATCTTTTTTATTTTACTAATCTATGTAGCTTTGAAAAAAGCTGTGAGCGTTATTATAAAATATATTTTCAATCAAAGCGTCGCTGTAATTAATTTTTTTCAATTCCTCGTAAAGTTTGCCGAGGGAGTGAACACCGTCTATTCCCAGTGGCAGTTCGTCTATGCCGTCAAAATCACAGCCGAGGCATACGTTATGTTCTCCGCCAAGCTCAAGATAATGCTCAAGATGGCGTATGATTGAAGTAATATCGGCTTTTTTTATGTCTGTATCCTCTAAAAAATCACAACAAAAATTTAACCCCGCCATACCGCCCGTTTTCATGAGACACAAAAACATATCGTCGGTCATATTTCGGGTGTGGTTTGTGATTTTTCTGAGGTTTGAATGACTTGCGAAAATAGGTTTATTGTATTTATCTGCAAGCTCAAACGTTTCGTAAGCCATTTTGTCTGACGCGTGGCTGATGTCGGGAACGATGTTAAGTTCAAACATTTTTTCGACAGCCGCCTTGCCAAAATCGGTGAGGCCTACGTTTGTATTATGAGCTCCGCCCATACAGCATTCGTCTTTCCATACGAGAGTCATCATTCTGACTCCGTAATTTTTAAGTGCATCTATTCTTGATAGATCACTGTTCAGAAGTGAACAGCCTTCAACTGCAAGGTGCGGAATAAATCTATCACTTTTTTGAGAGTAAATCTCCCTGTCAAAATGCTTTTTTACTTCGTGGAAATGCTCCCAACATTCTTCCGGTGTCCGTCTTGGGCACGACCATATGGCGAACATCTGCTCGAACACCTCGTAATTTTCTAACCTTTGCTTTGATACGTGAGTTTCTTGGTTGTCAAAACCTAATCCCGCTTCCTGCATATAGTAAGCGGTATCGCAGTGCGTATCAAAAATTTTAATAGTAATCACTCTCCGAAAGCGTTTTTGTAGTGTTTGATGCTTAAAGAAACAAACCCGTTATCCATCTCGTCACTTATTATTTCGATGACGTCAATGCGCGGTTTTTTATTTGGGCTGAATTTATTTATGTAGTGCTTTGCCGTATAGATTATATGCTCTTTTTTGCTTTTATTTACCGCGCGTACGGGTCTGCCGTATTTAGAAAGAAATACGGAATTTTTTCTGTATTTGACCTCAACAAAAACAATATATTTTTCGTCCTCGGCTATTATGTCAATTTCTCCGTGAGGTGAGGTATAATTACGGCAAATTACCGTATATCCGTTTTTTGTAAGCCACTCTGCCGCGGCATTTTCTCCCTGTCTTCCCGTTTGTCTTGTGGTATTACTCATCTTTGTTTAAAATCTTGCGCAAGAAAAGACTTCTGTGTTCGGGGCAGGGGCCGTATTTCAAAATTGCCTCTCTGTGCTCTTTGGTCGCGTAGCCCTTGTGTTTTGCAAATCCGTACATGGGGTATTTTTCGTCGAGCTGATAGCACAGTCTGTCCCTCGTAACCTTTGCGAGTATGGATGCGGCGGCAATATTGGGCGATTTTGCATCTCCGCCGATAACAGCCTTTGAAGGAAGACTGAACCCTCTGTTTATATTTCCGTCAACAAGAATAAATTCGGGCTTTACGTCAAGCATTTCAACAGCTCTTCTCATAGCGAGAAGCGCACATTCGAGAATGTTGTATTCTTCAATCTCCTGAACCGAGCAGGTTGCAACAGCACAGCTTATCGATGCTTCCTGTATGACCTTAAAAAGCTCCTCTCTTTTCTTTTCGGAAAGTTTTTTTGAGTCGTTAAGGCCTTTTATTTCAATTCCCTGCGGCAGTATACAAGCGGCGGCGGCAACTTCGCCCGCAAGCGGACCTCTGCCCGCTTCATCACAGCCGCATATAACGTTGTATCCTTGCAGCTTTATTTCGTTTTCCAAATCCCAGTTAAGCATTTGAAACCTCGTAAATTAAAGAAAATGTTTAAAAAATCAGTCGGTCGGCGGAATCTCAAGCGTTATCTTACCGATTTTTCCGCCCCTGAATTCATCAAGGAGCATTGTCGCCGTTCTTTCGTAGTTTATTTCACCGCCCGAGATGAGAAAGCCTCTCTTTCTGCCGATGGCTTCAAAAACCTCGTAATCCTGCATATCTTCGTCAAGGTCCTTTTCGGTGAGCTTGTATCTTGTCATCAAAAGTTCGGGGTAAAGATTGCGGAGTCTTGAGCAAAGCGCAACTGCCAATCCCTCAATGTCGAGTATCGCGTCGCGTATAGCTCCTGTAAGAGCAAGATTTTCGCCGATTCTTTCGTCGTCAAACTTGGGCCATAATACGCCCGGCATATCCATAAGGTCAAGTCCTATTGAGGTCGGAACCCACTGCTTTGTCAAAGTAACTCCGGGACGGTCTTCGACCTTAACCTTTTTTGAGCCGGCAAGCTTGTTGATAAGTGATGACTTTCCCGAGTTTGGAATACCCACTATCATAGCCTTTATGTTTCTTCCCGACATGCCCTTTTCTTCGTAACGTGCAAGCTTGTCGTGGAGAATGTTGCGAATCATAGGCATTATTTCGTTTATATTAGCGCCCGTTATGCTGTCTATAAAAAGGCAGTTTTCGTTGTTTGCCTTGTAGTAGTTCTTCCACTTTGCAGTAAATGCAGGGTCTGCAAGGCTTGACTTGCTGAGCAGAGTCAAAATGGGCTTGTTTTCGGCTAACGTATCAATTTCGGGATTCTTTGAGCTTATCGGTATTCTTGAATCAAGAACGTTTATCAATATATCCACAGACGGCAGACTTTCTTTCATCAGTCTGCGTGTTTTCGCCATATGTCCGGGGAACCATTGTATCTGTGTAGAAGGCATTTCTCTGTCCTTTCTTAATTGCTTTTTTACTTGACCTTTCCGAATTTGTTCAAGGGAGAGAGTCTGAATTTAACAGCTCCGAGAACAAATCTTTCGTCAACAAGGCCGATTCTCGAGTCTCTTGAGTCAAGCGAATCGTTTCTGTTATCACCCATTACAAATAAGAAGCCTTCGGGTACTGTAAGTGGGAATTGCATATCTGAAGATTTCATATATTGCGGAAGTTTTTTTACGTAATCCTCTTTGAGCTGTACTCCATCGACGGTAACTATCCAGTTTTCAAAGTCAATATCGACCGTCTGACCTTCCGTTGCAATAATTCTCTTTACGATAGGCTCTTTTGAATAAGACGGAGCGTTAAAAACTATAATATCGTTGTTTTTGGGCTCGTACATGAGGTCGGATATCACGAGAAGCTCTTTGTCGTGGAGTGTGTTGTTCATTGAGTCTCCGTCAACAACGGCAAGACGCATAACAAAGGTGAATATAAGCAACGCCAACGCTGAGGACAACACGACAATTTCTACCCAGTCAAAGAATCCACGCAGAAAAGCCGCGCCGTCTCCGCTTGTTTTTTGCCACTTTTTCTTGTCTCTTTCCTTGTTTTTGCGGTCTTTTTTGGCCTCGTAAAAGATTTGTGAGAAAATTTCATCATCTTCATCGGGACTCTGATGATAAATGGGAGTAAACGTGTTCTGTTCTTCCTGAACGTCTGTATTTTCTGTAATCTGTTCTGTTTCTGTGTCGTTGGAAACAGAATCTTCCGTTGTTTCTTCAATTACCGATTCTTCTTCAGCGGTTTGCTCCTTGGAAGCTTCTTCCTGCTTGGTTAAATAATCCTGCAAAGAAGAGAAGCGGAAGTCGTCGGGAAGCTTTCTGTTTTCAAAGCATGCCAAAAGCTCGTCAAAGATTTTGGAAGTCGAATTGTCTTCTTCGGGTGTTTCTTTTGTTTCGGAAGCTTCGTTTGAGTCGTTAAGAGAAAACTCAAAGACAGGCTCTTCTTTGTTTTCCTCTTCTTCTTTTTCTTTTTGGGGGATAACGAAAGACAAATCCTCAGATGAATCATTTTGTTCTTCGGGTTCTTCTTCGTTTATCATAAAATTAGCGTAATCGGAAAAATCAGGAACGCTATTGCTTTTTTCTTCGGCTGTAACTGTTTCCGTTTCAAAAACAACTTCTTCAGCAGGTGAGTTGTCTTCTTCGTAGGAAACAGCCTCTTCTTCAGAATCGGCAGATTCTTTTTCGACCTCTTTTGTCGGCTCGTCTTTTGTATCTGTTTCGGACTCGGAGAAAAAGAAGTTGACCTGTTCTTCCTGCTTTTTTAAAGCCTCTTCTTCTGCCTGTTTTCTCTTTACGAGGTCTATGGCGTCCTGAAGAGAGACTGAAGTATCAAGGATTTCGGACAGCCTTTTGAGTATATCGGTCAATTCCTTATCTTTTATGTTATCGTTTGTATTGTCAGGAGTTTTGTTGAAATCGTCTTTGTTCATATTATCCTCCGTTTTTTGTTAAGCGAAATAAATATCTAATCCTAAATATTATAACATATTATTATTAAATATACAAGTATTTTTTAAAACAAGTAGAGTGTGAGCAGGGGTTAATTATGAACAAAATGTAAAAAAAACGGCGTATGCTTGAAATTTTCCAAAAGTATGGTATAATACCATAGACTCTCTGTGTAGGGAGCATTATTTTTGAACAGTCCTCTGTATTAGCTGTGCATGAATGTTCGTATATATAAGGAGGAGCCACAAATGGATTTGGTAAAGGCTTTAACAAATGATCAGCTTAAAGAAACAGTACCGGTACTTAACATTGGTGATACTGTAAAGGTTCACAACAAGATTAAAGAAGGTACAAGAGAAAGAATTCAGATTTTCGAAGGAACTATCATCGCAAGACACGGCGGCGGTATTTCCGAAACATTCACAGTACGCCGCATTTCTTACGGTGTAGCTGTTGAAAAGACTTTCCCTGTTCACTCACCTAACGTAGAAAAGGTAGAGATCATCAGATCAGGTAAGGTAAGACGTGCTAAGCTTTATTATCTCCGCAACAAGATCGGTAAGGATTCAAAGGTTAAGGAGCTTATTGACTAAGCAAAGCAAGAAACCCGACGGAAGAAACAATCTTCCATCGGGTTTTTATTTTTTGAAAATAATATAGAAAAATAATAAATGATTATCTATTTAAAGTTTTTGCGGTGTCAAGAGTTCGGGAGCGAAGAAGCTGACAATCTGTGCCTCTTTTAAAAAAACGCGGGAGCGCGTTATATTGCGTGTTCGTTTGTCATCCTTGAGCAAGCCGCCACGGGATTCTTCGCTTCGCTCAAGAATGACATCGTGGCGGCGCAGCGAAGGATCTCGAACACGCACAGCAAGACAATAAAGCCTAACTATGTAGGGGCGGATTTGTTTGTCCGCCCGTTTTATAATAAAAATAAGCTCCCCGATTTTTTCGGGGAGCTTTGTAATTATTTTAAATTAGTCAGCAAGCTTTACGTTGTAGTGAGCCTGATACCATTCTTTGTAGATAAGCTGCATGTTGTACATACCCTTATCAAAGCTACCGATAGAACTTACGTATTCGTTTTCGGAAACTTCTGTATATACTGTCTTAATGTAGTCAGCAAAGGGAAGTTCGGGAGTTTCAACGTAGTGAAGTGCCTTTTCGTAGAATGCAGGAGAAAGCTTTTCGATTTCAGCCATAACTTCTTCAAAAGACATATCGATGTAAACCTTGCCTGCTTCAAGTTCGTCTTCAGCGGGCTGCTCAGGGTCATAGTGGAATGCAAGGAAGGGACTCATAACTGCTTCGAGGTTTGTATTCTTTGCGTTCTGCCATTTGTTAGCGCTCATAAATTTCCAATACTCATCCATATCGTCGGAAGGATTGAGCAAGTACATGTTACCAACAGTTTCGATATCCATCGAATATGTATCTGTTGTCTTGTGAACAACGTTTGTGTCAACGTTAAGTGTATAGTGAACATCCTGAACACCGTACATGAAGAGGTTAGCGAGCTTAGCGTCTGTGTTGAGCGCCTGAATAATTTCCATACAACGGTCAGCGTCTTCTGTGTAACCGCCTACAACATAGCCTGCCTTAAATACGTTTTCGTCATTTGCAACGGGTCTTTTGTAAACTGATACGTAGTAATCAACACCGTCTTCGTATGTAATATACTTGAAACCGTAATCGTCAACCTTGTAGTTTCCGTATACGTCAGCGTATGTGGGAGAAAGTGTTACGTCGCCTGTAACTACTGTAGCTGCAAACTTGGAGTTAGCGTTTGCATCTGTCTTTGCAACGAAACAACCTGCATTAAAGAGAGAGTTGTATTCTCTCATCCATACTCTGTACTCAGCTGAGTTAAAGAGGTTGTTGGGTGCGGTTGCTGCGGGAAGGTAGCTTGTAGCGTTAATTGTGCCGGAAGAAGTATAATCTTTTCCAACGTAAGCGCCGATAAGTGACTTTGTACCGTTAAAGTATTCAACGGGAGCTTCGAGGTCTCCGAGGAAGGGAATTACGCCTGCTTCGTTCTGCTTAACTTCCTTCAAGAAGAGAGAGATAGAAGAAAGGTCAAACATATTTTCGGGGTCGTAGTTGTACTTGTCAACAAGCTCTTTGTTGAGCAAAAGGTACTGGTATTCACCAAAAATAGTGTTGTTGAATACACCGAATACACCCTGTGTACCTGTATCAAGGTCGTCTATTCTTGCTGCGCGGAGCAAGTAGGGGTATGCATATGAGTTAAGAAGAGTAGTTTTTTCTTTGAGTGATTCATCGAGGGGATAAAGCGCGCCTTCGGGTAATTCGTTATTTTCGGGCTTATAGTATGTTCCCGTAGCCAAAGCGTAATATGTTTCAAAGGTGTTTACCAAGAATATATCAAGCTGGTTGTCTTTGATACCGGGATATTTTGAATTGTCGGAAAGAGGAGTAACGTTAGGTTTCTTTGTTTCATCTTCAAGCTCTGCTGCAGCCTGCTTGCGAAGGCCTTCGAGTCTGGAGTAGATAACCTCTTCGTAGTCATCTTCGGGAATAAGGTTAAAAACAACGTGAGTGTTGAATTTAGCTTCTGTAACTTTGTTAAATTCAGCTTCAACGAGCTTTACCTGATCTTTTGTTGTCGTACTGTTTGTCGGAGCGTAAAGCGTAATAGTCATAGGTGCGATGTCAGACTCCGAGGTATTAAGAACGTCGGGGTTTTCTTCATCACCAGAACTGCTACAAGCTGTGCAGAAAAGGGACAAACACATAACGAGTGCTAAAAATAATGCCAACAATGACTTTTTCATTGTCTGTTCCTCCTAAAAAATGCGAATATTGTCTTTTTTTCGTATATTATTCAAATGCCCAAAAACAATTCAAACATACAACATATATTATAGCGTAACAGCTAAAATATGTCAAGGTTATTTTGATTGCTCTTGATGGGAATTTGTAAAAGAGATATTAACTTAATTTAAATTAAGTCGTATTTTTGTCTAAAAATGACACCGTGCGGTTTATTCGAGGTAATCGCGGAGTCTTTTTGAACGGCTGGGATGACGAAGTTTGCGGAGAGCCTTGGCTTCAATCTGCCTGATACGTTCACGTGTGATGTTAAATTCCTTACCAACCTCTTCAAGCGTCCGGGTTCTTCCGTCTTCAAGACCAAAGCGGAGTTTAAGAACGCTTTCTTCTCTGGGAGTGAGTGTCTTGAGAACCTCGTTAAGCTGTTCGCGGAGAAGAGTATAAGAAGCTGCGTCTGCGGGTGCCGGAGTAGCATCGTCGGGGATAAAATCTCCGAGGTGGCTATCCTCTTCCTCGCCGATAGGTGTTTCGAGTGAAACGGGGTCCTGAGCTATCTTCATAATTTCGCGGACCTTGTCAGCGCTCATACCCATAACGTTTGCGATTTCTTCAGGGGTAGCTTCGTGTCCGTTTTCCTGAAGAAGCTGACGGGAAATTCTGCTTACCTTGTGAATGGTTTCAACCATATGAACGGGAATTCTGATAGTTCTCGCCTGGTCTGCTATTGCACGTGTGATAGCCTGTCTTATCCACCACGTAGCGTATGTTGAAAACTTGTAGCCTCTGCGGTAATCAAATTTTTCAACAGCCTTCATAAGACCGAGGTTTCCTTCTTGGATAAGGTCGAGGAAGAACATACCCTTTCCAACGTAACGCTTTGCAATACTTACAACAAGACGAAGGTTTGATTCAACCAATTCCTGTTTTGCAGCTTCGCTTCCGTTTGCCATAAGCTCAGCAAGCTCGAGCTCGCGTTCTGCGCTGAGAAGCGGAACCTTACCGATTTCTTTAAGATACATTCTAACGGGGTCGTCAATGGAAAGACCTTCCTGAGAAAGCATCTTTTCCATATCCTCAGCACTTTCGTACTGTTCGATTTCCGACTGTATCTCTCCAAACTCGGGCGTATCAAGATAGCCTGTAACTTCAACTCCTGCAGATTCAAGAGCCTCGTAAAGCTTTTCTATCTGTTCGAGGTCATAGTCTACGTCTTCAAGCTCTTCCATAATTTCGGCGTTTGAAATAGTGCCCTTCTGCTTTGCCTTTTCAACAAGCTCTTTGAGGTTAAATTTCTTTTCGCCTTTTTCTCCGTTTTCGTCTGTCTTTTCTTCAGCAGACAATTCGGAAGATGGAACTTCTTCGGTTTTTTCTTTTTTTGCTCTGGGAGCTCTCTTTTTCTTGGGTGTTTCACCGAGGAGAGCGTCAGCCATAGCTTCCAACTCGGCTTCGTTTTCCGGTTCGACAGCTTTAGCTTTTTTCTTGGTTTCTTTTTTCTTTTCTTCAACCATTTTCGTTACTCCTGTATATTAATTATATTTTTAAACAAAATGTTTTATTGCTTGTTTCTTCTTGCGTTTATAATATCCGTAAGTGACGCTGTCTGTTTTTCTTTTTCAGATTTCAGAACTTTTATGCAGTCGTAAAGCTCTTGCTCACCGTTTTGAGAAAGCTTATTTCTTTTCAGTACAATGGCGGTAATTCTGCCCATCTCATCGGGTGTAAATTCACTTCCGAGAAGACCGTAATCAAAAGAAATATCGTCGCTGTATAATTCAATGCTCTTTTCAAATATCTTTTTGCCGAAAGCGGTAAAGAAATCGTCGGCACAAAGCTCTGCCGTTCCGTCTTTAACCTTTTTCAAAAGCTCGGGATAAGTGAGAATAATGCTGAGAATGGATTCTTCAGCAGAAGCTGCCCTGACGTTCTTTGCATAATCGGGGTTTATCCTGTCGCCGAAGCCTGCGCTTTCAAGCATTATCTTTCTGCTTTCGTTTTTTTGTTTTTCTTTTATTTGCTGTCTTATTTTTTTGTCAACGTCGTGTTTCAGATTGTCTTTTGTAACGTCGAGCTTTTCGGAAACCTTGGCAATATAAATTTCCCGTTCGACAGCCGAAGCAACGTTCGCAATAACGTCTGTTACCTGACTCAAAGCCTTGAGCTTTTCGGGGGTCTGCGATACGTCGTGCTTTGAAAGTATCGATTCAAATTTATAGTCAAAATGCGTCTTGCTTTCATCAAGCAATCTCTTAAATCTTTCGGGGCCAAATTTTTTGATATATTCGTCGGGGTCCTTTGCTCCCGTCATTTTCAGTATCTTAACGTCAAGACCTACCTCACCGAGAAGCTTAAACGCCTTGTCAGCCGCCCTTTGTCCCGCTTCGTCGCTGTCGTAAGCAATAACGACGCTTTTTGTGTATTTTTCCATAATACGCGCTTGCTCAGGTGTTATGGCTGTGCCGAGGGTTGCCACAGCGTTTGAAAATCCCGCACCGTGAAGTGCGATAACGTCCATATATCCTTCACACAGAATAATTCTGTCAGCGCAATCGCGCCTTGCGTAGTTAAGAGCAAACAAATTTTTTGATTTTTTGAAAACGGGCGTATCACTTGAGTTCAAATATTTGGGGAGCGAGTCGTCAAGTACGCGTCCGCCGAAAGCGATAACGTTGCCCTTGGTATCTATAATGGGGATAATAACTCTGTTTCTGAACAAATCAAAAGGCCTGTTCGTTTTTTGGCTCATTTTACAGAGGAAGCCCGAAATCATTTCCTTGTCGGTAAAGCCTTGTGATTTAAGGTGTTTATAAAGTGCGTCGAAGCTGTTCGGAGCGAAGCCAATGCCGAAATGCTTTATAAGGGCAGGGGAGAATTTTCTTTTTTTGAGATATTCAAGCGCTTCCTTGCCCGATTCCGATATAAGACAGCTGTGGAAAAATTTTGCCGCTGACTTGTTCATTTCAAGAATTCTTGTTGAACGAACCTGTCTCTGCTCGTCGTTTGAATTTCTGGGAATAGTAATTCCTACTCGTTTTGCAAGAAACTCAAGAGCGCTGACGTAGTCGAGGTTTTCCATTTTCATTATGAAAGTAACGACGTCTCCGCCCGAGCCGCAACCGAAGCAGTAACAAGTTTGCGTATTTTTAAAAACTGTAAAAGAGGGAGTTTTTTCGCTGTGGAAAGGACAAAGTCCAATCAGGTTTGAGCCTGCGGGTTTTAAGTTTACGTAGGCAGAAACGACCGATTCAATATCGTTTCTGAATTTGATTTCTTCAATCACTGCGGGCGGTATCAGCATAACTCTCCTCCTTTCTCTTTTTTATAAATTTTTGTAAAAAAGAATTATTTCCACATTTTCGGCAAGAAAATGTCTTTATACTTAGCCAAAGCGTATCTGTCAGTCATTCCTGCGATATAGTCGCACACGATTCGTTCAACGCCCTCGTTTTCAAGATGCTTTTTATATTCGGGGCCCATTTCTTCGGGGTGTTTAACAAAGTGCTCATACAGTTTTTCGAGCATTATATCGACCTTTGCTTCTTCTCCCTTTGCGATTGGGTTGGTGTAAACGTTTTGGAACATAAATTCGCGAAGCTTATTGGTTGCGTCAAGAACGTAGTCTTCCATTGTAATTTGGTTTCTGCCCTCGCTCGCGTTAACGACCGAAGAAACCATACTTGCAATTCTTTCGGTGCTCGAATTTCCGAGAACGTCGCGAAGCTCTTTCGGAATATCCTCGGGGCGAAGTATTTTTGCTCTTTCCGCATCGTCAATGTCGTGATTAATATAAGCGATTCGGTCGGCAAATTTAACAACGACGCCTTCAAGTGTTGATGCTAAGTTTTTTCCTGTGTGATTAACTATTCCGTCGCGCACTTCCCAGGTAAGATTTAACCCTTCGCCGTCGTTTTCAAGCTTTTCGACAACTCGCAACGACTGTTTGTAGTGGGAAAAGTCCGGGGAATAGCATCTTTGGAGAACTCTTTCGCCAGCGTGACCGAACGGTGTGTGGCCGAGGTCGTGGCCGAGGGCTATTGCCTCGGTAAGCATTTCGTTAAGGCGCAGAGCTCGTGAAATTGTTCTTGCAATCTGCGTTACCTCAAGGGTGTGCGACATACGGGTTCTGTAATGGTCGTCTTCGGGACCCAAGAAAACCTGAGTTTTGTGCATAAGTCGGCGAAAGGACTTGCTGTGAGTAATCCTGTCTCTGTCTCTGCCGAACTCTGTACGAATAAGGCAAGGCGGAATAGGTTTTTCTCTGCCTCGGGTGTTTTCGGTTAAAAAGGCAAATTCGGACAAAGTCAGTCTTTCTTCTGCATACATATATTCACGAATATTCTTCAAAAAATCACCCAGCCTAAATTATATCATATCAAAAACTTTAAAAAGATTGTATATATAATATACGCAAAAAAACAAAAAAATCCTCTTTTTTAAAAAAATTTGAATAAAACCGAGGATAAAAAAGAAGATTGTCATAAAAAATGGTTAGAGTCTTTGTGCAAGATTTATAATTGGTATAAATCATTCGTTTTTTCTTTTTCTTCGTTACTTTCTTGCGTGCCAAGAAAGTAACCAAAGAAGGCATACGGGGGTGAGGGTTTCGATTCCCCCACCCCCGTAACCCCCTACCCCTAAAACGACCGAGGGGTTTCCTCCCTCGGCACCCTCCTTTGTCTGCGGAAGACGGGTTATTCGATTAAAGTTTTTGGGGAGTTTAAGAGGGGCTTTTTTCAAAAAGCCCCTCTTGTGCTGTTACAAAAAAATGTAAGCATTTTTCTGCTTACATTTTATATTTTATCAAATCTTTCTCCGGTTATTTCGGCGTTTATTTTGCCCGCGCTTAATTCGCGGAGTTTGGTATTAAACGTTTCAAAATAGGGAGTTTTTATTGCCAATTTCAGCGTAACGTTATCGCTGTAATCAATTCCGTCCTCAATGATGTCGAAAAACTGACATTCATACCTGATTTTTTCAAAATCACCGTAACCGCAAACTATCTCAAATTCGGTGTACTCGGTATAGGTTATAATATCCGCATTTTCTGCTGCGCCCTTTGCCGCTGCGGTGTAAGCTCTTACCAAACCGCCTTTGCCGAGCAATATTCCGCCGAAGTATCTCGTTACCACAATAACAGCATCGGTAAATCCCGTCTTTCTTATAACGTCAAGAACGGGCATACCTGCCGTCCCCGCAGGCTCTCCGTCGTCGCTGTATCGGGTCGTATTCGTGTCCTTCAAAACGTAAGCATATACGTTATGTCTTGCGTCGGAATGTTTCTTTTTTATCTTGTTGATAAATTCAACCGCGTCAGACTCGACAGTTACTCTTTTGGCGTATCCGAGGAAGGTAGATTTGTCAATTACAATTTCAAAAAAGCCTTCGCCGCCCAGCGTTGTATATAGGTTTTCTTTTTCGTTGGTCTTATTTTCTTTCATAGACAAAAACCGCCTATATTAAATATTTTGACAGTATTCCTTTGGTTTTAGCGTCTACCGTAGCCGAAATCTTTACTCCCTCGGCAAGATAGTCGGTAGAGAGAATAACTGCATTTTTATACAAAACGTTTATCAAGGATTGGTCGTTATGAGGGAACAAGAACGTTTCATCGGTCTTTCCGTCGTTTGCATATTCCTCTATCCTTGAAATAAGCTTGTCTATGCCCTCGCCCGTAACAGACGAAATAAAGAAAATATTGTTATCTCCTGCATCTTGCTTAATTTTAGGCATAATATCGGTTTCTACGTCGCATTTGTTGTACACGTATAAAATAGGCTTTCCCGAAGCACCAAGCTCATCAAGAAGATTTTCAGTAACCGAAAGCTGTTTGTGACATTCGGGTTCTGATGCGTCTATCATAACTAACACGCAGTCCGAATAAACGACTTCGTCAAGCGTTGAACGGAATGCCTTTATAAGATGGTGAGGAAGATTTCTGATAAATCCTACCGTGTCGGTGAGCAATATCTCATTACCCGACGGCAGCTCGTATTTTCTCGTGGTGGGGTCAAGGGTGGCAAAAAGCTTATTTTCAGCCAATATTCCGGCACCCGTGAGGTAGTTTAAGAACGTGCTTTTTCCCGCGTTCGTATACCCCGCGATAGCAATTTTGTAGAGGCCTGATTTGTCACGCTGTTTTCTCTGAACGCTTCTGTTTTTTTCAAGAATTTCAAGCTCGTCTTCAAGAGCGTCCATACGGCGTTTGATGTGTCGTTTGTCGCTTTCAAGCTTGGATTCACCGGGGCCTCGAGTACCGATACCGCCGCCCTGTCTTGAAAGCTGTAATCCCTTACCCGTAAGTCTGGGAGTCGTATATTTTAAGAGAGCGAGTTCGACCTGAAGCTTACCTTCTCCCGTCTTAGCGTGAAGAGCAAAAATATCGAGAATAAGCATACTTCTGTCTATAACGAATATTTCGCTGTCGTCAGAATTTACCTCGTTTTCAATATTTCTTATCTGTGACGGAGAAAGCTCGGTGTCAAATACAACAAGCGTCGCACCGTTATTTTTGCAAAGCTCGGATAACTCCTTGATTTTACCGCTTCCGATATAGGTGGCGGGATCGGCTGACGTTTTTATCTGTGTCATTCTTGCAACGCACTCTCCGCCCGCCGTTTCAAGCAGTCTTTCAAGCTCGTCAAGTGATATCTCGGCTTCGTCCTTATCGTCTCCGCGAAAAATTGCCGTTACAAGAACGGCTTTTGTTTTCTCTTCGTTTTGGTTATCGTTAAAAATATTAAATTCGGGCATAAATACCTCAATTTTAATTGAATTTTTTAAAAGTACAGTATTGTTTTTGGAAAAACAAAAAGGGCAAGATGTGCAAAAAATACATCTTACCCGTTGTTAGTCCAAGGTCAATTATTTTGCCTTGTTCAAGCGCTGTTTGAACTTGTCAACGCGACCGCCTGCATCAACAAACTTCTGTTTGCCTGTATAGAAGGGGTGGCATTTTGAGCAAATTTCAACACGCATATCGCCCTTTGTTGAACGAGTCTTTACTTCAGCACCACAAGCACATCTGATGGTGGATTCTTTATAATCGGGCTGAATAGCTGTTTTCATTGTACTATACCTCTTTTATCAGTTTTTTACATATTGCATTGTATTATAACACAATGAAATTAAATTTTCAATAGCTTACCGATATTTTTTCCAAAAAAATGTTAATTTTTTTTGAAGTCGGAAAAATAATTACTTTCCATAGTGTATAATATATGAAAATTTGTTTACGCGAGGAAAACTATTGATGGTAAAAGCCGCAAGCAAAACGGAATGGAATATAATTGATATAACTTCCCAAGACGTGTTTATAGAAAACGGAAGCAACCCTGACGGAATAGCTATGTTCGGGTTTACGTCACTGTTTTTGTGGAAGGATTATTACAATACGCGTTACTCTTTAATAAACGGCAACGTCGTTGCCAAGGGAACGTCTGACAGTGGAAAGAACGTAATATATTTCCCGAGAGGGCTTGAGTCAAGCATTAAAGAAACGGTAGAATATATATTGGATACAGTTGAAGGTGATATATCATTTATGCCCTTGACTGCGGATACGGCCGAAAAAATACGTGAATATTACCCCGATGCAAAAATAAAAACACTCGACGGCAAGTGTGAATACGTGTACAGCCAAAAAGATTTAGCATTACTCGAGGGAAAGAAATATCACGCAAAAAGAAACCATATTTCAAAATTTAATAAGCAATACGAAAGCGAATATATTGAAATAAACGAAGAAAATCTGCATATTTTAAGAGAGTGCGCGGAGCATTTGTTCTGGAAGATAGAAAACAGTCCGAAACAGGAGTATGAGGCAATAAAGCTTGCTATCGATAATTTTTCGGAGTTAAAATTGAGGGGCTGTGTGATTACCGTTGACGGAAAGTACGTTGCGTATTCGATAGGCTCTATGATAAACGAAAATACGGCTGATATACATTTTGAAAAAGCTGATAGAGAGTACGACGGAAGCTATGCTTTTGTAAATAACAGCTTTGCAAAATACGGTTTTCATGACGCCGAATATATAAACAGAGAAGAGGACCTCGGAATAGAGGGGCTCAGAAAAGCAAAGCTGTCATACTATCCGATAAGGCTCAATCAAATGTATAGGATTAGCATATAAATTAGTATAAAGAAGATTTTTGTCAAAACACTTGCAATTTTTTTGGGTGTGTGATATAATACTCGGTGCTTTAATTGAATAAGTAAATAAAAACGCATTGAAGAAGTTCAGCGTGTTGCAAAAAGGCACACACAGAGAGGATTACCTTTTAGGCTGTAAGTAATCTTGTGTCGGCAATCTGACGCATTTCGCTTCCGAGCGGAACGGGTGAAAAAATACAGTAGTCCGTTACGGTATATGAGTTAGGCACCGTTATATGCCTTGTAAAGTGTTTGCTTTATGCATAAATAAAGGTGGTACCGCGGAAAACTTTAGTCTTTCGTCCTTTTACAGAGGATGAAAGACTTTTTTGTTTATTGTTCATAATGCGGTGCGACAGATGAGGTCGTTTTCATTTAATTTAAGTTAAAAATAAAAAATAACATATAAAAATTTGGAGTGATTAAAGAATGAGAGAAAAGCTTGAAAACATCAGGAAAGAGGTAGAAACTTTACTTCAGCAGTCCGATGTTAATCTTGAAGAATTAAGAATACGCTATCTCGGCAAAAAGGGAGAGCTTACTTCGGTGTTGAGAGGAATGGGCGCTTTGTCCGCAGAGGAAAGACCTATCGTTGGACAGCTTGCAAACGACGTTCGTTTCTTCATTGAAAATGCTATTGCCGTTAAGGCGGAAGAGCAGAAAAAAGAACAGATGAAGATGAAGTTTATGAAAGAAAAGCTCGACGTTACCGCTCCCGGAAACGCTGTCAAGGTTGGAAAAAGACATCCTTTGGCAAAGGTTGAGATGGAAATGTGGGATATCTTTCTCGGCATGGGCTTTGATATAATCGAAGGACCTGAGGTTGAATATGATTATTACAACTTCCAGGCTTTGAACATTCCCGAAAACCATCCCGCAAGAGATACACAGGATACTTTCTATATAACAAACAATATACTTCTCCGTTCGCAGACCTCTCCCGTACAGGTAAGAGCGATGGAAAAGCAGAAGCCCCCGATAAGAGTTATTTCTCCCGGACGAGTATACCGTTCAGACGCTGTTGACGCGACACACTCACCTATGTTCCATCAGCTTGAGGGCTTGGTTGTTGATAAGGGTATAACAATGGGTGACCTTAAGGGAACTCTTGAGCTTTTTGCACAGAAGATGTTTGGTCCTGAAACAAAGATTCGTTTTCGTCCCCACCACTTCCCGTTTACAGAGCCGTCAGCTGAGGTTGACGTAAGCTGTTTCGTGTGCGGCGGCAAGGGCTGTCGTGTATGTAAGGGCGAGGGCTGGATAGAAATTCTCGGTGCCGGAATGGTACACCCCTACGTATTGAGCAACTGCGGAATTGACCCTGAGGTATATTCGGGCTTTGCTTTTGGTATGGGTATTGAAAGAATTACGATGTGCAAATACGGTATGGACGATATGAGATTGCTTTACGAAAACGACGTTCGTTTTCTTAACCAGTTTTAATCGGCTGTAATCAGAAGAGAGAGGTGTAAATAATGAATTTACCTATGAATTGGCTGAAGGAGTTTGTTCCTTCTTTAAATACAGACCCCAAGCACTATTCCGACGTTATGACTGATACAGGCTCGAAGGTTGAAGGTTATGAAATTCTCGGTGAAGAGGTTCAGAATGTTAAGGTCGGACTTATAAAGAAAATCGAACGCCACCCCGATGCTGACCGTTTGGTAGTATGTCAGGTCGATATCGGAACGGGTACGGATACTCAGATTATTACTGCCGCTACAAACGTATTTGAGGGAGCATTAGTTCCTGTTGCTGTAGCGCCCGCGCACGTTATGGGCGGAGAAATCAAGAAGACTAAGATGAGAGGAATTGAATCGAACGGTATGTTCTGTTCAATTGCCGAGCTTGGACTTACTCTTAACGATATGCCCTATGCAATTGAAGACGGTATTCTTATTCTTAAAGAGGACTGCGCTCCGGGTGACGACGTAAAAGAATTGCTTCAGATAGAAGACACAGTCGTTGAATTTGAAATTACAAGCAACCGCCCCGATTGCCTTTCGGTAATTGGTCTTGCAAGAGAGACGGCAGCTTCGTTCAATCTTCCCGCTGTATATCATAAGCCTGAGGTCAAGGGCTCGGGAGACAACGTTGAAAACTATATTTCCGTTGAGGTAAAGGATACGGAAAAATGCCCCAGATATTCTGCAAGATACGTTAAGAACGTAAAGATTGAGCCTTCTCCGCTTTGGCTTCGTATGCGTCTTCGCGCGGCAGGCGTAAGACCTATAAACAATATAGTTGATATTACAAACTACGTAATGCTTGAATACGGTCAGCCTATGCACGCGTTTGATTATGCTTGTCTTGACGGAAGCAAAATTGTAGTAAGAACTGCCGCAGAGGGTGAAGTGTTCAAATCACTTGACGACAAAGACCATACGCTCACATCGGATATGCTCGTTATAGCCGACGAAAAGAAGGCTGTTGCATTGGCAGGTGTTATGGGTGGAGCAAACAGTGAAATTAAAGATACAACTACTTCGGTTGTGTTTGAATCTGCAAACTTTATGGGCGCATCCGTAAGAACTACTGCAAGAGATTGCGGTATGAGAACGGAAAGCTCGGCGCGTTTTGAAAAGGGACTTGACCCTGAGATGACACTTGAAGCTCTTAACAGAGCTTGCGAGCTCGTTGAAATGCTTGGCGCGGGTGAAGTTGTTGACGGAATTATTGACGTTTACGGCAAGAAATGGGAACAGACTGTACTTCCTCTCGAATGTGAGAGAATAAACAAGTTCCTCGGTGTAAACCTTGATGAAAAATATATGACGGAAATTCTCGAAAGACTCGGCTTTAAGGTTGAGAATGGTATGATTTATTCACCGTCTTTCAGAATTGATATCGCTTGTATGAACGATATTGCCGAGGAAATAATCAGAATTCACGGATATAACACCATTGAATCAACACTTTTTGCATCCGACGTTAAGGCGGGCTTGCCTACGACTTCGCAGGCATACAGAAGAAGACTCTGTAATTTCCTTTGCTCGCTTGGCTTTGATGAAATATATACTTTCTCGTTTATCAGCCCCAAATACTATGATAAAATTGCGCTTCCCGCAAATTCAAAGCAGAGAAATTCGGTAGTTATATCGAATCCCTTGGGCGAAGATACGAGCGTAATGCGTACGACGGCAATTCCGTCAATGATGGAAGTTTTGGCGCACAACAATAATCACCATTCCGAAGGCGTCTCACTTTACGAAATGGCAAAGATTTATATTCCCTCTGATGATATAACACAGCTCCCCGAAGAAAAGTTCAAGGTTATGGCAGGCTTCTACGGAAACGGCGATTTCTACAGAATGAAGGGTGTGGTTGAAGCTATACTTGAAGATGGCGGAATATTTGAGTGCGATTATAAGGCAAAGTCTGACGACCCGACATTCCATCCCGGACGTTGCGCTGAGGTTGTAACTGCTGACGGAAAGGTTATCGGTATATTCGGAGAAATCCACCCCGAAGTAGCAAACAACTATGGGGTTGACTGTCCCGTATACGTTGCAGAGATTGACTTTAACGAATTGCTTGAAAACAGCAATTTTGAAAGAAAGTATAAGCACTTGCCCAAGTTCCCCGCATCGACCCGTGACTTTGCGTTCGTTTGTTCGGAAGAAGTAGAGGTTGGCTCTATTGAAAAGGTTATGAAGAAGGCGGGCGGAAAGCTTGTTGAAAATGTAAAACTCTTTGATGTATACAGAGGCGCACAGGTGCCCGAGGGTATGAAGAGCCTTGCATTCAAAGTAACGATGCGTTCGGCAGACCACACTCTTACTGACGAAGAGGCAGACAAAGCTACAAAGAAGATTTTGACGCTTCTTGAAAGAGAACTCGGAATCACTTTAAGAGCATAAAAGTAAAATAAAAAAAGCTCCTTTGGGAGCTTTTTTGTTTGCAATAAACGTTGTTTAATTAAAGTTTTGAGGGAGTCAAGAGGGCGCTTTTTCAAAAGCGCTCCTTTTGTGTGGGTTCGGGAGCGAAGCTCCTAACAATATGTGCCTTTTAAAAAAACGCGAAAGCGTTTTTTTGTTTTAAGACGTATTATTTATCTAAATAATAATGTCTTTTCTTTTTTTACGTTACTTTCTTGCGTGCCAAGAAAGTAACCAAAGAAGGCATATAGGGGCGCCGGGGTTCCCCGAAACGCACGAAGTAAGTTTTGGGGGTTCGCGGGTGGGGATTTCGATTCCCCCGCCCCTATAAACCCCTCCCCCACAAACGACAAAGGGGGATTATCCCCCCTTTGCACCCCCTTCGTTTTCGGAAGATGGGTTATTTGTTTAAAAGTTTTTGGGGAGTTAAAGAGGGGCTTTTTCCAAAAAGCCCCTCTTATATTATGTTTAGTTAATTCTTTTTACGTGAATTCATATAATTTCTGTCTACTGTTATTACAGTATTGTAAGTTGGGTTGACTTTTCTTATGTCTTTCGTAATCATACTGCAGAATTCATCGTCGTCTACTTTATAATCGAACGGAAGATTAACGTCAAAAATTAAATTTGTATGAGTATCACCGAACACCACTCTGAAATCGTGCATCGTAATTAGTTCGTTCTTTGATTTTACGATGCTTTCGATAATCTGTCTGAGCTCGTTTATCTTTGGATTATCCGTTTCAACGGGGTCGAGGTGAATAACGAGGTGTATATTCATAGATTCAAGAACGTCAAATTCAATATTATCAATAGTATCGTGGCTAATCATAACGTTCGTACTTGCGGGTACTTCTGCATGAACCGATGCAAAGCATCTGCCAAAGCCATAATTATGCACCACGAGGTCGTGAATGCCGATAACGCCGTCGTAGCTCAATATTTTTTCTGACAATTCCTCAACAAGCGATTCGTCGGGAGCAGAGCCAAGAAGTGGGTCCGATGTCTCAATAATAAGCTTAATTCCCGAATAAATTACAAACAGAGCAACTGCAGTTCCAAGCCAGCCGTCGAGCGTAATTCCGGTTGTAAGACCAATCACGCTTCCGATTACTACCACCGTCGTTGAAATAACGTCGTTTATACTGTCTGTTGATGATGCAATAAGCGAGGTAGAATTAATTCTCTTGCCTGCCGAGCGGTATACGGCGCCCTGAAAAAGCTTTACCAACACCGTTGAAATAAGTATTATAACGGATACCAGTGAGTGTTTTGTCTGTGTTGGGGTAATAATCTTTTCCACCGAGCCGATAAGCAGGTCAAAACCAATTGCCGTAATGAGTGACGAAACTATAAGTCCCGAAATATACTCCATTCTTGCATGTCCGTAGGGGTGTTTCGCATCGGCGGGTTTTCCTGCAATCTTAAAGCCGAACATCGTAATAACTGACGAGCCCGCGTCGCAAAGGTTATTCATAGCGTCGGCTGTAACCGAAATTGACGAGGTTATAGTTCCTATAATAATTTTTACAAGAAAAAGTACTGCGTTTGAGCAAATTCCGAAAATTCCCGTAAATTTGCCGTAATCGTTTCTAACCGCGGGGTCGGTGGTATCGTCAGCATTTTTAATGAACATTCTGAATAGCAGTTTCATTTCATTTCTTCCTTTTTTGATTTACTTAATCTAAGATTATGTCGTTTTTTATTCTTTTTTCAAGCTCTTTTAAAAAACAAAAGTCGGGTTCAAACGTGATAACTCCTTCATTGTCATCAAATCTATAAAACAAAAGGTAAGCTTTGTCCGGCATCAATGACGCGCAGTAGTTATGTCTTGTTGCGGGTTTTGTCTTGGTGTTGTTTTTTGCTTCGCATATTTCTACAATATCGGAAAAATACAGTCTGCAAACGGTCTGTTTTTTGTTTATTGAACTTTTTACAATTATAAATTCAAAATCATCCAATATATAAGTGTAGGTGAACGTAAGATATCTTGCCACTATAAGAGTCGTTGCCACCAGAAGTGTGTACCCGGACATTCTGAATAAATTGCGCATAAAGCTACTTGTGTCTGTTAGCGGTGAGAATGTAAGAAGAATAAATGCTGAGAATATTAAACATATGCAGGACACGGAGACGTGTTCTTTGTTTCCTTTTGGTGTATATCTCATAAATTTTCACTTTATAATGCCGTGCGACAGCAAAACTCCATTTCCTTGTATTTCTATCAGACCGAATGAGGCGTAAATATTGTCTCTTGGCCTTGATATGCTTCCGGGATTAAAGATATAAAGTCCTTTTTCTCTCTTAAAAGGCAGATCTTCTCCCGAGATATATTCGTTGTGCTTTTGGTGAGTATGGCCGTAGATTACGATATCGGCATCACATTCAACTGCCGAATATATCAGACTCGACATACTGAAATTAACGTTGTGTCTATGCCCGTGGCACATATATATTTTCTTACCGCCAAGCTCAAAGATTGCATATTTGTTCCCTTTTTGGAGAGAAAAAAAACAGTCCTCAAAGTTTCCGTTTACAGTATAGACTGTATTTGGTATATTTTTCAACAAGTCAATATCTTTTATACCGTCGCCCGCGTGCAGAAGGCAGTCTGCATTTTTATGCATATCAACGGCATTTTGCATATTGGTAGCTTTTCCGTGGCTGTCGGAGAAAACGAGTAGTTTCATATAGTTGGTTCCTCGGTTTTTGTTGTTTTTGTAACGATAGGAATTACCGCTTCATATACTGCTTATGAAAAATAAAAAAATCAAACAAACATTCATTAAAAAGGAGCGTATTATGGGAATTGATAAAAAACAAATAATGAATAAGCTTGACGGACTTAGTGATGATGATTTGGCTAATATCGTGCGTCAAATAGCCGAGTGTGCAGGGGTAAACCCACGCCGGACCGAGCAGGCGGTATCGGATATGTCAAAGCTGCGCAGAAGTCTCGGCGGAATGTCGGACAGAGATCTTCAGAACGCGCTTTCTATGCTTGATGAAGACACTGTCAGAAACATAAAAAGACAAATGAATATGTAAAAGGGTGATATTTGTATGAACGGTTCTGCCGATATAAGCGATATTATAAGCAAACTCACCCAGAATCCCGATATGATGAAAAATCTTATGGGTGTTGCAAAAAATCTTATGAACGATAGCAACAAAGAAGAATCCGTTCCCACTTCGTATTCAGAGCTAAAGGGTGAAAGGGAGTGCTTCAAAGAGGACAAGAAAGAATGCGACGTATGCAGTAACGACGGACACCGCGCAAGAAAAGGCGACGACGCGGAAAATCTGATTCGTCTACTTCTGGCGTTAAGACCGTTTGTGAGTCCCGAAAGATGCTCGAAGATAGATAATATCGTAAAAATACTTAAGCTTGTGCAGTTAAGCGAAAAAACGGGGCTTTTAAAGTCACTGCTTTAAAACACAGGAAAAACCATCTGAATAAGCGAAAGAGAGTTGAGGTTATGTATAGCAGAAACACAAGCAAGAACGGGCATTTTTCGCACAGAAATCCGCCCGTAAAGCAGCATAGAAACAATACGGCGGTTAATACCGAGCCCGACAGAACAAACGGGAACGTAATGCCGTCTCCCCCTAATAATAATTATAATCCGCAAAATGATGTTACCCCCGCCCCGCAAACAACGCGTCCCCCTGTTGAGCCAAGGCCTGCGCCGTCAGTTCCGCCAAATTACCGCGGAATGATATATGAAATGGAGCAGATAACTGATCCTGAGCTTGCTGAGGGAATAGACAGACTTGTAAGAAACGATGCATCTTACAATAATTACGAAAGACAGCTCAGAAGACGTGATTATAAAGAGGGGCGTGTGGGTGCCGATGCTCCCGTGTTTTCTCATAGAAACCGAGAGTGGTGTTCTTGCAAAGAAAGGGAAGAAAAAACACCCGAAAGAAACGGACTTCAGGGAATTATAGACGGATTACGTGAAAAAAGACTGCTGCCCGAGGATATACTAATATGTGCTTTGATTATCCTTATGCTGAACAGCAGTTCTGAAGACGATATTATAATGATTCTGGCGTTAATGATGCTTCTGTAATTCCAAAAGGTTTGAAATAATTACGCTAAGAAGCTATATTTACAGTCCCAGCTTTCTTACGAGTGCAGGTAATTCCTGTTCAAAAATAACCCCGTATCTCGTATCTGTTTTTGCATTTCTTGTTCTGATAATGGAATCCTCGGTGAAATCGACGGCTATTTTCGTTGATTCGGCGAGGGTTTTGTTATTTAAAAGTGCAGAGAGCAGGGTAGAGGCGAATACATCACCGGTGCCGTGATAAAAGCCTTCGATTCTGGGGGCTAAAAATGTGCTGAAAGCGCCGTTTTCAGCATCGAAGCAGGAAGCGCCGACGTTTTCGTTGTCAAAGCACACTCCCGTCAAAACTATTCTTTTGCAACCGAAGCTTGAAATCTCTTTCATTATTTCTTTTATGTATTCTTCTGTGTAAGGGCCGTCTTTATACTCTTTGTTGAGCAAAAACAAGGCTTCTGTAATGTTAGGTACGATAATATCTGCGCGTCCGCAAAGCTTTCTCATACCGTCAATATATTCCTCGGTAAAGCCTGCATAAAATCTGCCGGCATCTCCCATAACGGGATCTACCATGATAAAGGTGTTATCATCTTTAAAAATGTCAATAAATTCGTTTACTTTTTCGATCTGAGCTACACTTCCGAGGTATCCGCTGTATATTGCGTCAAACGTGCGGCCGAGCGACTGCCAATGCTTCATGATTTTTGACATTTCGTCGGTAAGATCGAGGAATGAATATTCAGAAAAACCGCCCGTATGGGTCGACAGCAGAGCTGTAGGTAAAACCGACGTTTCTATCCCGGCAGCTGACAGTACGGGACAAGCTACGGTAACTGAGCATCTGCCCATTCCTGA
Organism: Oscillospiraceae bacterium; assembly: GCA_015065455.1. Taxonomy (GTDB): domain Bacteria; phylum Bacillota; class Clostridia; order Oscillospirales; family CAG-272; genus RGIG1995. The sequence goes on along the minus strand of SVQI01000001.1, from coordinate 49,227 downwards.
TATATCGTTAATAGTGACTGCTCTTTTTTGCGGAATCATTTTTTGCAGATCCTTTCGTGTAATTCATAAATAAATCGAACATCTTATATTATAGCACATCTGCGCCAAAATTACAATAAATTGATAAGATTTTGAAAAACTTATAAAAAATAGAATTAAAAACTAATAAGTTTACAGAAAGTTTACAAATTTTTGTGTTAAAAGTGGCTCGTTTTAACAAAACCGAGTATTTGTGCAACTTGTACAAATGTAGAAAAAATGACCAAATATACGTGCAAGTTGCACAAAAATATCAAAATTTTTTATACAATGATATCAAAAAGATAGAGTAAACATAATTTACTGTTGAGCAATAAATGCCGCAAAAATGTTAAAAAAATATAAAATAACACAAGTTTTAAGGTAGATTTAGGGGGTATATGTAAGTGTAGTTTACCATATGGCAGAAAGACACAAAAAGCGTAAAGTATGCCGAAAAACAGCGTAAACAGTAAATAATTGAGGTATGGGGAGCAAAAATACTATATATAATAAGAGAAAAGGGGCATGATTCTCTTGACTTTTTGGGGTGCTTGTGGTATTATTATTTCGCACTAAATTACGGCATTTCCGATGCGGCTTCATCGGATTATATGGGTAAGACGCAGTACTACGCTCAGGAACAGTGAGCGCGGTAGTGTTTTTTGCGTTGTTTTTTGCTGAAATGCAGTTCCCCTGCCCTAAAAACGTGTTAAGTTATCTAAAATCTTATGGGAGGAAAGACCATGAAAAAATCCATATTCAAGAGAATATTGTGTGGATTTATGACAGTACTTATGCTCAGCGGTACATTTGCGACGGGCGTATATGCCGCAACCGGTACTGACGCTTCGGGTGAAACCGAAGGCACCACATCGTCTTTGCAAGAAATCAGGGACTTACTTGATACCCCTGCTTACAAAGACTATTACGAAGCTTTGGGGAAAGTAAGCAAGGGCCCCAAGGAATTTACAGTAGTTCTTGCTGACGCTTATGAGAGCGCCGACAAGGAAGCTGAAGGTAAGGTTCAGATTAATGATGAAGCGTTCACAAAATCTGAATACGCTTACGAAGGCTCATCAAAATCGATTTACTTGCCCGATGTTGGTAAGGTAACGTTTAAGATAGACGTACCTGCTGACGGACTTTACGCTATCGATATTGAATATTTTTCAATATTTGCTAAGGCGACGTCGATTGAACGTATGCTTTATATCGACGGTAAGATTCCGTTCTCCGAGGCAAGATACATTACGATGCCTAAGACGTGGATCGACAAACTTGAAGACGGCGAATTCATAAAAGACCTTTCAGGAAGTGATATTCGTCCCCAGAAGCAGCAGGTTCCCGCTTGGAACACATATACGTTTGCTGACTCTACGGGATTCGTAGTAAATCCTTTGCAAGTATACTTGACAAAGGGTGAGCATACGATATCACTTGAATCTGTAAGAGAACCCGTTGTTCTCACAACTATGAAGTTCTATCCTTACAAGGATCTTCCGACATACGCAGAAGTGCTTGCAGGTTACAAGAAGAACGGTTACAAGCCGGTAAGTGAAAATGCGAATACAAGAATCGAAGCTGAGATGGTTGATTTCGTTTCAGAACAGACGATTTATCCTTTGAACGACAGAACGTCATCTATTACATATCCTCAGGATCCTTCCAAAACAAAACTTAACACAATAGGTAGCGATAAGTGGCAGACAGCAGGACAGTGGATTAAATACAATATTACGGTTCCCGAAACAGGACTTTATGAGCTCTCAATGAGATTCAAGCAGTCAGAGCTTGAAGGTATGTACGTTTCACGCCGTATATATATAAATGGAGAGATTCCTTTCGCGGAAGCAGGAAACCTTGAGTTCCTTTTCAGTGATGCATGGCAGCACAAGGCGCTTTCAGGAGAGGACGGAACACCTTATCAGTTCTATTTTGAAAAGGGTAAGACATACGAGATTAAGTTCGAAGTTATACTCGGTTCGCTCAGTGAAGTACTTGACCGTGTAAACAACGTTCTTACACTTATGAATAATTCTTACCTTAAAATATTAATGATTACAGGTTCAGAACCTGACCAGTACCGTGACTACAACTTCGGTAGACTTGTTCCCGAAGCTATTGAGAACCTTGCGTTCTCTGCTAAGGAGCTTAAGGCAGTTGCTAAGGAACTTGAAGAGATTACGGGTAAGACAGGTTCGCACGTTGCTACACTTAACAAGATAATCGTTCTTCTTGACAGAATGGTAAGTAAAGAAGACGAGGTAGCAAAGAACCTTGAAACTCTCAAGTCCTACATTGGTACGCTTGGTACTTGGTTGCTTGACTCAAGAAAGCAGCCTCTTGAAGTAGACTACTTCACACTCCAGGCTCCTGGAACGAAGTTGCCCAAGGCAAACTCGAACTTCTTCCAGTCATTGTGGTTTGAAATTAAGTCATTTATCCTCAGCTTCTTTACAGACTACTCTACAATGGGTGCAACAGTAGAAGTTGACAGCGAAAAGAAGATTGATATATGGACTACTATCGGTCGTGAAAAGTCAAAGATATTGCGTCAGCTTATCGACAGTGGCTTTATGCGTGAGTACAACATAGGCGTTGAGCTCAAGCTTGTATCTGGTGGTATTCTTCAGTCAACACTTGCGGGAATAGGTCCTGACATTGCATTCCTTCCTTCATCCGACTGTGTAAACTACGCTATTCGTGATGCGGTTCTTCCTTTGAATGAAATGGAAGGCTTCGATGAAGTAATGAAGAGATTCCCCGCAGCAGCAACCGATCCGCTTTCACTTTACGGAAAGACATACGCGTTGCCCAATACAATGACGTTCCTTATGATGTTCTACAGAATGGACATTCTTGCTGACCTCGGAGTTGAAGTTCCGAAGACGTGGGATGACCTCAAGAATATTATTCCGGTACTTCAGACAAACAATATGACTCTCGGTTTCCCCTCAAAGACGGCAGGAACAAAACTCTTCGTATATCAGATGGGCGGAGAACTTTACAGAAACGACGGTAAGGAAATCAACCTTGACTCTAACGTAGCTCTTTCTGCATTTACAGAACTTACAGACTTGTTCCAGAGCTACCGTTTCCCGCTTACATACGATGCGGCTAACCGTTTCAGAACGGGTGAAATGCCGATCCTTATAGCAGACTATATTTCACTTTACAACCAGCTTACAGTATTCGCTCCCGAAATTGACGGCTTGTGGGAATTTGTAGAACTCCCCGGATTTGTTGATGAAAACGGAAAGATAAACAACTGCTCGGTAGTAACAGTTGAAGGTGTTTGTCTTATGAAGGACGCAGAAGACAGAAAAGAAGAAGCTTGGAAGTTCCTCGAATGGTTCACACGTGGTTCCGTTCAGGCTGACTACTCCAACGAGCTCGTTGCGGTTGTAGGTCCTTCTTCGAAGAACGCAACAGCTAATACAGAAGCTCTCGAAATGCTTCCTTGGTCTTCTCGTGAATACAACAACCTTATGAAGCAATTTGAAAATACCGTAGGTATTACAGAATATCCCGGTGGTTACATTATAACACGTTACGTTGACTTCGCATTTTTGGATGTATATAACGACAGTGCGAATGCTACTGAAGCGATGCTTGACTATATAGTGGATATAAATAAAGAAATTACAAGAAAACGTAAAGAGTTTGGTTTTGAACTTGCGGAAAGCGCAATAAAATAAGAATTCAAACGGTGCTGTCGGGGTGCCGGAAAGACACCCCTGAACAGCAAAAAAACTTCATTATATATATAACATCATATACATCATATACATTCTAGATAAAGGAGTTGATTATACATGTCCGCAAACACTGCAGTTAAAAAAGCGAAAGCCCGCAAGGAAATGACAAAAGCGCAGTGGACATGGAAAGAGATGAAACGTAATAAAACGGCATATCTTATGATTTTGCCTTTCGTATCACTCTTCTTCATATTTACTATATTGCCGGTTGTAGTATCTATCGTATTGAGTTTCACAGACTTCAATATGCTTCAGACACCTAACTTTGTATTTATGGACAACTATATAAACCTTTTCCTCGATGACGATATATTTATCGTAGCGATAAAGAATACGTTTATATTTGCAGCAATAGTTGGACCGGGTTCATATTTGCTTTCATTTATATGTGCTTGGTTTATTAACGAACTTCCCCCCAAGATCAGAGCTATTGTAACTTTGATTTTCTACTCACCCTCTATTTCGGGTGGTGCATATCTCATGTGGAAGATAGTATTTTCCAGTGACTCTTATGGATATGCAAACTCAATATTGATCGATTTAGGCTTCATATCAATGCCTATACAGTGGTTTGAAGATGCAAAATACGTAATGCCTCTTTGTATAGTTGTTGCCCTCTGGACATCACTCGGTACAGCGTTCCTTTCGTTTATCGCAGGTTTCCAGGGTGTTGACCATTCGCTTTACGAAGCAGGTGCTGTTGACGGAATTAAGAACCGTTGGCAGGAACTTTGGTACATTACACTTCCTACAATGAAACCTCAGTTGATGTTCGGTGCCGTTATGTCAATTACACAGGCATTCGGTTTCGGTGCAGTTGTTACACAGCTTGCAGGCTTCCCGTCAGTTGACTATGCGGCGCATACTATCATGCACCACTTGGATGACTACGGTACAACACGTTGGGAAGTTGGTTATGCCTCCGCTATCGCTACTGTACTGTTCTTGATAATGTACGGAGCGAACGCGTTGATTAAGAAGCTCATGGCGAAGGTAGGTAACTGATATGGCTAAGAAATTAAGAACAAGAAAACACCGCGTAGTGCTTAACCGTTCATACGGCGGTGACTTTGGAGTAACATTATTCCTTGTTTTGATGGGTTCATTCCTTTTCGTACCCATGTATTATACGGTTATACAGTCACTTAAACCTCTTGATGAGCTTTGGATGTTCCCTCCTCGCTTCTACGTAATCAGCCCTACGTTCAACAACTTTAAGGAATTGGTTACATTGATGAGCGAATCATGGGTTCCGTTCTCAAGATACATATTTAATACTGTATTTATTTCAGTAACAGGTACTTTTGGTAACTTGATTCTTTCCTCAATGTGTGCTTACGCATTGGCTAAGATCAAATTCCCCGGAAGAAAGACGATATTCGCAGTAATCGTTGCATCGTTGATGTTCCACACAACAGTAGCTGCAGTTGCAAACTTTATTACACTCAGCGCACTCGGTTGGATGGATACATATTTTGCAAGAATTATTCCTGCATGGTGTACGTCTCTCGGACTTTACCTTATGAAGCAGTTTATGGAAACTAACGTAAACAACGCAGTTCTTGAGTCAGCACGTATCGACGGCGCGACCGAGTGGAAGACCTTCTGGGTAATTGCAATGCCTATGGTTAAACCCGCTTGGCTCACACTTATCGTTTACAGCTTTAAAGACCTCTGGAACTCCGGTGCTTCTATTTACATTCAGAGCGAACAGCTCAAATCATTCAACTACGCAGTTAGCCAGATAGTATCCGACGGTATTTCACGTCAGGGCGCGTCAGCGGCTGCAACCGTAATCAGTATGATGGTTCCGATTCTCGTATTCGTTGTTACACAGAGTAACATTATTGAAACGATGGGATCTTCAGGTATGAAAGACTAAAGAAAGGGACAGGATTTAATATGAATAAGAAGATTATTAGAATAGCTGCCCTTGCTTGTTGTCTGATGATGCTTATAGGTGTAATACCCGCAGCAGCTGCATCATCATACGGAACATACACGTATTCTCAGGACGGCTGGGGTGTTGCATCTCCCGATGCTTATACTCCCGAGAGAATTATTGACAGTAACGTTATCGGACTTGAGAAAAAACTCAAGAATCCTACAGACCTTGAAACAGACGAAGACGGCAACGTTTATATTGCCGATGCAGGTAACAACAGAATCGTTGTACTTGACAAATACTATAATCTTAAGTTTATAGTTTCCGAGTTTGTAAACAGCAACGGTATTCCGGACTCACTTAAGAACCCCAACGGTGTTTTTATAGGTAATGGAAAGATTTACGTTGCAGATACAGATAACAAGAGAATTGTTATTTTTGAACAGTCAAACGGCGAATATGACAGAACAGTAGAAGAGCCTCAGGCAGACGTATTCCCCGCAGACTCTATTTACAGACCCGTAGCTCTTGCAGTTGACTCTGCAGGCACGATGTTTGTAATTTCATCCAGTACATACATGGGTGTTATAGCGCTTAATGCGGACGGTTCGTTCCAGTGCTTCGTTGGTGCGCAGAAGGTTTCTATCAGTGCATGGCAAAAGCTTTGGAGATACTTCCAGACAGAAGAACAGCGTAACAGATCAGAACAGTATGTCAGCGTTGAATTTAACAATATTACAATAGACCCTCGCGGATTCGTTTACGTTACAACATCTGCTATTGATCCGAATAAGCAGCACAACGCAACAAAAGATAACACCGCAGAATTTTCTCCGGTTAAGAAGCTTAATATCTCCGGTGACGATATTATGAAGCGTACAGGTTTCTTCGGATTCGGTGAAGTAACAGTTATAATAAAGGGAATGGCAAAGAATGCTCCCTCCGGTCCTTCCGTTATCGTTGACGTAGCGCTCGGTCCGGAGAATACTTGGTCAATTATTGACGAAGCACGTTCAAAGGTTTATACATACGATGAGTACGGAAACCTCTTGTTCATCTTCGGTGACCAGGGTACACAGCTCGGTAACATCGGAACACCTTCCGCTGTTACATATCAGAACGACAAATTGTTGGTACTCGATAAGAGTATGAACACATTTACCGTATATAACAGAACAGAATACGGTAATATACTTATAAAAGCGCTCAAGAATCAGAATGACCGTAAGTATGATGAGGCAAAGAAGGACTGGGAAGAAATTCTTCAGAGAAACAATAACTTTGACGCAGCATATATCGGTATTGGTAAAGCTCTTTACCGTGAAGGTGATTGGGACGGCGCTATGGACCACTTCAAGAGTGCATACGAGACAGAAAACTACTCAAAAGCATTTAAGATGTGGCGTAAAGAATGGATCAGCAAGTACATTTACATTATTCCGATAGTTGTAATAGCAGTAGCTGTTGGTGCAACGAAGTTCTTCGGTTATGCAGCTAAAGTTAATGCTGAGGTTGCGGTATCGGGCAAGAAGAGAACCTTCTGGCAAGAGATACTGTATGCAAACCATTTGATATTCCATCCGTTTGACGGCTTCTGGGATTTGAAGCACGAAAAACGCGGTTCGATGAGGAGTGCATTGTTCTACGTTGCATTCGCGATTGCTACATTTACGTACCAGTCAGCAGGTTCCGCATACGTATTCAATCCTAAAGGAACCAGCGTAAGTATTCTTACACAGATTATATCGGTAGTAGTACCGCTTGTACTCTGGGTTGTAGCAAACTGGTGTCTTACAACGTTGTTTGAGGGTGAAGGTACTCTTAAGGACGTATTCATTGCAACATCTTACGCGTTGGCACCCATACCCTTGCTTATAATTCCCGCAACAATATGCACAAACTTCCTCACATCAACAGAAGCGGCTATCGTAACGTTGCTCGAAAGCTTTGCATTTGTTTGGGTAGGCTTGCTCATATTTATCGGAACGATGGTAACACACGACTACTCACTTGGTAAGAATATTATTACTTGCCTTGGAATTATCGTGGGAATGGTATTTATTATGTTCCTTGCTTTGTTGTTCACAACAATGCTTACAAACGTAATCGGCTTTATTACAGCTATTGTAACTGAAGTAACTCTGAGAATGTAGTGGAGAAAGGAGAGAATATACGATGAAAAAATTGAGATTTATTTCGGCAATTATGTCGTTTATAATGATTATCGGCGTACTTGCAAACTTGACTGTTCTCCCTGTGTTCGCTGCAGAAACGGAAGAGGACGTTGTAAAAGACGAAGATTACTACAAGCTTAATTACTTGGATAAGACGTACGGTTCAGCCGAATCGAGAGTAAGCGAGATGAAGGCTAAACTTGAAAATGACAAGTATATATTCTATTTGGATGAAACGTCAGGCGAATGGGCGATGATGAATAAGGCTACAGGACAGTACCTTTTCTCCAACCCCTACAGCGCTACATCGGGTACTACCGATGAAAAAACAAAAATGAAACTTTTGTCGCAGGTAATTATTTCGTTTACAGGCGGCGGTACAGACCAGGTTTCTACATACACAAGCTTTGAAGATTGCGTAATGCGTAATCAGATAAAGGTTAAGAACCTTAAAAACGGTATTCGTGTTGAATACGCAGTAGGTAACGAAGAGACACGTAAGCTTCTTCCGATGCAGATTGAAAAGGAACGTTTTGAGACACAGATTCTTGCAAACCTTCCCGATAACAAGGCTGCAAGCCAGTATGAAGTAATGTACTCTCTTATGACGCTCAAGGGCCGTTCAGAAAAGGATAAGGCAAGTCTTCTTGTTAAATATCCCGCACTTGAGAAGTATGATATTTACGTATATGCGACTGACGCTAAGGAAAACGAAAAGCTCAAGCATGAGGCTTTGGTAAAGAACTACTGTCCTCAGTACTCATTTGAAGAGCTCGAGTACGACCATTCGTTAGTTGGATACGTAGCAAACGAAACAGCTCCCGCTGTATTTAAGTTTGCTCTTGAATACAGACTTGACGATAACGGAATAGACGTTCGTCTTGGTGCTAACGGTATCCGTTTTGATGAATCAGTTTACACACTTGAAAATATGCAGATTCTTCCCTATGCCGGCGCAGGCATGGCTGACCAGGGCGGATATATGTTCCTTCCCGACGGAAGCGGAGCTATTATCGATTTTGACGACGTAAGAAAGCAGCAGGTTACTATAACCGGTAAGCTTTACGGTCAGGACTATGCGTTCCATGAAGTAACGGGCTCAACACAGAAGGTTATGAGACTTCCTGTTTACGGCGTTATTCAGAACTCAAAGAGAATCGAAACTGAAGAAGTTGACGGTAATATTATAGTTCATGAATATCCCTTAAACTCGGGCTTCCTTGCTATCATTGAAGAAGGTGAATCACTTTCTACAATTACAGCAACAACGGGTGGAGCTTTGCATAACTTTAATACGGTTTATACATCGTTTAACCCCCGTCCTTCAGACGAATACAGACTCTCCGATGCAGTAGCGGCTGCAGGAGATGCAACGTTTACAGTTCAGTCAGACAGAAAGTATATCGGCAATTACAGAATCAAGTACATAATGCTCGAAGATACAACTCTTGCTGAAAATGCTGTAAAGAATAACCAGAACTATAAGTACTACAAAGCAAACTATGTTGGTATGGCTGAAGCTTACAGAGAATACCTCTATGAGAACAAACAGCTTACCGCTCTTACAAATAAGGAAGTATCAAAGAACATTCCTCTTTATATCGAAGCATTCGGTACTATCGATACAATAGAGAAGTTCCTCAGCTTCCCCATCACAGTTGAAACACCCCTTACAACATTTGATAACCTTAAGACAATATACAACAACCTCAACGAAAAGGGTGGAATTGATAACATCAATTTCAAGCTTACAGGTTTTGCTAACGGCGGTATGGTATCGACCGTACCCTCACAGGTTGATATTCAGGATAAGGTTGGCGGAAACAAGGGCTTCAAAGAATTCCTTGATTTTGCAGGCAAGAATAACGTAGGCGTATATCCCGATTTTGACTTCGTATATCTTAACGGAACAGATATGTTTGACGGTTTCGGTTTCAAAGCACACGCTGCAAGAACTATGGATGACCGTTATACACAGAGAAGAACATACGACCCCGTATTCCAGTCACTCTTTGAAGGCGGAAACCCCGTTATCTCTGTATCTGCATTCGCAGAATTCTACAATGGATTTAAGAAGGATTATGTAAAGCTCGGCGGAACAAGTCTTTCTGTATCAACAGTAGGATCTGACTTGAACTCAGACTTTAACGAAGATGATCCTTATAACCGCGAAGACTCTAAGGACCAGACAGTTAGCTTCCTCAATACACTTAACAAGGACTATGCTAGTGTAATGAGTGATGCTGGTAACGCATACGTATTCAAGTACGTAGACCACTTGCTCAATGTATCAATTGACAGTAGCCGTTACGTATCATCAGGTCAGGCAACATTTACAAGCCAGACAATACCTTTCATGGGTATGATCCTTCACGGAGCTGTTGAATTCGCAGGCTCTCCCTTGAATACAGCAGGTGATATAGCATACGAAGTTCTCAGAAGTATTGAAAACGGTGCAAATCCCTACTTTATGCTTTCGTATCAGAATCTTGAAAAGCTTAAGGATAACGCGTTGTACGCAGAATACTATTCTGTTAGATACGACGTATGGGAAAAAGACCTTATTAAATACTACAATATTCTTAACGAGGCTTTGAAGGATGTACAGACATCCACAATAACTGACCATGAATTTATTCAGGGTTCACGTGTTCCTACAGAATCAGAGGTAGCAGATGATAAGATTGCACTCGAAAATGCAGAAAAAGATAAGGCTCTCAATAAGATAAGAGAAGAAGAAAAAGCAAGAAGAGCTGAAATACTTGCAGCAAAGATTGAAGCTCTTGCAAACGGATTGCCTTTGGTAAATCCGACAGACCGTACACCCGGTCAGTCAACCGGAGATGATACTCCGGCGTTAGACGTAACAACCAAGTACCTTACACAGAAGGGAACTATTGTAAAGGTTACGTACTCAAACGGAAAAGCATTTGTTTTGAACTACAACAACTTTGAAGTTTCCGTTGGCGGACTTAACATTAAAGCGTATGACTTTGCAGTTGTAGACGCTGACTTCAGCGTTGACGAAAAAGGAAACGCAGTAGATAAGACTCAGAATGAAGGGAGCGTTGCATAATGAATAAGAATCCTACAGCAAATCAGGCGAAGACCCCGAAACGCCGCAAAGCAGCATCCCTTGACAAGAGAAAGGCAAAAGCAGGTTGGTGGTTTATAATGCCTTTCTTGGCAGTATTCGTAATTGTATACTTGCCGATGGTAATTGACTCAATCAGATTTAGTTTTTCAGACCTTAACTTTACACGAGGCGGTGGTTATACAACCACCTTCGTGGGTCTGAAGAATTATAGCGATGCATTAACAGGTGATGCAGAGTTTGTACCTGTTCTTGTAGCAGGTGTAAAACAGCTCATCTTTGATATTCCCGCAATTGTAATTTTCTCTCTGTTTATGGCGGTTTTGCTTAACCAGAAGATGATCGGTAGAGCAGCGTTCCGTGCAATATTCTTTATTCCCGTTATTATCAGTACCGGTGTAATTGAATACGTTGACCAGAGCAATGCGATGCTTTCCTATATGACAGACTCATCGAGCTCCATTAATGACGGATCGGGTTCTGTTTCGGCATCTCAGTCGCTGGCAGCAGCAGCAAACCTTGACTGGTTGTTTGGTAACATGAAGGTCGGTGGCGAGCTTGTACAGTACGTTGTTGGTATTATTGCAAACGTATATGACATTATTACACGTTCCGGTGTACAGATGCTTATATTCCTTGCAGGCCTTCAGTCGATTTCTCCCGCGATCTATGAATCGTGTCAGATAGACGGTGCGGCTGCATGGGAAACATTCTGGAAGATCACATTCCCGATGATAAGCCCTATGATCCTTGTTAATACGATCTATACTGTAATTGACTCGTTTACACGAAGCTCAAATAGCGTAATGCTCTATATTGACAAAGTGTATCAGAAGCCCGGCGGTACAACGCTCAGCTCAGCGATGTCATGGGTTTACTTTATGATAGTACTTTTGCTCATCGCACTTGTTGCCGGAATTATGTCAGCATACGTATTCTACCAGAGAAGAGATTAAGAAAGGAGGATATTCAATATGAATTCACAAGCAACAGCACCTAAGGTTACAAAAGAAACAAAGAACAAGATTCGCGTTGAGTTCGAACGTACAGATTTTTGGACCAGATTTAAATTGAAATATCTTTCTATGAAATTTCTTACGACGGTAGTATGGGTAATATTCCGTTTGGTACTTCTCGTAGGTATTTCATACGTAATACTCTCACCCGTTCTTTCAAAGATATTCAGCTCATTTATGGGAAGAAACGACTTTGTAGACGTTACGGTTAAGTATATTGCGAAGAATCCTACACTTGATATTTATAAGACATTGATTATTGAAGCAGAGTATTTTGAAGCATTCTTCAATACATTGACTTTGTCATTGTTCTGTGCGGTACTCCAGACATTTATATGCTGTGTTATTGCATACGGTTTTGCAAAGTTCAAGTTTAAGTTCAATAACCTCTTGTTCGGTCTTGTAATATTCACGATGGTTGTACCTCACGAAACGTTACAGCTTTCGATGTTCGTAAACTTCAAATCGTTCGATATTTTCGGAATAGTTGAGCTTATAACAGGTTCACCTATAAACCTTCTTAATACATACTGGCCTCTCACGATTCTCTCGCTCGGTGGTCTCGGATTTAAGAACGGATTGTATATCTATATGCTCCGTCAGTTCTTCCGTGGCGTACCTGATGAACTTGAAGAATCAGCATACCTTGACGGTTCGGGTGTATTCAGAACGTTCGTACAGATCATTATTCCTCTTTCCGTGCCTATGTTAATTACAGTATTCCTGTTCTCATTCTCATGGCAGTGGACAGATATGTTCTACACAGAATTGTTCTTCCCCAAGACCAGTATCAATATGATGCCCGACGTGGTATCTGTAATTCCTAAGGCTCTTGAAACGACAGGCTTTGCAGGACAGAAGATGTACGAAGCTGCAATTCGTAACACTGCTTCACTTCTTGTAATGGCTCCCCTTCTTATAATGTATCTCTTCTGTCAGAGATATCTTATAGCAGGTGTTGAACGTTCAGGTATCGTAGGCTAATACGAAACAAATAATAAAAGTGTTGGTGTTTTGCACCAACACTTTTTTTGTTGTGTGTTATGAGTAAAATGGCATATTAAATCTTTTTTATAAAAGATTTTGCGGTTTTCAGAGGTGTTTTTTTTTACGTTACTTTCTTGCGTGCCAAGAAAGTAACCAAAGAAGGCATACGGGGGTGAGGGTTTCGATTCCCCCACCCCCGTAACCCCCTACCCCGCAAACGACCGAGGGGGACACCCCCTTCGGTTCCCCCGTGTTTGCAGATAGAATATTATTTAAATTTGTAGGGGACGGCGCACACGAGAACCCCCAAAACTTACTTCGTGTGTTTCGGGGAACTCCTTCCTCGACGTCCCGTTTTAAAAAAATACAAGACAATAAAACCTGATTTTGTAGGGTGTTTTTGCTATTCGTCCGTTTCAAGTATCTCCTTATGAAAAATTACGTTAAGCCGTCGGATAAAATAATTTGTGATATTGTATCTGCGAGGAAATAAGCACAGTTTTTTGCTTCCGACAGGGTGTTTCCGCAACTTCCTATTTCAATAAGAATGGACCCCGGCGCGTGTTCCGCGTTAAAGCTTGCCGAACGCAAATTTATAGGGCGCATAAGCGTGCCGTACTTTTCAACGAGGGAATATTGGAATATTGAGGCAACCGTAAGGTTATTTAACCAATTCGGGTGATTAGCTCCCGAGGAGTTTGTACCTACCACAAACATTGCCTGAGCTGTTGACTCACCGTTAATTGTCGTAGCAGGTTTAATTTTTTCTTTATCAGTCTTAATTATTGAATCCCTATGTATGTCGAATACGTACTGAATAGACGGATATTTTCTTATATAATCTTTTACGGCTTTTTCCGAAAGATTATAGCTGTCAGAATAGCTTTCGGCGTCAAACATAGTTTCGCAGTGGATTGTTGGTATTCCGTTTTGCCGCAGGGTTTCAGCAAAAACTTTACCAACTGCTACTACGTTATTATTTACATCGGTCGTTCTTGTGGGTGTTTCGTTTGTGTATGTAGACGTATTATCAGGTGTGTAACACTCTGTACCGTGAGTGTGGATTATTAACACGATTGGTGATGTGTCGGGAGTCAATGATGTTGCCATTGAGTATTTAAGCGGATATTCTTTTTTTGTAAGCTCGTTTATGTCGGGTGTGTATTTGCTTTCATTTTTATATGTGAGGTTATTTGCCGACTGTTTTTCGCTCATATCAATCGCTGAAATAGGGTACACGCCCTCGGGAAGAATGGGGAAAACGGCGGGCGGGTCATCTTCAGACGGAGGAGGTGTCGGTGTGGGATGGGGGGAGTCTTGTCCTTGTTGTTCTTCGCTTGCTATTTGGTCATAAATCGATAAAGCGAGCGGGAGATAATCTGTTTTTTGCAGATTTATGTAAGAATACGGCTTAATTGCAGCACTGTGGGTATTATACATCTTCATTTGTGGGGGTGAAATACTCATTCCGTTTGAGATTACGGAATTATATAACACATTCGGTGAAAAGTCGGTGACTGTTTTCCAGGCAGAAAGCAGAAAGCCGAACACAGCTATAATACTTAACGAGATTTTAATAATTTTTTTGGTCATAACGTCCTCCTTAATAACAAACCGAGGTATTATACCTCGGTTTATTATATTTGGAGTTTTTTATTATTATTCCAATGAAAGCGCAGTGTTTATTGAATTTGCAATAAGCGAGGCGAGAGATGAAATGACGACGTCATTTTCGTTGAGCGTAACAAAAAAACTTTTTCCGTTTTCAAGAATCTCCGCGAGCCTATCGCTTATATTTGTGATTTCTGCCTTTTCGAGCGCATCGTAAACCAAGGTTGACGAGCTGACCATTGTGGGCACTCCTATGGCTATAACCGGCACGCCGACGGTATCTTTGTTTATTGCGTGTCTTTTGTTTCCTATTCCCGAGCCGGGAGAAATACCTGTATTGCATATTTGTACTGTTGATGCGAGCCTGTCAACGCTTTTGGAGCAGAGCGCGTCAATGACAATCAATAAATCGGGTTTTGCGCTGTTGACAGCGCCTTTTATGAGCTCTAAGGTCTCAATACCCGTTTCGCCTATAACTCCGGGGGTAATTGCCGAAATGCTTTGCATTTTCAGTATGTCAAAGATTTGTTTTTCTTCTTTTTCGAGATGGCTTGTAACGGTTATTTCTTTAACCGTCAAGGGCCCAACGGAGTCCGAGGTGATGTGTCTGTTTCCCAGCCCTGCTATCAGAAATTTCTTTTTTTCGTTAGTTAAACTTGCGACGTTTTTTATTACGCACGATATTGAATCCGCGAGTTTGTTAAGTGTATTATCGTCAAGCTTCCATATTTTTTCAAAGCTGACGGTGACGTACGTCCCGATAGGTTTTCCGATTTGTTCGGCTCCGTTGTCATTTATCACGTCTACGGTGGATATATATGCAATATCAAGATTTTCGTTTTTTGTTGTTATTCCGTCGGGAAGATTACCGCTTTCGATAACGGGGGATTCTGCGGCAAGGTCGGTTCTTACGTAGTTGTTTGTGTTCATAAGGCTGTTTCTCCGTTTGTTTTTGTTTGTTTTTATTTTTTGCATGCACGCCAAAAATATGTAAAAAGTTAAATATTTTAAGAAAAGTTGAAAAAAATTATAAAACTATTGTAAATAACACTTGAAAGTTTTGGTTTAGTATTATATAATTATATAGATAATATTATTGTGTTGTGCGAAATAGCCAAAAACGCGCTATGTAATTGTGCAAATGGCTAAAAGTAAAAAAATCGTGCCCAATACCGTTGATAAATGCATAAAAATATGTTAAAATTGTATGGTGTTTAGGTACTTTTTTGATAAAAAGACATTCACACAAGTAATAGAGTTTATTTTAAAATTTCATTTCTAATGAGGGGGCTCACCAAATGAAAAGAATATTGGCATTTACATTGTGCCTTGTTATGCTTGTGCCGCTTTTTGCAGGCTGTGGGAAAAAGGATGAGAACGATAAGGGTGCGATCATTCGTGCTTATATGACTTCTGATATTTATAACTTTGACCCGATCTATGCATACACGGACGATGCGACAACTAAGATTATGGGTATGGTATACGAAGGTCTTTTCCGTCTTAATAAAGACAACAAAGTAGAAAAGGCGCTTTGTAAGGATTATAGAATAATCGAAGATAAGCAGAACGGCGAATACAAGATAGAAATTACCATTAACAAGACATCTTGGAGTGATGGTAGAGAAGTATCAGTTGACGACGTGATCTTTGCTTGGAAGAGAATACTTGATCCTGAGTTTTCTTGCAGCATTGCTCCTATGCTTTATGATATTAAAAATGCAAAGAAGTATAAGAGCGGCGACTGTTCTCCCGACGACGTAGGTCTTTACGCTGTTGACACAAAGGTTATGGAGATCCAGTTTGAAAAGGCTATCGATTATGATGCATTTATAGAAACACTCTGCTCACCTTTGCTTGTTCCGCTTCGTGAGGACATTTTGTCAAAGGCAGAAAAGTGGGCTTCCAACGTTGCAATTATGGTAAGTAACGGTCCTTTCTCCGTTCGTTCTTTCAAGCCCGGTGAAAAGGTAGCTCTTCAGCGTAATCCCTACTACTACCGCGACATAGAAAAGGATGCAGAAGATAAGGTTGTAAAGCCTTACCGTATATATGTAGATCTTTCAGCAACACCAGAAGAACAGATTGAAGCATACAATGCAGGCGAACTCTTCTATATCTCTGAGATTCCGCTTGAATTCAGACAGGATATGAAGTCCAAGGTTAAAGTTGTTGATATGCAGAGCGTACACACGTATTACTTCAACACCAACAACGAGTTGTTTAAGGATGCTAAAGTAAGACAGGCGCTTTCTATGGCACTTGACAGACAGAAGATTGCTGAAATCGCAGTATTTGCAAAACCCGCAACAGGTCTTATTACTGACGGTGTGTTTAACACATCGAGAAAGAACAGCTTCAGAGAAGAGGGCGGAGACCTTATAAAGACATCGGCTGACGTTCAGGCAGCTAAGAAGCTTCTCAACGAAGCAGGTGTAAAGAAGGGTTCATTTACTATTACAATCAGAAACAACGAGGTTGATGAAGCTATTGCGAAATACGCAGAAGGCGTTTGGGAAGGCCTCGGATTTAAGGTTGATATCAAGAAGCTCGGTTCAAAGAAGACTTTGACAGAAAACGAGTATGAAGTATACATTGACCAGTTTGAAGAAGCATTTGAAGCAGGCGAGTTCGACGTAGCGGCAATCGATCTTCAGATGTTCTCTACAGATGCATTCTCTACATTGGCTGGATTTGCAAGCAACGGTTATTCCGGTACAGCACTTGACCTTTCTGACAAAGAAGGCGGCGGTTGGGATCTTAAGCCCAGCGTGACCGGATATGACAGTGATAAGTACAACAAGGCTATCGACAATGCGTTTGCAGAAAAGTCAGACCGTGAAAAGAGAGCAGGATATCTCCACGAAGCAGAAAAGATTCTTCTTCAGGATATGCCTGTAATGCCTCTCGTAACTTTGCAGAATGCATATGCGGCAGATAAGAAGCTTTCGAAGTTCTCGTTTGATTTCTATGGATGCTCCAACTTTACAGATGCAAAGTTCAAGAATTATGAGCTTTACACAGACATGGAAGATAAGGCAGACGAAGCAAAATAATTAGATGACATAAAAGGGACAGCCGGGGGCAATAAAGCTTTCGGCTGTTTGAATTTCAGGAGAAGGATATGCTTACAGACAGAGATGACGTGAAGATATTTATACTGTATCTGTTGAACAGTATTGGATATCCGCTTGAGCAGGACGTGCTGCATGATATATCTGTGCAGGATGGGTTTGTTACGTCTTTTGATTTTATTGAGGCTTTTGATGAGCTTGTTGAGACGGGGAATGTGAAGACAAAAGATCCGTCGGATGAGGATGAGCTTGTTGAAATAACGGAAAAGGGAAGGCACGTTGCAGAGACGCTGAACGTGAGATTGCTTTCGAGTGTTAAAGAGAAGGCTTTGAAAAGTGCACTCAGGCTTCTTTCGTTTAAAAAAAGAGGAACAAAGATTACGTCTGAGGTTTCACAGCTTCCCCACGGTAAGTATGAATTCAGATGTTCTATTAAGGATAAGAGCGGAGAGCTTATGGATCTGAGGGTTATGATTGACAATCCAAAGCAGCTCGACAAGACGATGTATAACTTTGATGAACGCCCTGAATTTATCTACAAAGGCATTTTGGCGTTACTTGCTGGAGAAGCGAATTATTTGTTGGATTAAGTGGAAATGTGCAAATTGTTGAGAAATTTTGTACAAATTCCACTAATAATAAATACGAATATCAATTAAATTGTGAAAAAACTATTGACAATTAGTTTTTTAGTGGTATAATGTCTTTATGTAATATTGGGGGTAGGGGTATTTTGTGGAAAAAGAATTGCTATCTCTGATAAGACTTGCAAGGTCGGGAAGTGAAAGTGCTTTTGCTGACTTGACCGTGCAGTACAAGCCGCTGACCGAAAGTATGGCTAAGTCCTATTACAGAAAATACTCGGGCGAGCTTTATACCGAGGAGGATTTTCTTCAGGAGGCCGCGATGGCGCTATACTCTGCGGTGTGTTCGTATAAAGAATCAGATGAGGTAACGTTTGGTTTGTATGCGAAGATATGTGTAAGGAATCGGCTTGTATCACTACTCCGCTCAGCAACAAAAAAGACAAAAAAGACAAGCGGTAAGGGTGTCGAATACACCGAGCCGTCTTACAGACTTTTGGAGAAAGAAAACGTAAAGCAGTTTGAAAAGAAGATCAAAGCTGTTTTGAGCGAACTTGAGTGGTCGGTTTTTTGCTTATATATTCAGAAGAAGTCCTATGCGGATATAGCAAGGGAGCTTGGCAGATCTGAGAAAACGGTTGATAATGCCGTGTACAGAATTAAGAAAAAACTGAAAGACCTTAGGTAGCTTGTAAAATGATATAGACCCTGAAACACGGGAATATAATATAATTTTTATCCAAATTAAAGCGAGGGAGAAAACAATGTACGAAGACAAGAAATTAGTTTGCAAAGACTGTGGACAGGAATTCGTGTTTACAGCAGGTGAACAGGAATTTTATGCAGAAAGAGGATTCCAGAACGAGCCTCAGAGATGCAAGCCCTGCCGTGATGCAAGAAAGCAGGCTACAAAGGCTAACAGAGAAATGTTCACAACAACTTGCGCAAACTGCGGAAAAGAAGCTAAGGTTCCTTTTCAGCCCAGCAATGACAGACCCGTATACTGCAGCGAATGCTTTGCAGCTATGAAGGATCAGCAGTAAGTCGATTTAAATTACATAAATAGATTTATGGTCAGTTAAAAAGCTACACGAAAAAAGTGTGGCTTTTTTGCTTTTTATGTTTTAGAGAGTCAAAAAAATAAAAAGGACAAATGATTACAAAAAAATATAAAAAAATATGTACAAATCAATTTTTTTGTGGTATAATGTCATATGTATAATTAGGTGTATAATATTTTGATGCAGATGAGGCATTTAATAATGAAAGAAAACAGAAGATTCCGTTCGGAAGAGCGAATGGGAAATTACGAAGATTCGGCAAACGTAACGGTTGGACGAAACTCGGTGAGAGAGCTTCTTGCATCGGGCAGAGATATAGATAAGATATTTGTCCAAAAGGGAGAGAGAACGGGTTCGATTACAAGCCTTATAGCAGAGGCGAGAAGCCGTACTATTCCGGTTGTTGAATGTGAGAAAGCAAAGCTTGACCGTATATCAAACGGTACAAACCATCAAGGCATAGCGGCATTTACTGCAGAGAAGGAATACTGTGAGATTGACGATATTATAAACTATGCCGAGGAGCTTGGACAAAAACCGCTTATAGTTATTGCTGACAGAATAGAAGATCCTCATAATCTTGGAGCGCTTATCAGAGCAGCTGAATGTGCGGGCGCACACGGGTTAATAATACCTAAAAGAAAAGGCGCTATGCTGACTCAGGTAGTATCGAAGGCCTCGGCAGGCGCTATGGAGCATATGCGGATAGCAAAGGTGACCAATCTTGCTATGACCGTTGAGGAGCTTAAGGAAAAAGGACTCTGGATATTTGCTGCAGAAGCCGGCGGAGAAAAGTTCTATGAACAGGATATGACTTGTCCTGCCGCTATAGTTCTCGGCAGTGAGGGAAAAGGTGTATCAAAACTTTTGCTTGATAAGTGTGATTTTATTTTATCTATTCCGATGTACGGAAAGGTTAATTCGTTTAACGTAGCGGCGGCAGCTGCGGTTATACTTTGTGAGGCGGCCAGACAGAGAAACCCCTAAAATTTTGAAGTAAATTTTATTTTTTATGATATAGATAAAGAATATTCAGAACACAGGAGTAACACATTATGGATAACGAAAAAATAAACGGTCTTGAATTAAATACTCCCAACGAAGCCATAGAGGCGAACGAGTCGCCTATTACCGCAGATGATTTGATAAAGAAGCTGAAGACGAATTTGAAACAGAATCCGAATCTTCAGGGAGAGGATATTTTTGAATCCTCAGAAAATGAAGAAGTGTCAGCATCTAACGTAGCTGAAACAGAAGAAGCGGCAGATGAAGCCGATTTTGTTTCGGAAGAACAGGATACCGCGGCAGAAGACGACGAATATTTTAAGGCGTGGGAAGAAAGCTTCCAAAAGATACTTGATGAAGAGATTCCCTCATTGGAAGAAGTGGCAGAGCCCGTTGAAGAGGAAAAGCCGAAGGAAAGAACGTCTATTACCGACTCGGTTAAGAGTCTTATTGCTTCGTTAAAGGCAAACGTTATGGGTTCTGATAAGGAAGAAGCAGTTTCGGAAACCGTTGAAGTAAAGCCGGAGGCTGAAGAAAACGAGCCCGAGGAAAACGAAGCGGTTGTCGAGGAAACACCCGCGGAAGAAACTGTGGCATCGGAAACTGTTGCTGAAGAAACTGCGGCATCCGAAAAGGAATACTCGGTTGTTATAGGAAATGCATCTGACAAGACAGCTGTTTTTGATCCTATGCAGCTTAAGCAAACGAAGAAGTCCGACGATACGGAAAGTCTTTTTGAAGAGAACGAGCAGCCCGCAGTTGCAGAGGCAGAACAGCTTACGTTCAGTATGACTGAGGACGATCTTCAGAAGAGTATTGAAGAAGCTGAAGCGTTTATATTTGATAGAGAATATATTTCCAATCCCGAAGAGGTTATAAACGACGAAATTTTGAACGAGTATGATATGTCGGGAGAAAACGGTCAGGCGGAAGAATTTGACCAGACTGATCTTTGGATAGCGTCTGCTTTCGGTGATGAAGATGAATTAAAGGACAAGTTTGGCGATGCAATTGCTCAGGAAGTTGAGACTCAGCTCGATATTGAAGTAAACGACTATCTGAAAGAGCAGAAAAAGACTATAAACAATGCAAAGATATCTGAAGAATATACTTCTCAGTCTCAGGCAAAAGATATTTTTGCAAGATACAGAAAGCTCCACAAGAGAGGCCTTATGAAGATGGCGGCTTGTTTTATTCTTGTGTTCGTGGCGTTTTTGTATGAGAATATTACGGCGTTCGGCGGAAGTCTGCCGGGAGCATTGAGTGCGAATAATTATCCTGTTGTGTATATTCTCGGAAGCCTTCAGCTTTTGGTTTTGGCGGCAGGAATCGCTTGGGAAGAGTTGTACAGAGGTGTTCAGGCACTGTTTACGTTGCGTCCGCTTCCGGAAAGTCTGACGTCGGCCATGGTTATCGTGTCTGCAATATATCATATTGCTCACTGCTTTATATCAGAAACAGATCCGACGGTTGCGCTTTACGTGTTCCCCGTTATAGTTTGCATATTTGTTACGTTGGTTTATGATTTCTTTAACTTAAAGAGAGAGATTTACAGCTTCAATATAGTTGCTTCAAAGAGATTAAAGTATACTATAACAAAGGTAGAAGACGGCAGCGCAGATCTCGAAAACGAAGCATTTGGCGCTTATCTTTCTGAGGAAGATGACGTTTCGATGTTCAAGATCGGAAAGACGGGATTTGTTAAGGGATTTTATGAAAGAATGAATTGCTATTCGAAGTTCAATTCGATAGTAAGTATTCTCCTTTCGGTTGCTGTTGCATTGGGACTTATATTCTTTATAATTGCGACAGTGTTGCACGACGTTAAGAGCGGATTTTCGTTTGGATATCTTGCTTTTGTATTGGCTGTTCCGGCATGCTCGTTGCTTGGATTCGGACTTCCTTTTTACAGAGCGTCAAAGAAGGCGTTTGACGACGACAGCGCGATTATAGGTTGCGAATCACTTGAAGAATACTCAAGAGCAAATACACTTTCGTTTGACGATAAAGACGTTTTCCCGTCATACGGTGTAAAGGTTAAGAGTATAAAAGTATACGGAGAAAGCAGAATAGACAAGATTCTCTATAATGCGGCAAGCGTGTTTAAGCTTATAGGCGGTCCTTTGGCGGATGTTTTTGATACGGCTACACACGATCTTGGAAATTCGGAAAACATAGAGATTATTGAGATTTCAAAAGACGGAATTGAATCGATAATTGATGGACAGCACGTTTATATAGGTAAGTGCTCATATTTAAAGGCAAGAGGTTATTCTCCCGCGGTTGAGGTTTCTGACGAACACCTTGAGACAAGCGGAGAAGCAAGTATTATGTATATGGTTTGCGATGATGAGATATCCGCAAAGATGTACGTTCAGTATACGATAGACCCCGATTTTGAATTTGCTCTCAGAAAGCTTTACAAGGCGGGTATATGTATAGGAATCAAGACCTTCGATCCTAATATTGACGATAAGCTTCTCGGAAGCAAGGTTAATATAGCAAAATATCCTGTAAGAATTTTGCGTTGCAGTTCACTTGAAGAAAAGACGGCGACACAGGATGAAGCAGATAGCGGTATAGTAACAAAGGGAAGCCCGCGCAGTCTGCTTAATACGTTTGTTCTTTGCGCAAAGGTTCTCTATGCTAACAGAACGAACGTAACGGTAAAGATTATATCGGTTTTGTTCAGTGTGCTGCTTATGGCGTTCCTGCTTGTGTTAGGTAAGGTTACATCCATTCCCTCGATATACGTTGTGCTTTATCAACTGTTTTGGATGATACCCGTTTACTTGATTTCAAAATTTTACGTGTGATAAATAATAGTCGGGAGGGAAGAAGATTCCCTCCCGATTTTGCAGATTATTCAGACAGTTATTGGTTGTACGGAGGAAAAGATGGATAACCGATTGGAAAATATATTGACTAAGGTTTTGAAGCCGGGAAGATATATCGGCGGAGAATACGGTCAGACTATAAAAGATAAAAGCAAGGTTAAGGCAAGATTTGCCTTTTGCTTCCCCGATTCTTACGAAATAGGTATGTCGAACCTCGGTATACGTATTCTGTACGGAGTTTTAAACAAAATGGACGACGTATGGTGCGAAAGAGTGTATGCTCCTTGGGAAGATATGGAAAAAGAAATGAGGGCAAATGATATTCCCCTCTGGGCAGTTGAAAGCGGAGATAAGCTCACTGATTTTGATTTTGTTGGATTTACTTTGCAGTATGAGCTTTGTTATTCAAACGTTTTGAATATGCTTGATTTGGCAAAGATTCCGCTTTTGGCAAAGGACAGAGATGACAATTGTCCGATAGTTATAGGCGGCGGTCCCTGCTCATATAACGCAGAGCCTATCGCAGATTTCTTCGATGTGTTTTCGATAGGTGAGGGCGAGGATGCGCTGTGTGAGATAGTGAACCTTTATAAAGATATGAAGGAAAAGGGAACGTACACAAGAAACGCGTTTTTGCACGAAGCGGCAAAGCTCGAGGGCTTCTACGTGCCGTCATTTTATGACGTTACGTACAATGAAGACGGAACTGTTAAGTCATATACTCCGATATATGACGATATCCCGAAAAAAATCCGCAAGAGAATTATTCAGGATATGGATAAGGCATATTTTCCCGATAAGCTCGTTATGCCGTATATAGAGACCGTTCACGACAGAATAATGCTTGAGGTTTACAGAGGCTGTATCAGAGGGTGCAGATTCTGTCAAGCGGGAATGGTATACCGTCCGATAAGAGAAAAATCCCCCGAGGTTTTGAATTCTCAGGCGAAGTGCTTGTTTGAAAATACAGGATACGATGAGATTGCGCTGTCGTCGTTGAGTATAAGCGACTATTCAAAGATTGATAAGCTGACAGATGATCTGCTCGAATGGACTGACGAAAATATGGTTAGCCTTTCGCTCCCCTCACTACGTGCGGATAGCTTTACGAAAGAGCTTATGGATAAGATTTCGACGGTCAGAACGGGTGGACTTACGTTTGCGCCAGAGGCGGGAACGCAAAGACTACGCGATGCTATAAATAAGAATTTGTACGAAGAAGATTTGCTTAAGGCTTGTGACGTTGCATTTAAGGCGGGAAAGACACAGGTTAAATTGTATTTTATGATGGGATTACCCACCGAGGAATACGAGGATCTTGACGGCATACACGCTTTGGCAAAGAGGGTAGTTGATACATATTATGCAAACCCCGACAGACCGAAGGGCAAATCTCCGAAGGTAACTATAAGCGCCGCTTGCTTTATTCCGAAGCCGTTTACGGCATTTCAGTGGGAAAAGCAGGAGGATATGGAAACTTTGCTTGAAAAACAGCAGTATATCCTTGGAACGATTACCGATAGAAAGGTTAAGTTTAACTATCACGACGCTAAGGTGTCAAGGCTTGAGGCGGTGTTTGCAAGGGGTGACAGAAAGCTTTGCAAGGTTATGCTTGAGGCGCACAAGGCGGGAATTAAGTTCGATGCCTGGGATGAGTATTTTGACTACGATAAATGGATGCAGGTGTTTGAAAATTGCGGAATAGACCCTGCTTTCTATGCTAACAGAGAATTCGGCAAGGACGAGGTTCTGCCGTGGGATATTATTGACATCGGCGTAACGAAAGAGTTTCTTTTGAGAGAAAACAAGAAGGCGCACGAGTCAAAGACGACACCAAACTGCCGCGAGAAATGTTCGGCTTGCGGCGCTGATTGCTTGGGAGGTGAAAAGACGTGGTGCAACAGAAAACTTTGCGAGTAAAGTTTGAGAAGACGGGAAAGCTGCAATATATATCGCACCTTGACCTGCTTCGTACGATGCAGACCGCGCTTCGTCGCTCAAAGGTTAAGATGATGTATTCAGAGGGGTTCAATCCCCATATGAAAATAACGTTTGCACTGCCTCTTTCAATAGGTATTGAGAGTGTTTGCGAATATATGGATATCAAGACCGATATCAGCACTGATTGTGATACGGTTAAAAATAATCTGTCGAAGAATTTACCTGCCGATATGAAGGTTATCGACGTATACGAGGCTGAAAGCAAGCTGACCGATATTAAATATGCGGCATATACGATCTATCTTGATTACGGAGAAAAATCCGAAGAAGCGGCAGAATTGGGAAACAAGATTTTCTCACAGTCTCTCGTTGTAACAAAAAGGACAAAAAAAGGTGAAAAGGATATTGATATACAGCCGATGATTCATAAATGCGAAGTCAAGAATGAATACGGTTGTGCGATTATAAACTGTACGCTTTGCGCTGACAGTGAAAACTATCTTAATCCATTTTATCTGACGGGTGCATTGGATAAAGCGCTCGGCATTGAGGCTAATCACAGAAAGACCGTTCGTGTCGGAGCATACTTTGAAAACGGAAAAGAATTCAAATGATAAAAAGGGAGCTTTTTAAAAGGCTCCTTTTTATTTATTTTTTTAAAGTTTTGGGGGAGTCAAGAGGGCGCTTTTTTAAAAGTGCACACATAAAATATTATTTTTAAAAATAATATAAAAATTTTTATTAAAAGTTTTGAGGGAGTCAAGAGGGCGCTTTTTCAAAAGTGCGCCTCTTGTGTGGGTTCGGGAGCGAAGAAGCTGACATTCTGTGCCTTTTTTACGCGCGAAGCGCGTAATTCTCGGCTCCATCTGACGAGGTAGCGAAGCGGCGGCGAGGGAGTGAATGACATCACGGTGTGATGTCAGAGCCGAGCCGTGACCGAACCGCAGTAGACGCTGTCAAAAACGAAGTTTTGACTGAGGGAGAGAAAAGCAAACGTTTTAAACAGATAATATTGTCTTTTCTTTTTTTATGTTACTTTCTTGCGTGCCAAGAAAGTAACCAAAGAAGGCACAAGGGGAGGAGAGTTCCGATCCTCCCCTCCCCTCGACCCCTCTCTTTCAAACGACCGAGGGCGTTCCTCCCTCGGAACCTCCCTTTGTTCGCAGAAATGGTATTGCCTGTTTTGTAGGGGGCGGCGCACACGAGAACCCCCAAATCTTACTTCGTGCGTTTTGGGGAACCCCTTCCTCTTCGCCCCGTTTTTTGAAATAATCTAACTCTTTAGCTCCATCTGAGGAGGGAGCAGTCATTTTCGTTAGAAAATGACTGAGGGAGAGAAAAACAAACGGTTTAAACAAACAATATTGCAATCAGATATTTAACATATATCTCTCCCTCCGTCTCGGCAACAAAGAATTGTTGTATTTTATATTTACCTATTGCCGAGCCACCTCCCTCCTCAGATGGAGGTTTAAGTTAGTGTAAATTCGTCTCTGTTCAATTTCTATCCTTTGACCTCATCAGTGAGGAGGTTTTTGCTTTAAAATCAGGTTGGGTTAAAAACTTTAACTTGTAAAAAATTAATGTTTGTTTTTGTCAAAAAAATGTTTTAGGTGTCTTGACTAATATGGGGATGTATGTTATAATTGATTAGATATGACGAGAAGCGTATCGGCAGGGTTTTTGATAACTTTGAGATAATACAAAAAGATAGTGTCAACCTTGCCTTGCAAGGTTGATTTTTTGAAGAGGATACTAAGATGAAATTGATTTTGAAAGACGGAAACGTATACAACTCCGGTACATTTCATAAGCAGACTGTTTATATAACAGACGGCACCGTTACATGTTTGGATAACTTCACCGAACACGACGGTTTTTCAGTCATTGATTGTTCTTCATATTATATTTTTCCCGGTTTCACCGATGTGCATGTGCATTTTCGTGAGCCGGGTTTTTCTTATAAAGAAACGATCAAAACGGGTAGCGAAGCGGCGGCTCGCGGCGGATTTACCGACGTATGCACAATGCCTAACCTTAATCCTGCGCCCGACTGCATGGAAAGCTTACAGAAACAGCTTGACATAATTAAGAAAGATGCGGTAATAAACGTTCATCCGTATGCTACAATAACCAAAGGGCAGATGGGAGAAGAGTTAGCCGATATGGAAGATATGACTGAGTCGGCTATCGCATACACCGACGATGGCAGAGGTGTTCAGCGTGATGCCGTTATGGAACAGGCTATGATAAAAGCTAAATCGCTCGGCAAGATAATTGCGGCTCACTGTGAAGACAACAGCTTATTGTTCGGCGGATACATTCACGACGGAGAGTATGCAAAAAAACACGGACACAAGGGAATATGCTCGGAGTCGGAATGGAAGCAGATAGAAAGAGACCTGGAGCTTGTTAAAAAGACGGGATGTGCATATCACGTATGCCACATTTCGACAAAAGAAAGTGTTGATATAATAAGACGCGCTAAGAAGGCGGGGCTTGACGTTACTTGCGAAACGGCGCCGCATTACCTTATAATGAATGATATGATGCTTCAAGAAGATGGAAGATTCAAGATGAATCCGCCTATCAGAAGCGAAGAGGACAGATTAGCGTTAGTTGAGGGACTTATCGACGGAACGATAGATATGATAGCGACTGACCACGCTCCCCACTCGGCAGAGGAAAAGTCGAGGGGACTTGAAAAGAGCAATATGGGAGTTGTTGGAATAGAGACCTCGTTTGCTACGATGTACACTTATCTTGTAAAAACGGGAATAATAACTCTTGAAAAGCTTATAGAGGTTATGTACAAAAAACCGTCGGAGCGTTTTGGAATAAAAAAAGGCATAGAGGTTGGCAAAAAGGCAGACCTTACTGTGTTTGATTTAAATAAAAAATACAAAATAAATCCCGAGGACTTTATGTCGATGGGCAGAGCAACTCCTTTTAAGGATTGGGAAGTTTTCGGAGAATGTGTTCTTACTATATGTAACGGAGAGGTTGCATACAGTAACGGAATCAACGTAATTGAAAAGGAATAATGGGGGTATAGAAAGATGGCAAAGAGAACTGATTTAAAGAAGATTATGATTATAGGCTCAGGACCTATTATAATCGGTCAGGCGGCAGAATTTGACTATGCGGGAACGCAGGCTTGTCTGGCGCTTAAGGAAGAAGGTTACGAGGTCGTACTTGTAAACTCAAACCCTGCTACGATTATGACCGATACAACAATAGCAGATAAAGTATATATGGAGCCTTTGACGCTTGAATACGTTGCGCGTATATTGAGATACGAGCGTCCCGATGCCATAATCCCCGGAATCGGCGGACAGACAGGACTTAACCTTGCTATGCAGCTTGAGAAGAAGGGTATTCTTAAAGAATGTCATACAGAGCTTCTCGGCACAAGCAGTGAAAGTATAGAAAGAGCAGAGGATAGAGAATTATTTAAGGAGCTTTGCGAATCCATAGGCGAACCTACAATTCCCTCTGAAATCTCGTACAGCATTGAAGAAGCGAAGGCAGCGGCAGAGAGAATCGGTTATCCCGTAGTTCTCCGTCCCGCATTTACTCTCGGTGGTACAGGCGGCGGCTTTGCCAACAATGAAGAAGAGCTTTGCGAGGTTGCTATCAATGCATTTAAACTATCTCCTGTTAATCAGGTTCTTATTGAAAAGAGTGTAAAGGGATACAAAGAAATTGAGTTTGAAGTAATGAGAGATGGAGATGACAACGCTATCACCATCTGCGGTATGGAAAATATTGACCCTGTAGGTGTTCATACTGGTGACTCGTTGGTTGTTGCTCCTATTATGACTCTTTCCGAGCACGACAGAAAGATGCTCAATGATTCGGCTATCAAGCTGATCAGAGCGCTTAAAATCAAGGGCGGATGTAATGTTCAGTTTGCGCTCGATCCCAACTCAAGCAACTACTATCTTATCGAAGTTAACCCCCGTGTTTCGCGTTCTTCGGCACTTGCATCTAAGGCTTCGGGCTATCCTATCGCGCGTGTTACAGCAAAGATTGCTGTCGGTATGACGCTTGATGAAATTAAAATTGCAAATACAAACGCTTTGTTTGAGCCTCAGCTCGACTACGTTATAGCAAAGCTTCCCAGATTCCCGTTTGATAAGTTTGCCACAGCTTCCAACCAGCTTGGAACACAGATGAAGGCAACCGGTGAAGTAATGGGTATCGGTTCAAATCTTGAAGAATGTTTACTTAAAGGTGTACGTTCTCTCGAGGTTGGCGTAAATCACATCTATCATCACAAATTTGACAATATGACCGATGCTGAGCTCCGCGAATATATCAGCGAGTTCCGCGATGACAATATTTTTGCTATCGCTGAGCTTATCTACCGCGGTGCGACAGTTGAGGAAATTCACGATATTACAAAAATCACTTCTTTCTTCCTTCAGGCTATTAAGAATATAGTTGATATGGAAGCAACACTTAAAGCTCACGCCTTTGACCTTGAAACTCTCAAGGCGGCTAAAAAGATGGGCTTTAGCGACAAATACGTTGCAAGAATGTGGGAGTGCACAGAGCTTGAGGTATTCAAGTTCAGAAAACAGCATAACCTCTTCCCCGTATTCAGAATGGTAGACACTTGCCATACCGGTGCATATATTCCTTATTTCTATTCATCTTACACCGGAGAAAATGCTTCTATACTTACAGATAAGAAGAAAATCGTTGTGCTTGGTGCAGGACCTATCAGAATCGGTCAGGGTGTAGAATTTGACTACTCGACTGTACATGCAGTAACAACCATAAAGAATTCCGGTTACGAGGCTATTATTATAAACAATAACCCCGAAACAGTTTCGACAGACTATACAACGGCTGACAAGCTCTATTTTGAACCTCTTACTCCCGAAGATGTTATGAACATTATTGAGTTTGAAAAGCCCGAGGGCGTTATCGCATCCCTCGGCGGTCAGACCGCAATAAACCTTGCTCAGCCTCTCCACGATCTCGGCGTTAAGATAATCGGTACCGACTGTGCTGCTATCGACAGAGCAGAGAACAGAGATGCATTTGAAAAACTACTCAAGGAGCTTAACATTCCTCAGCCTGAGGGCAAAGCGGTTACCAAGATTGAAGACGGTGTTGCCGCTGCTGCAAAGGTTGGTTATCCCGTACTTGTTCGTCCCTCGTTCGTGCTCGGCGGCCGTGCAATGCAGATCGTTGCAAACGAAGAGCAGCTTCGTCATTACCTCAAGACTGCGGTTGAAATAGACGAGGACAAGCCCGTTCTTGTTGACAAATACATCAGCGGTAAAGAAGTTGAAGTTGATGCTATCTGCGACGGACGTGACGTGTTTGTTCCCGGTATTATGGAACTCGTTGAGAGAACAGGAGTTCACTCAGGTGACTCTATAAGCGTATATCCTGCATTCTCAATTTCCGACAAGGTAAAGGGTACTATTCTTCAGTATGCTAAAAAGCTCGGACTTGGAATAGGTATCGTAGGTCTTTACAATATTCAGTTTATCGTTGATGAAAACGAAAACGTATATATAATCGAAGTTAACCCTCGCTCATCACGTACAGTTCCGTTCCTTTCAAAATCGACCGGATACAGCTTGGCCGACATCGCTACCGAGGTAATTCTCGGCAAGTCACTTAAAGAGCAGGGAATCTTCTCGCTTTATCCCGAAGAAAAGAACAGATGGTACGTAAAGGTGCCTGTATTCTCGTTCAACAAGCTCCGCGGACTTGACGCTTACCTTTCTCCCGAAATGAAATCCACAGGTGAGGCAATCGGATACGACGACAAGTTCTATCGTGCACTTTACAAGGCACTTCAGGCATCGGGTATGCACCTCCAGAATTACGGCACTGTGTTTGCTACTATTGCAGACTGCGATAAGCAAGAGGCACTTCCTCTTATCCGCCGCTTCTACAATCTCGGATTCAATATCGAAGCAACCATCGGAACGGCTAAGTTCCTCAGAGAAAACGGAATACGCACCCACGTGCTTAAGAAGCTTTCCGAGGATTCTGAAGAGTTGGCAGAATCGATCCGTCAGGGACACATCGCATACGTTATCAATACAAGCGATCCTTCGTCCTCGGGTACAACACGCGACGGTTTTGAAATCAGAAAGTATGCTACTGAGAACAACGTAACGATGTTTACTTCACTTGATACGGTAAGAGTTCTCCTCGACGTGCTTGAAGAGACAACGTTGACGATTTCTACAATAGACGCATGAGGTAAAAATGAAACAGACGGTATTTGAAATACTAACAAATAAAAAAATAGCAAAAGACGTTTATGAAATGGTTCTCGAGGGTGATACTTTCGGTATTGCCCCAGGCCAGTTTGTTAATATAAAGCTTGAAGGTCTTTATCTCCGCCGTCCGATATCGGTATGCGATTATTCTGACAAGACTTTAACCTTGGTTTATAAAGTGGTCGGTAAGGGTACAGAGCAGATGTCGGGTATGCAGTCGGGTGAAAAGCTCGACGTTCTGACAGGACTCGGAAACGGATATAATACCGAAAAAAGCGGTGACAGTCCCTTGCTTATCGGTGGTGGAGTAGGCGTACCGCCTATGTACGCTCTTGCGAAAAAACTTATTTCCGAGGGCAAAAAGGTAAGCGTGATCTTGGGCTTCAACATCGCTGACGAAATATTCTATGAAGAAGAATTCAAGAAAATAGGCGCCGAGGTTTTTGTAACAACAGTTGACGGAAGTGTTGGAACAAAGGGATTTGTTACGAATGCACTTGATTTAGCATCAGGTTATTCCTACGTTTACACCTGCGGACCCGAGGTTATGCTGAAGGCCGTTTATAATGCTACTAACACAAGTGGACAGTACAGCTTTGAGGAGCGTATGGGTTGCGGATTCGGAGCATGTATGGGTTGTACCTGCAAGACGAAGTACGGAAATAAGCGTATATGCAAAGACGGTCCCGTTCTTGAAAAGGAGGAGATTATATGGTAAATACGAAGATCTCACTCTGCGGTATTGAAATAGACAATCCCGTAATACCCGCCAGCGGAACGTTTGGTTTCGGTTATGAATTTGCAGAGCTTTATGATATAAACTGCCTTGGAACGTTCAGCTTCAAGGGAACAACAAAGGATGCAAGATTTGGAAATCCTACACCCAGAATTGCCGAATGTGCATCGGGAATGCTTAATGCGGTCGGACTTCAGAATCCCGGTGTTGAAAAGGTTATATCAGAGGAGCTTCCTAAACTTGCAAAGGTATTTAATAAAAAAGTAATGGCTAATATAAGCGGATTTTCTGTTGAAGATTACGTTTACACCTGCGAAAAGCTTGACAAAGAGGAGCAGGTTGGTTGGCTTGAGGTTAACATAAGCTGTCCTAACGTACACGGAGGCGGTATGAGCTTCGGTACGTCGGCAGAATCGGCTTACGAGGTAACTAAGGCTGTAAGAAACGTAACAAAAAAACCCCTTATTATTAAGCTTTCGCCTAACGTAACCGATATTGCAAGTATTGCTTCAGCCTGCGAAAATGCGGGTGCAGACGGAATCAGCATGATAAACACCCTTATGGGAATGAGAATAAACCTGAAGACGAGAAAGCCTATAATTGCAAATAAGACGGGCGGATATTCAGGCCCCGCTATTTTGCCTGTTGCTCTCAGAATGGTATATCAGGTTTACGAGGCGGTTAAAATACCGATAGTGGGTATGGGCGGAATTTCTACGGCAGAGGATGTAATCGAAATGATGATGGCGGGCGCGACTGCTGTTGAAGTCGGTGCGGCAAACCTCATTGAGCCCTATGCTTGTAAGAATATTATTGACGAATTGCCGAGCGTAATGAAAAAATACGGAATAAATGATTTGAATGAAATTATCGGAGGTGCGCACTGATGGGAAGAGACGTAATTATTGCTTGTGATTTTTCTACAAAAAAGGCGGTAATGGATTTTCTTGATAAGTTTAAGGAAGAGAAGCCTTTTGTAAAGATCGGTATGGAGCTTTACTATGCCGAAGGACCCGAAATCGTTCGTGAAATTAAGGCGAGAGGACACAAGATATTCCTCGACTTGAAGCTTCATGATATTCCTAACACTGTTAAAAAGGCTATGTCGGTGCTTTCGCGCCTTGACGTTGATATGACCAATCTCCATGCCGCAGGTACAATTGCGATGATGGAGGAAGCAATCGTAGGTCTTACAAGAGAGGACGGCACACGTCCTATGTTGATAGCTGTAACACAGCTTACGTCAACAAGTGAAGAAAGAATGAGAAACGAGCTTCTTATAGACGCTCCTATCGATAAAACAGTTATGCACTATGCAGAGAACGCAAAGAAGGCGGGACTTGACGGTGTAGTATGCTCACCCCTTGAAGCAGGAAAGGTTCACGATACCTGCGGTAAGGATTTTGTAACTGTAACTCCCGGTGTAAGATTTGCTGACGGCGACGTTGGTGACCAGGTAAGAGTTATGACTCCCGAGCAGGCAAAGAAGATAGGTTCCGACTACATTGTTGTTGGCAGACCTATTACTGCTGCGGAAGATCCGGTTGCGGCATACAGAAGATGCGTAAAAGAATTTGTTGACTGATAGACTAAGGAGATTAGGTTATGGAAAGCTACAAGAGAGAGTTTATTGAATTTTTGCAGTCTGCAGGCGTTTTAAAGTTCGGTGATTTCACTGCTAAAAGCGGAAGAAAAATTCCCTACTTTATAAATGCAGGTGACATTAAGACGGGCGAACAGATTTCAAAGCTCGGAGAATTTTACGCAAAGGCTTATTTTGAAAAGATAGGTAATAAGAGAACAGTTCTCTACGGACCTGCTTACAAGGGTATCTCTATCGCAGTATCTTCTGCGGTTGCATTAGCAAAGCAGGGACTTGACGTTCCCTTCTTCTTCAATAGAAAGGAAGTTAAGGACCACGGCGAAGGCGGCGTTTTTGTTGGATACGTTCCCAAAGAGGGCGAAGAAATTGTAATTGTTGAAGACGTTATTACAGCAGGAACTGCAATCAGAGAAAGTATGGAAATTCTTTCAAGCGTTAAGGGCGCAAAGGTTGCGGCAACTTTCGTAATGGTTGACAGAAAAGAAAAAGGCAAGACCGATATGTCGGCTATGGGTGAGCTTGAGCAGGAATACGGTTTCCCCGTATACTCTGTAGTTGACGTATACGATATAATCGAATATCTTGAAGAAAAGCCCGAAAACAAAGAAAACGTTGACAGAATCAAGAAGTATCTTGAAATCAACGGAGCAAAAGCGTAAATCCCAATATAATCCTGAATAACTAAGGAGATAGATATGAGAAGCGTTATTGATATAATGGATTTGTCTGTCGAAGAGATAGACGGTCTTTTGAGTACCGCAGAGGATATAATCGCAAACCCGAAGAAGTATGCCAAGGTGTGCGACGGAAAGAAGCTCGCAACACTTTTCTTTGAGCCTTCAACAAGAACAAGACTCAGCTTTGAGGCGGCTATGTATGAGCTTGGCGGAAATGTAATCGGTTTCTCCGATGCTAACAGCAGTTCGTCATCAAAGGGTGAAAGCGTTGCTGATACGGCAAGAGTAATAAGCTGCTATGCAGATATTATTGCAATGCGCCATCCCAAAGAGGGTGCGCCCTACGTTGCATCACTTAATGCTTCGATTCCCGTTATCAATGCAGGAGACGGCGGACACAATCACCCTACACAGACGTTAGCTGACCTCTTAACAATCAAGAGAGAAAAGGGAAGATTTGATAATCTTACAGTTGGTCTTTGCGGAGACTTGAAGTTTGGAAGAACGGTACATTCGCTTATAAACGCGCTTTCAAGATACAGCGGAATTAAGTTTGTAATGATTTCTCCCGACGAGCTTCGTATTCCCGATTACGTTAAGCAGAACGTGCTTATTCCTAACGGAATTGAATTCAGTGAGGAAAGAAGCCTTGAAGAAGCTATGCCGAAGCTCGATATTCTCTATATGACGAGAGTGCAGAAGGAAAGGTTCTTCAACGAGGCTGATTATATAAGACTTAAGGATACTTATATACTCACCCCCGAAAAGCTTGAAAATGCCAAGGAAGACCTTTGCATTATGCATCCGCTGCCCCGTGTAAATGAAATCTCGGTAGCTGTTGACAACGATAAGAGAGCTTGTTACTTCAAGCAGGTTCTTAACGGAAAATATATGCGTATGGCGCTTATACTTAAACTTTTGGAGGTAGAGGTATGATAATCGGACAGATCAAAGACGGAATTGTACTCGACCACATAAAAGCGGGCAGAGGTATGAAGATATATGATATTCTGAAGCTCGGAAATCTTGATTGCTCGGTTGCTGTTATCGTTAATGCTGACAGCGAAAAGATGGGTAAAAAGGATATTATCAAAATAGGTGAGCTTATAGATATTGATTTTCATATACTCGGATTTATTGACCCCGACGTGACCGTTAATATTATTAGAGACGGCAAGGTGGTAAAGAGAGAGAAGATCGACCTTCCCGAAAGAATAACGGGTGTATTGAAATGCAAGAATCCGAGATGTATTACAACGACAGAGCAGGAGCTTCAGCACATATTTAAACTTTGCGACGAAGACAACAAGGTTTACCGTTGTATATACTGTGAAACAAAAGCGGATCTTGAAAGCATCGAATAAAAAAACAAGAACAGGCTGTATAAAAAATACAGCCTGTTTTTTTGAATATAATTTTTTATTAAAAGTTTTTGCGGATTTCAAAGGCGCTTTTTTCAAAAAGCGCAATTAAAATATTATTTTAAAAAAATTAATATAAAATATTTTATTAAAAGTTTTTGCGGAGTCAAGAGGGGCTTTTTTCAAAAAGCCCCTTTTGTCAAGGGTTCGGGAGCGAAGCTCCTGACACTCTGTGCCTTTTTACGCGCGAAGCGCGTAATTCTCGGCTCCATCTGACGAGGTAGCGAAGCGGCGGCGAGGGAGTGAATGACATCACGGTGTGATGTCAGAGCCGAGCCGTGACCGAACCGCAGTAGACGCTGTCAAAAACGAAGTTTTGACTGAGGGAGAGAAAAGCAAACGTTTTAAACAGATAATATTGTTTTTTCTTTTTACGTTACTTTCTTGCGTGCCAAGAAAGTAACCAAAGAAGGCACAAAGGGGACGGAGGTTTCGATTCCTCCTCCCCCTCGACCCCCAACCACCAAACGACCGAGGGGGACACCCCCCTTCGGTTCCCCCGTGTTTGCAAAAGTGGTATTACCTAATTTGGTAGGGGACGGCGCTTATAAGAAACTGCATGTTCGGGATCCTTCGCTGCGCCGCCGCGTTGTCATTCTCGAGCGTAGTGAAGAATCTCGCGGCGGCTTGCTCAAGGATGACAATCGAACACGCGGCTAAGACAATAAACCCTAAAATTGTAGGGGCGTTTTTGCTATACGTCCGTTTTCCCGAAATAATCTAACTTTTTAGCTCCATCTGAGGAGGTAGCGAAGCGGCACCGAGGTAGTGAATGACATCACAGTGTGATGTCATTTCCGAGGTGTGACCGAACCGCAGTAGACGCTGGCATTTTCGTTAGAAAATGACTGAGGGAGAGAAAAACGAACGAATTATTCTTGGATAATGTCTTATAAGTAATAGACGAACTCATCCTTTACACCGCGTTTTATATTTGTAAATAAATGAAGTTTGTTAGCGGTGTGCCACCTTCTCTCACCAGAGAAGGCTCAAAATCTGTGCGTTCTCTTCGTAAATATTTAATTGTTTATTGGATTGGGTACATTATAAAATGAGGAGAAAAGGCTGTACTCTTCGCCTTCTCCGGTGGGAGAAGGTGGCGTGCCGCCAATAAGCTTAAATACATATTAATTATAATGCGGCGCGGCGGATGAGGTCGTTTTTGTACAAGTGTAAGTATAAGTTCTTATCTGTGGGCGTATCGAAGCAGATGCAAGAATGAGGGGGAGTGCGCCATAATAAAATAAAGATATATTGTATAGTGATGGAAATACACAAAAAACAAAAAACACCAAGTTTTAAAACTTGGTGTTTTGTTGGTGACCCGTGGGGGAATCGAACCCCCGTTACTGCCGTGAAAGGGCGGTGTCTTAACCGCTTGACCAACGGGCCGTATGTGGTAGCGGAAGTCGGATTTGAACCAACGACCTGCCGGGTATGAACCGGATGCTCTAGCCAGCTGAGCTATTCCGCCATAAGTTTTTTTACCGTTCCAGCGGAACGCTCGAATAGTATAACACATCGCAATATATTTGTCAACCCTTTTTTTGAAAAAATATTTTCTTTTTTTACAATATTTTTTCTTGCTTTTTTGTCTGCATAAATTAAAGCAAAAAAGCTTTTTTTGGATTTGCTTTTGCTATTGAAATTTACTGTTAAATATAATATAATTATTATAGTTATAATAGGGTTATTATGTTGTTTTTTAAAAACAAACAAAAGCGACAGAAGGAGATAATTGCTTTGAAATTATCATTCAGAGGAGGAGTACATCCCCCGCAAAATAAAAATACAGCAACAAAAGCGGTTGAGAGAATGCCTGCGCCTAAAATGGTGAAGATACCTCTTTCGCAGCACATTGGCGGAGTCTGCGTTCCGGTTGTAAAAGTTGGCGATAGGGTCGACAAGGGGCAGATTATAGGAGACGTTGAATCGGGACTTGGTTGCCCCGTTCACGCATCTGTTTCGGGTGTTGTTCACTCAATAGAGGTAAAAACAAATGCCGCAGGTCAGAAAACGGGACAGATAGCTATTATAAACGACTATGAAGAAAGACTATCTTCCGATATAAAACCTATAAACAAAAGACTTAACGAATTGACGCTCGAGGACGTTATTGAAATAACACGAAAAGCGGGAATAGTCGGTATGGGCGGCGCCGGATTTCCTACGTATGCAAAGCTGAAATCTGCTGAGGGCAAGATTAAGCATCTTATAATAAATTGCGCCGAATGTGAGCCGTATATTACGGTAAATCACAGACTTATTCTTGAACAGCCGAAAAAAATATTGAACGGCATAAAAATATTGCTTAAGATTTTCGAACTCAAAAAAGGATATATAGCCATAGAGGACAACAAGCCTGACGCGATTGAAAAACTTGAGCAGTACACCGACGGAAGCGGTTTTGCTGACGTATGTGTTATGAAGACGAAATATCCGCAGGGCGATGAGCGTCAGATAATATACGCGCTTACAGGCAAGGAGCTTACTTCGGGGCATCTTCCGTTTGAGGTTGGCTGTCTTGTTTTGAATGCGGAAACTGTTGCCGCTATTTATGATGCAGTGGTATTCGGTCTTCCTTTAATTGAAAGATACGTAACCGTTGATGGTGACTGTATAAGAGAGCCTAAGAATTTAAGCGTTCGCATAGGAACACCGACAAACGAGCTTATTGATTATTGCGGAGGGCTTGTAAACGAGCCTCATAAAATTATATTCGGCGGGCCAATGATGGGAATTGCTCAATGGAAAATGTATGCACCCATTGTAAAGGGAACGTCTGCCGTTATAGTATTTTCAAATAAGAAAAGAAAAAGATTTACAGAAAAACCGTCGTGTATACACTGCGGCAGATGCGTTGGGCACTGTCCGATGCACCTTATGCCGAACTATCTGGTTGCATTTGCGGCAGCAGGACAGCTTGATAAGTGCCGCCAGTTTGATATACTCGGCTGTGTTGAGTGCGGAAGCTGTTCTTACGATTGTCCCGCTGACGTTCCGATAGTGCAGACTATCAGAGCGGCAAAGGGAAAAATACTTGATGATATGAGAGCGCAGAAGGCGGCTTTGAATATGTCTGCCGTTTCTGCAGAAAACGAAAATAAAGAAAAGGACGATAAGGGGGAGAAGAGAATTGAACACTGACTACACAAAAAATCCACTTACAGTTACTTCACCTCCCCATTTAAAAAATCCCGAAAAGACAAGCACGATTATGCTTGACGTTATTATAGCGTTGCTTCCCGCGACTGCGTGGGGAGTGTACGTTTTTGGCTGGCGCGCTTTGTCAATAATACTCGTTTCGGTTTTTTCGGCAGTTTTCTTTGAAATTGTATATCAGTTCTTTATGAATATTCCAATTACGGTAAAGGACGGCTCGGCTGTCGTTACGGGGTTGTTGCTTGCGCTGTGTCTTCCCGTATCCGTTCCGTTATGGATACCCGTTGCGGGCTCGTTTTTTGCAATAATTATAGTAAAGCAGCTTTTTGGCGGTATTGGTAAGAATATAGTAAACCCTGCGATAGCTGCAAGAGTATTTTTGTTTTTGGCATGGCCGGAAATAATGTCGTATTATACACAGCCGTACACAAAATTACCTTTATTTAAAAATGTAAAAATTGCTGATGCTGTGGCATCGGCTACCCCTCTGTCTGTTCTCAAAAACGGCAAACTGCCCGAGGACAGTACGTTTGATTTGATAATCGGAAACGTAGGCGGCTGTATAGGAGAAGTATCGGTGATATTGCTTTTGGCGGGCGGTGTGTATCTGCTTGTCAGAAAGACGATAAACTGGCATATTCCCGTATCGTACATAGCAACTGTTGCCGTATTGTCATTTTTGTTCCCTCAGGTTGAAGCGACGTTTTCTTTTGTTCAGTATGAGTTGATAAGCGGCGGTCTTATTCTCGGAGCATTTTTTATGGCTACTGATTACGTAACCTCTCCCGTTACGAAATGGGGTAGAATTATATACGGAATCGGTTGCGGAGTGATAACCGTTGCAATACGTTTTTACGGTCAGTATGCGGGGGCTGTCTCTTTTGCAATAATGATAATGAATTTGTTTGTATGGTATCTTGATATGTATACAAGACCTTCAAGATTTGGAGGTGCTGATAAGAGAAAATGAAAATCAATGATTTAATAAACAAAGTTAAAACAAGCGTTGACAGCAAACTTAGCAAAGAAAAAAAGCAGGAAATAAAGTATTATTTTCGTATGGGGTTCAGGTTGCTTATAATAGCAGCACTGACGGCGTCGCTTATGGCGTTTGTATATTCGATTACAAAAGACAGAATAGCAGAGAATGAACTTGCCGTAATGGAAGATGCGCTCGAAAAGATTTTTGACGGCTGTGATGAGCTTAAATCGGTCAAGGGTGATTATGAAGAACCCGTTTCCGCCGTTTACGAAGTATACAAAGGTGGACAGAGGAAAGGGTATGCAATACAGGTTGCTCCCGTCGGATTTAAGGATAAGATAGGAATTGTTGTCGGTACGGATAATTACGGAAAATGTATGGGCGTTGAAATAACGTCAATATCCGATACTCCCGGAGTAGGAACAAAGGTGAAGGACAGAGCGTATCTTGATGGATTTATCGGTCTGTCTTCGGATAGCGTTGATGGATATGATGTAATATCGGGAGCAACGATTTCGTCATCTGCCGTAAAGAAGGGAATTGCGGCGGCGTTGGCGCTTGACGTTTTCAAGGGGAATGAAATTGACGAAAGTACGTCAGAAGAACATAAAAACGAATCTCCCGACGAAAGCACGTCTGGTGAAGAATCAACCGGTGAAAGCGTTCCTGCAGAGAGCAGTTCTCCCGAACAAACACAGGCGTAAAGGGTGGGTGAATGTAAATGAGTAAAAAGAATACGGTTATCGACCAATTTAAAGAGGGAATAATAACCAATAACCCGACACTTGTACAGATGCTCGGAATATGCCCCGCACTTGCTACGACCACCTCAGCGATAAATGCGCTCGGTATGGGTGTTTCTGTTATTGCAGTTTTGGTTTTTTCAAATATGTTTATATCTCTTTTGCGTAAATTTATACCTAATCAGATAAGAATTGCTTCATATATTATAATTATATCAGGATTTGTAAGTATTCTTGAGCTTCTGCTGAAGGCATATCTGCCATCACTCAGCAATTCGCTCGGTTTGTTTATACCGCTTATAGTGGTTAACTGTATTATTTTGGCGAGAGCGGAAAGCTTTGCGTCAAAAAATAAAGTTATTCCGTCGATAATAGACGGTCTTGCTATGGGTTCGGGATTTACTTTTGCGCTTGTAATACTCGGCTCTGTCAGAGAAATACTTGGTGCCGGAACACTGTTTGGAGCGCAAGTGTTTGGCGGTTGGTTTGAGCCTGCTGTGTTGTTTATTCTTCCGCCCGGTGCTTTTATAACCTTGGGGTTTGTGATTGCTTTGGTGCAAAAATTACAGCGCAGACGCTCGGAGTACGTTAAACAGCAGGAGATAGAATATAAAAGGCTTGAGAGGGAGGCTGGAATATGGAGGGAATGAGCTTTGGCGGAATAATTATGCTTATGATTTCCGCGATATTTATTGATAACTTTATATTTTCAAAATTCCTCGGTTGCTGTCCTTTTCTTGGTGTATCAAAGAGTCCGTCAACCTCGCTCGGTATGGGGTGCGCAGTAACATTTGTAATGACTCTTTCGGGCGCGGTTACTTATTGCTTGTATGAATTTATACTTGTACCGGCAAAGCTTGAGTATTTAAAGACGATTGCATTTATATTGGTTATTGCTTCGCTTGTTCAGATTATAGAATTTTTTCTCAAGAGTAAGGTTCCGTTTTTGTATGAATCGTTAGGAATATATCTTCCTCTTATTACGACAAACTGCGCTGTTCTTGGGGCAGCACTGATAAATATTCAAGAGGGATTTAATTTTATATACTCGGTTGTATACTGTTTTGCGTCGGGAATCGGATTTACTATGGCAATAATGATCTTTGCGGGAGTAAGAACGAGAATGTTTTTCTCAAGGCCCCCTAAATCGTTTAAAGGAACACCGATAGCGCTTATAGCTGCAGGACTTATAGCTATGGCGTTTATGGGCTTCTCCGGAATGAAGATAGGTTAAAGGAGGAGTTTATATATGGGTAACGTATTATTAGCGTTTGTTTGTTTTGGCGGAATAGGTCTTGTGTTTGGTGTGCTGTTAGCATATGCATCGAAGGCTTTTGCAGTGAAGTCTAATCCCAGAGTTGAGAAGATTGCAAGTTGTTTGCCGGGGGCTAACTGCGGCGGCTGCGGATATACGAGCTGTCATGCATTGGCTGTCGCCATTGAAAAAGGGGTTGCAAAGACAAACTCCTGCCGTGCCGTAAACGAGGAAACTATTAAGAAGATCAGTGATATTATGGGCGTTGAGGCAGAAAAGACGGTCAGAATGAGAGCGCAGGTAATGTGCTCGGGAACTTTTGATAGGGTAAGATCAAAGTACATATATGAAGGTCCTCGCGATTGTGCCGCTGTTGTAAAGCTTGGCGGAGGCAATAAGCTCTGTCTGAACGGTTGTATAGGTTACGGAACTTGTGTTGCAAAATGTAACTTTGATGCAATTAAGGTAGTAGACGGAGTTGCGCATATCGACTATGATAAGTGCACGGGTTGCGGTTCGTGCGTTTCCGCTTGTCCTAAGCATATAATAAAGCTTATACCCTATCACAGCGCGTATTGGGTCGGTTGTATGTCTGTTGACAACGGCAAGATGACAATGAAAAATTGTGATATAGGATGTATAGGTTGCAGGCTTTGCGAGAGAGGCTGTGAGGCGGGAGCAATAAAGATTGAAAATTTTGTTGCATCTATTGATTACAATAAGTGTACCGGCTGCGGTGCTTGTGTGGCGAAATGTCCGAGGCATATTATCAGAACGGGTAATCTTGCCATACATGAGAAAAAAGTTCTCGAAAACGCCCTCAAAAAAGGACGGTAAATATAAAATTATTTCTAATAAAGTTTTTGCGGTGTCGAAAGGGGCTTTTTTCAAAAAGCCCCTTTTGTCATATATTCGGGAGCGAAGAAGCTGACATTCTGTGTCTTTTTACGCGCGAAGCGCGTAATTCTTGGCTCCATCTGACGAGGGAGCTGTCAACGAAGTTGACTGAGGGAGAGAAAAGCAAACGTTTTAAACAGATAATATTGCATTTTCTTTTTTACGTTACTTTCTTGTTTGCCAAGAAAGTAACCAAAGAAGGAATACGGGGAACCCCCTGCCACGATATCCCACTAAAAAACAATAATACACACCAAAATACATAAAAAAGAGTTTTTGTGAAAAAGTGTTAAAAAAATAATAGATAATATGTGAATTTTGCCATTGACAATGGAGAGTTGTCGTGATAAAATATATGTGTATTTGTATCCACATTTTTATGTGTGTGAATTTTTAAAAAAATTTTAATAAAAAAGGAGAAAAAACATGAGAAAATTTGCAAAACTTCTCATCCCCGCGCTTTTGGTTGTTGCAGTAATCGTATCATGTGCAGTTATGTTTGCATCTGCTGATGCTAACAGCGGCAAAGTTGTATACGTATCAATGACCGGTACAGGCGACGGTTCATCGGCTAACAGCCCTATCGGACCCGGCACTCTCGCAAAGAGAACAACTATCGGTGTTGGTTCCGGAACACAAAGAATTAACAAGGGTACTTCATATGCTGATGCAGTTGAAATTTTGAAGGGTATCGATGAAAAAATTTCAGATGCAGTACTTATTGAACAGATCAGCCCTTTGCATAGAGCAGCAGCAGCGCTCGGTGCTGAAGGTGGTACAATCGTCCTTGTTGACGAAGTTCGTATTGAAATGGCAAGAACTCTCGAAAAGGGAATGACCGGTTACATGCGTTTAGACGTAGGTACAGGTGACGATGCAGTTCCTGCATGCGGACCTATAACAATTACAAGCCAGGGAAATGGTAAGCTCGTTCTTGACCACACAAGATGGGATTCTATTGACTGGTATCTCTGGAGCGATACAACATTTAAAGATCTTGCTGTTGAATACAGATATAACAGTGCAATGTATCCTTTTCAGGCATCTTGGGGTGAAATGACCCAGAGAGCTTACAAGACAGGTTTTAATATTTACCTCGGTACAAGTAACTTTACAGCTGATACCGGCGTAACTGTAACATCAAAGGACTATGCTAATGGCGGACCTGTTGATGGTAACATATTCCCCAATATTATGGTTGGTAGATGCGGCGGTACTAACGAAGCAAATTCTACCATTACAATTAAATCAGGTACATGGGGAAGCTTGTACGGCGCAGGCCACGGCGTTTCCGAGGCTGGCCCCGGTGTTGTTAAGGGTAACACAACTATCAATGTTATGGGCGGTAAAGTTGATGCTATCTGCGGTGGTGGCGTAACTCCTCATAACAATAGAAACTTTGCTGAACTTCAGGGTAACGCAACAATTAACGTTACAGGTGGTACAGTTGGAACTGTTTATGCAATATCAGGTAAGGGTGTTACAGGAACATCAACTATTTCTATTGAAGCACCTGCTCAGGCAGGCAGAGTTGCTTATAAACAGGTTAATAATGGCAGACACGCATCTGTA
This sequence comes from Oscillospiraceae bacterium, assembly GCA_015065455.1. GTDB lineage: Bacteria > Bacillota > Clostridia > Oscillospirales > CAG-272 > RGIG1995. The sequence goes on along the minus strand of SVQI01000001.1, from coordinate 4,877 downwards.
TTCCCCACATCAGTATCGTTGACATACAGAGTAGGAACATTGGATCCAGAACAGATTTTTGAGTTTGATGATACTTGTACCATCACAGCTCTTCCCGCAGCATCTGCTCCTACACCTACACCCACTCCCACAGCAACAGCAACTCCTACTCCTACAGCAACAGCTACGGCTACAGCTACGGCTACAGCTACAGCTACGGCTACGGCTACGGCTACAGCTACAGCTACAGCTACAGCTACACCCACAACTACTCCCAAGCCCGTAGCTACACCCACTCCTGTTCAGGAAGTAAAACCCGGCTCAGCTAAGGTTATTTACGTTTCAATGACAGGTACAGGTGACGGTTCATCGGCTAACAGCCCCTTGGGTCCTGGTTTGGTAACAGATGAACTTACAAACGGTGCTGCTACAAATGCTAAGGTTCATACATCATTCCAGAATCAGCCCTTCGCTACAGTTATGACTTGGTTGAAGGATAACAAAGATCTTGGTAAGATGGAATTTACAAACGATGCACTTACAAAGGCTCATCCTTTGTACAGAGCTGCTGAAAAGCTCGGTGCTGAAGGCGGTACAATCGTTATCGTAGGTACATTTACACTTGAAGCTGCAAAGACATTTGAAAATGGCTATGCAGGCGACTTTAAGCTTCCCGAAGCAGGCGCTATCCTTATTAAGGGCGGCGACAATGCTAAGCTTATTCTTGATCACTCTACATGGAACTCCACATCAATGTGGCTCGGTGGTGCTACAGCGATCAGCGATATTGCTATGGAATACAGATATGACAGTGCATATCAGTTGAACGCAACAAATACTGCTCCTTCTACATACATGCCCGGATTTACATTCTATGCAAATGGATTTGATTTCACAATCGGTTCAGGCGTAACAACAGTTTCTAAAGACTATTCAGGTTCTGCTCCTGTTGACGGTGACAGATTCCCCAACATCTTTGGCGGTAACCGTAACGTTCCCGAAATAGAAGCTAACCCTGTAGTTACTGTTAAGTCAGGTACATGGTCATTGGTAGCAGCTGCAGGTCACTCTGTAAGTGCAATAAAAGACTCATCTATCGCAGGTAACGTTGTAATTAACATTGCAGGCGGTAAGATCGAAAACTTGAACGGCGCAGGTGTATCACCCTTCTTGAACAGACAGTTCGCTACTATTTTCGGTGATGTTACACTCAGAATAACAGGCGGTGAAGTAGAATTCATCACTTGTGTAACCGGTGGTGGTATTGAAGGTAAGTTGCTTATCGATATCGACGGCGGTAAAGTAGGCGACATCTTCTACAGAGAAACTCGTAACTCATCTGCTCTTGATCCTGAAACAAAGGCTATTGTTTACAGAAAGGGTACAATTGATTTGGCAAACATTGATGCTGAATTCGACGCATCCGAAATTTCTGAAAAGACAGATACACCTCAGACAGGATCTCCTATCGCATGGCTCAGCGTTGTAGCAGTACTTGCTCTCGCAGGCGCAAGCGTAGTAATCTCCAAGAAGAGAACAAGAATTGAAGACTAATTCTTAAAATAAAAAAACCTCGAGATATTCTCGAGGTTTTTTGTTTTGTAAAAATAAAATATGGACAATTAAGATATTATAGCTTAAGTTATCGGAAGAGACCTGAATTAGACTTGCAATTTTTTGCAGGGAAATATGGTTATCCTCGGTTTTGCATATATAATTATTATATAAAAATTTTTATAATAAAATCGTACACTTTCACATATAATTGGTTGATGTATATGAAAAAAATATAAATAATATGTGAACAATTTACATTGACATTGTGAACATAAGTATGGTAAAATTAATACAACAATGGAGTACGCGTTACGCGTATAGACAAATTTTACATTTAAGGAGAATCTATTATGAGAAAGATGACAAAACTTCTCATCCCCGCAATTTTGATTATTGCGGTAATTATTTCGTGTACGGTAATGTACACTTCTGCTGTTTCCGACAGAACAATTTATATTTCAGCAACAGGTACAGGTGACGGCTCATCTGCAGAAAAACCGCTTGGTCCCGGTCTTGTAACAGATACAGTTAAGGATGGCGGCTCAGGCGTTCTTACGACATTTGAAAATGCTGCTTATGCTGATGTTATAAAATGGATGAAGGATAACGTAGCAAGTGGTAAAATGGTATTTGCAAATGATGCATTGTCAAAAGCTCATCCTTTGTACAGAGGTCTTGAGGCTCTCGGTGCTGAAGGCGGTACGGTTGTTGTAGTAGGTGATTTGTTTATCGATGCAGCAAATGCTTTTGAAAACAGATATGCAGGCGACTTCAAGCTTCCTAATACAGGCGAAGTTGTAATCAAAGGCGCTGAGGGTAGCAAGCTTATACTCGATCATTCATCATGGGATTCAACAAGTTTGTGGTTTGGCGGCAATACAACAATCAAAAACATTGCTATTGAATACAGATATAAGGTGACAAATATTTCCCTTACACAGTACGAAGCAGGTTTCAGCTTCTATGCGAACGGAAACAATCTTACTATAGATGAAGGTGTTACAGTAACATCTATGGACTATGCAAGTGCTACACCCGTTAAAGGTGAAGTATTCCCCAATATTTTTGGTACAACACGTAACGGTCTTGAACAGACATGCAATCCCATTCTTACTGTTAAATCAGGTACATGGGGCAAGGTAGTTGCAGCAGGTCATTCAGTAAACGCTGAAAAATGTGCAACAGTAAAGGGTAATTCAACAATTAACGTTTCAGGCGGTAAGATTGAATATGTAAACTGCGCAGGCGTATCTCCCTTCAGTAACAGACAGTTTTCTGCTGTTAAGGGTAACGTAGCTGTTAATATTACAGGTGGAGATGTCTCGTTTATTGATTGTGTAACAGGCGCAGGAATTGAAGGTGCATTGATGATTAGCATTGATGCTCCCGCAAAGGTTGGTACTATTACATATATAAACACAACCAAGTTTGGTCCATCAGAACCCACAACAAAGTACATTTCCTACAAAGAAGGAACAATTGATTTAGCAAACGTAGATGCAGCGTTTACAAACTCTGAAGTTGTAGAAAAGACAGTAACACCTCCTCAGACAGGATCTCCTATCGCGTGGCTTAGCGCGACAGCAGTAATTGCCCTTGTAGGTGCAAGCGTAGTAATCTCCAAGAAGAGAACAAGAATTGAAGACTAATTTTTAAAATAGAAAAACCTCGGGAATACCCGGGGTTTTTGTTTTATGAAAATACGAAAGATTAGTTTTAGCAAAGTTTTTGCAGTTTCCAAAAGAACTGACTTTTAATTGACAAACAATCAGATAATTGATATAATTGATGTATGTTTTATTTTCGATTATTCGGAGGGAATGGCGTGGATAACAAAAAGATTAAATCAATAATAATTGCTTTTGTTTTTGTAGTGATTTTTGCACTCACTTTTACTATAGTTTTTATGTCAGGCGATAAGAATGAGGAATTACCCAAAGATACAGAAACAACCAAAGGGGAAGATAATAAAAAAGAACCCGAAAAAGACGTAAAACCTTATGATTTTGACTTGAGTGAATATATAACACTCGGACCATTTCCGGGTGTTGATTACGACTCCAATGAAATAACGGACTTCGTTGAAAAAAGCGTAGATAATATGGCTATGGAATTTGCTGAATTTACCGAGGTTGACAAAACGGTAGTTCAAGACGGTGATACTGTTGTTATTGATTACGTTGGAACGATGGACGGAAAAGAATTCAGCGGTGGAACCGCCAAATCCCAGGAATTAACAATAGGCTCAAAAACGTATATAGATGGCTTTGAAGCGGGGCTTATAGGCCACAGTAAAGGCGAAACTGTAGTGCTTAAATTGAAGTTCCCCGACCCGTATCAATCAGCTCCCGAGCTTGCGGGCAAGGACGTTGAATTCAAGGTTACTATCAACAAGATAGGTGTAAAGAACGTTCCCGAGCTTACTGACGATATGGTAAAATCATTAAAAAGCGATTTATTTACTACTGTTGATGGGTACAAGGAGTATATGAAGGAATACTATACTGCCTATTTGGCATGGAATAAGTATTTCGAATCTTGTGAGGTAAAAAAATATCCCGAAAATACAGTTAACGACCGTCTTAATGAGATGCTTGAAAATTATGAAACGATGGCGTCGTATTATCAGACTACACTCGAAAAGCTTGTTCAAGCAAGCGGATTTGAAAGCCTTGAGAAGTTTAAAGAAGAACTTGTAAAAAAATTGCAGCTGAATATAGCGCACGAAATGGCGGTATATCAGACGATAAGAGCAAACAATATAGTTATTTCCGACGAAGAGTATACGCAGATAGCAAAGGAGTATGCGACAAAGGAAGGTTATAATACGATAGAAGCGCTTAAAAACGCAATAGGAAAGAATGCTGTTGAGGTAGAAGTATACAGACAAAAGCTTATATCGCTTATTGTTGCTGCAAAAAATTAAAAGAATATCCACTCGCTGTGTGAGTGGATATTTTTTTGTATGTTTTATACAGAAATCACATATTTTCGCTTGAACGCTGAAGCATTAATTCGCTACCGCTCCCCTTCGAGTCCTTTCTTTGTGGGCACAAACAAAAAAAGAAGTCCACCGCTGATGCGATGGAC
>SVQI01000001.1:0-241 GCA_015065455.1 Oscillospiraceae bacterium | reverse complement strand
ATTCGCTACCGCTCCCCTTCGAGTCCTTTCTTTGTGGGCACAAACAAAAAAAGAAGTCCACCGCTGATGCGATGGACTTCTTTTTGGCAGGGGCGAAAGGACTCGGTCTCGCGCGACCTACGCGCTCGGTCTTCCGCGGCTCTCAGTAGCCCACTGGGCTACTGATTCGCTACCGCTCCCCTTCGAGTCCTTTCTTTGTGGGCACAAACAAAAAAAGAAGTCCACCGCTGATGCGATGGAC
>SVQI01000010.1 GCA_015065455.1 Oscillospiraceae bacterium | reverse complement strand
TAAATAAAGCAGAAGCATATACCGGCTTTTATATTTTAGGGTTATAATCAATGAAACGCTATCAAATTTCTGCGGTGAATATCCCACCTAAAGGCATTACAGACGAAAATGTCGTTTGTCTGACGAAAAAATAACCGCGAATTTGTAGGGACCGGCGTCCTCGACGGTCCGCAACGAAGGGAACGATATTTTTAACGGACCGTCGAGGACGCCGGTCCCTACAAATCGGTGTTCAAAATCTAAAATCGCCCTGCCGTGTCATCATCAAGCAAACCACCGCAAGATTCTTCGCTTCGCTCAAGAACGACAACGTGTCGGCGCAGTAAAGGATCTCGGCGTACAATATCAGGCGTTAATTATATTTACATATTAACCAATAAACTAACATTAAATTATTTCATACGGAGCATAAAATGTTCAGAGAATTAATTAGAAAAAATAAAAAACTATCCACAGAAGAATGTATCCATATTCTAAAAACAGAAAAAAGAGGCGTCCTTTCGGTTAACGGAGACAACGGTTATCCATACGCAATGCCGATGAATCACTATTACAACGAAGAAGACGGTAAAATCTATTTTCACTGCGGAAAGATTGGGCACAGATTAGATTCATTAAAAAAAGACAATAAAGTATCTTTCTGTACATACACCCAAGGATATCGCAATCCGGGGGATTGGCAACTGAATATAAAAAGTGTCATTGTTTTTGGTAAGATTGATATCATAGACGAGTTGGATAAAATTGTCGATATTACAACAAAGCTCAGTTATAAATTTACACAAGACGATGCGTATATCAATGCAGAGATCAAACAACACGCGCATAGAACGCTATTGCTACAACTGACACCCGAAAATATTTGCGGGAAAACAGTCAAAGAATCCTAATAAAAATAATTATTACTCGGCAAACAGTTAAAAAACATATATCATATACAATTAAAAAGGTTAATATGAAAAAAACTTTACTGACAAATATTCCGAACGGTATTCCATCTGAGCTTGAACAATTTATTACGGGTGCAAGAATTTATGACAGCTCGTGTTCTCCTGAAGCAAGAGTGTATTATATAGATAAAGATAACGGTTACTATCTCAAAACCTCTGCAAAAAACACTCTTGAAAAAGAAGCCAAAATGACTGATTATTTTTATAAAAAAGACCTCGGAACAGAAGTGCTGCATTACATAAGCAACACGTCAGACTGGCTTTTAACTGCAAAGGTAATCGGAGAGGATTGCACACACGATACTTATACATCTGACCCGATAAGACTATGCGACACAATAGCAAGTGAACTAAGAAAACTGCACGAGCTCGATTTTTCCGACTGTCCTGTAAAAAACAGAATAAAAGACTACCTTTCTCTTGCAGAAACTAACTATAAAAACGGAACGTACGACAAATCAAATTTCCCCGACAGCTTCGGCTACCGCTCGGCTGACGATGCAATAGCCGTACTTAACGAGGGCAAAAACGCGCTAAAATCAGACACGCTAATACACGGTGATTACTGCTTGCCGAATATAATTCTCGACAACTGGAAACTGTCAAAATTTATTGACCTTGGCAACGGCGGTGTGGGTGACAGACACATTGATATATTCTGGGGTATCTGGACCTTGTGGTTTAATTTAAAAACGTATAAATACAGCAGCCGTTTTCTCGACGCATACGGACGGGACAAAATTGACACAAACATCCTTAAAGTTGTCGCAGCGGCAGAAGTATTCGGATGAATTTGCATTTATAATAACAGTTTTATATACGAAAGGAAAACTAAAAAAATGAAATCACACAAGAAACTAAAAATCTTTGGCATCATTCTGGCAAGTTTAGTATTATTCTGGGTAATAATCAATGTTATTCCCCCCAAGAAAAACGTAGAAAACAACCCCTTCATTGTTGAAAAGGGCGCTCTTCCCATGATTGCGGCTCACAGAGGCGGAGCTATTTGCAATCCTGAAAACACAATGCTTGCTTTCAGAGAAGCCGTTAACACATACAAAGTAGATATTATTGAAAGTGACCTTTATATTACAAAAGACGGTTACCTCGTATACAACCACGATGAATATATTGACGAAACCTGCAACATAAACGGTGATATTTCACTCGACGAGGTTGAAAAACTTTGCGAAGACGAAAACAAACGCCACTATATAAAGGATATGACTTTAGCCGAGCTTGAACAGTATAATTTCGGCTACTACTTTACAGATAAAGACGGCAACCGACCTTACGAAAACGCAACCGACATTTCATCAATGGGACTTCAGATAGCTACCGTAGACAAGCTTTTCGAAGAATTTTACAACACCAACCCTGACCTTTTATTTATCGTAGAAATAAAAAACAGCGGAGAGCTCGGTTACAAGTCTTGTAAAATTTTAAACGAAACGTTAAACAAATACCCTCTTTATAAAGACAGAATAGTAGTAGGCACTTTCCACGATGAAATAGAAAAAGAGCTTAAAACCAATTATAAAGACCTCATGCGAGGTGCACCGACAGGAACTGCTGCAAAATTTATTCTCACACAATATCTCGGCGTTAATATTTTTGATAACAGCGACTTCGGTTGTTTGCAGATTCCCACAAGCTACGACCTCGGAATAACAATTACACTTGACAAAAAAACTATCATTAAAAGAGCCCACAGACGCAATATCGCGGTACAGTACTGGACCATAAACGAAGCAGACGAAATGAGAGAGCTTATTGAGCTCGGTTGCGACTGTATCATGACGGACAATCCCGAACTTTTAAAGAGCGTTTTAGAGGAGTACAAAAAATGAATAACAAAACGGCTGTAATTACCGGCGCATCAAGAGGTATCGGAAAAGCAATAGCCGAAGCTTTTGCAAAAAACAATTACAACGTCGTAATAAATTATAACAAAAGTGAAGTTGACGCCCAAGAATTAAAAGAAAGCCTTACAAAACAAGGCTGTGTATGCGAGATTTTCAAAGCTGACGTCTCTATTTACAGCAAAGCGAAATCCTTGATTGATTTTTGTATTGAAAAATACGGCAAAATAGATACACTTATAAACAATGCGGGAATCAGTCAGATAAAGCTTTTTACTGATATTTCCCCGTCCGAGTGGAACAATATGATAAACACCAATCTCAGCGGAGTATTTAACTGCTCACATAACGCTGTTAAATATATGCTGAACAATAAATCCGGAAACATAATCAACATTTCATCTATGTGGGGAATTGACGGTGCATCCTGCGAGGTCCATTATTCAACGGCAAAAGCAGGTGTAATAGGATTTACAAAATCCCTCGCCAAAGAGTTGGGACTGTCGGGAATAAGAGTAAACTGCATTGCTCCCGGTGTTATAATGACCGATATGATGAAGGATTTTTCTGACGAAGATCTGCTTCTTATAAAAAACGATATTCCTCTCAACAGATTCGGAACTCCCGAAGACGTCGCTGAACTTGCATTATTCCTTGCATCCGACAAAGCAAAGAATATCACGGGTCAAACGATAAGCACTAACGGCGGACAGGTAGTATAATAACAAAAAAGAAAGCGAAATATTATGGAAAAAACTAACGTAATGCGAATACTTACGCAAAACAAAATCGAATACAAAGCGTATGAATACAACCCCGACGAAACAGTAGGAGAAAACGTTGCGGCTTTGATAGGCAGACCGTCCGAATCAACCTTTAAAACACTTGTAACGGTGGCAAACACAAAGACAAATTACGTTTTTGTCGTTCCCGTTGACTGCTCACTCGATTTAAAAAAGGCGGCAAAGGTCGTAAGGGTTAAATCCATCGAAATGATAAAACAAAAAGACCTTCTCGGTCTTACGGGATACGTTCACGGCGGCTGCTCTCCAATCGGAATGAAAAAGAAACTTCATACAGTAATCCACGAAAGCGCAACTTCTTTCGAAAAAATAGCCTTCAGCGCAGGAAAAAGAGGCTGTCAGGTAGAGCTTGCTCCGGTTGATTTAATTAAACTTGTAAACGCCGAGGTTGCCGATATTGTCGTTGACAACTGAAAACGCTATTTTAAAATTGAGGTTCTATATGGCTAAAAAAATTCAAAGCTCTTGCGAGCTCTGTATATATTACGTATACGACGAATACGATGAATGTTATGAATGTGTAAAAAATCTTGACGAGGACGAAATGTTGAGATTTTTAACAAGCGGATATAACAACTGTCCTTATTTTCAGCTTGACGACGAATACGGACGCGCAAGAAAACAGATATAAAAACAATAACACTATCCGTCAAACATTGACAGATAGTGTTTTTTCTTTTCACTGTATTACTTCCTTTAAAATATTTATAAAGTCCTTTGCCGCCTGCGATAAAAATCTGTTTTTCAAATGCCCTACCCCAATTGCTTGCTTCGTGCCGTAAGACACCTTGACAATATGAAGTCCTTCAAATTTCTTTGACGCAGAATACGTCTGAAGCGAATGAGGATAAAACGTTATACCCATTCCTCTTCTTGAAAGCTCAAGCAGCGTTTCAATATTCTCAACCTCAAGAAGTATATTGGGCTTTATTGAATTTTCATTCAAAACCTTATCCGCAATAGCTCGAACTCTGTTATCGGTATGAAGCATCAAAAACGGACAGTCCTTTAGCAAACTAATTTCATTTTTATTCTGCAGTCTGTAAAGCACGTCAGCTTTATTATCGGGAAAATATTTATCAAGTATTTTATCGGGGATAAGCATAAACATTTCCTCTGATAACAGCTCAACGCTTTGAACGTTCTCATTGGAAAAAGGCATAAGGCTTATCATAATATCAATATCACCGTTAGCCAGTGCAGTATCAAGCTTTGATGTGGACGCTTCAAGAACACGGATGCTGACACCCGGATACTCCTCGTGAAATCTCGGCAGAACAAGCGGCAAAAAAACAAGTCCTCTCGTATGAGACACACCGATAGACAATTTACCCTTTTTTGAATCCGATATATCGCGGAGCTCGTCTATCATTTGATTTTTACCGTCAAGGATATCCTGTCCCCTCTTTACGAGTATCTCACCGGCATAAGTCAATCTCATAGGATGGTCTCTGTAAAACAATTCTACCCCGAGCTCGTTTTCAAGCTTTGCAATGTGTGTACTCAATGATTGCGGAGAAATATACAATTTTTCTGCCGCTTTTGAAAAATTAAGCTCCTTTGCGGCAACCAAAAAATATTCTATATTAAGAAAATTCATATTCTCCTCCATATTGTTGATTTGAGCATTATTATAACACATTTAGTTTAATTTTGCAATTATTATATATAACCTCTTGCACTTTTTTGTTAAAAATGTTAAAATGGTTACTAAAGGCGGTGTATTATATAGTATGAAAATTTATGATGTTACAGGTCAGATAAGAAACGATATGTGGAATTACGAATATCCATTCCCGAAATACAAAACAAAACCGCTTCCTCAGCCGGAGTGGGTTGATTCAAAAATATATTGTGAAATTTTTGAAGGAATGCACTCCCAAACGGGAACTTATATAGAAACTCCGGCTCACTTTTTCGGCCCTGAAAACAGTTACTATTTAGTCGATATTCCGCTCGAAAAGTTAGTCAATATCAGATGCTCACATATAAAGCTTGACAAGGACTTATTCGAAACGGGAAAACGCGAAAAAATAACTGTTGAAATGCTCGAAAATGCCTCCGAAAACATTGATATAAGAGAGGGCGATGCGCTTATCTTTTCTTGCGGTTGGGGTGAATATTGGACGGATAAAAAATATCTTGAATGTTCTCCGTTTCTCTCTTACGAGGCTATGGAATGGCTCGTTTCCAAGAAACCGTTTTTGCTCGGCTCAGACGTACCAAGATGGGAAAACTTAGAAAAGCCCGAAGGCTTTTTTGATATGTTTTACAGAGCGGACATTATTCTTCTCTCCCCTCTTGTTAATATGGAAAATATAGGCACGGAGAATCTTACTCTAACTGCCCTTCCTATCAATATAGCAGATACAAGCTGTGCACCCTGCAGAGCTTATATCACCGAAAACAACTAAAGGAGAACTTGTATGATAACGAAACAGGATATTATTTTCAGCCTTGAATGTATGGGCATAAAAAAAGGAGACACCCTGCTTTTGCACAGCGCTCTGACTTCTATCGGCGGTGTTGAAGGCGGTGCCGATACTGTTATCGATGCCTTTCTTGAAGCAATAGGTGAAGAAGGTACTTTGTGTATGTCTACTTTAACCGGTTGGTTTGCTCCTTTTGATGCTGCAACGTCCCCATCTGCAGTGGGTTATTTGAGCGAAGCTTTCAGAAACAGAAAGGGCGTTTTTCGTTCACTTCACCCCGTTCACTCGATTGCTGCATACGGAAAAAACGCTGAATATATAACCAAAGACCACGATAAATGCGAAACAGGCTGCGGAGAAGGAACTCCATATCTGAAAATAGCCGAGCTTAACGGAAAGGCAATATTGCTCGGCGTTGATATGGACAGAAATACAACAATGCACTCTATGGAAGAAGCCATAGATGCCAAATATCTTCTCACACTCGATATACCTGCCCCCACCTATATTGACGACTATAAAAACAAAAAATTTACGTTAAAGAAATTCCCTCCCGGGCACCGCGATTTTCTTGCAATCACCCCCCTGCTCCGCAAAAACGAGCTTATGGTCGAGGGTAAAATAGGTAATGCAGTCGTAAAATCGGTAGACGTTAAAGGTATGTATGAATTGGCAAAGAGTCTTTTGGAAAATGACCCTCTGTTCTTTATCTGCCATAACGAAAACTGCAATTCTTGCCATTGGTCAAGACTTCTTTACAGTAATGAAGAAATTGATTACAATCGTTACAAGACGTATCAATGCCACGATCCGAACTGCGAAATCTGTGTAGTGGAGGAGAAATAATTATGTATAATTTCAGTGTAGAAATATCAGACAAAATTGCAAATGATTTTGAGTCAAAACTTAAGGCATCTACAAATCTCGGCATAAATAATATAGAAATCGTTGAGTCGATTGACAGTATTCCTCTCCATAAGATGACGGGAGTACAGGTTGAACGCGTACGCGAGCTTCTTATCGACTATGGGAAAAGAATTGTTTTGTTTACAACCAATCTTGACGTCAATGACAAAGAGAGTTTGAATATACTTTTTAGACGCGCTCTTACTCTTAATATAAAGGGAATTAAAATAATTCCAAAGGAAACCGATGATTTGACGTTCGTGTCTAAGCTTTCACAATCATACGGAATTCCGTTGCTTATCGAAAACAACGCTGACTCCTTTATAAATAATGAAACTGTTTTGAAGGACGTTATTTGCGACAAGAATGCCTATGTGATTTTTAACCCATTTGAAATTGTGCGCACACAAAGACACCCGTTTTTCCACGCATATTACACAAGTAAAATTAAAAATTGCATTTCCTTCCTGCGCATAAACGACGGGCTTTACAACACACACGAACCAATAATGCTATATCACGGCTGTGCTGAGGTTAAAGAATTAGCATCAATTATGCTTTCGCGTTCATTTGACGGATATTTTTCATTCACTCCGTATCTGCCCGATATGACACTTGAGCAGTATAAAGAATGTATTGATACATTCAAAAAGCAACTAAAGAATATGTAACAATAAAATACCACTCGCTAATGCGGGTGGTATTTTAGCCTTCACCTCTAGGGAAAGCCTTTTTTTAATACACTCTTTTGATTTACTCATTTTTTTTTGCTCATCAGTAAATATCTTTTGTCCACTTAAAATTTAGAGTAATTTTCGTTTTAAATAAAATTCCCCTAAAGAATTTTCTTTAGGGGAATTTTTATTTTCATATTTTCAAAAAATACAATGAATTATATATGTTCTAATGCATATGGAATTAATCTTTTAAGAAAAATGGCTAAAAAACCTAGCGAGATCAGAGTAGCTATTACAGAAATAATTATATATCTAATACTTGGCTTATTCTGTGCGCGCTTATTGTATAGTGAAAGAACAATTCCCGCAAGTCCAATCGCAGGACCAACCGCAGCAGAAACGCCACTCGCATATAATCCCGCAATAAACAAATAAATAACAATATATCCCGGTATACTCACAATCCTTATTACCACATTTGCCATATACGGCACCACAAACAAACTTAATATAAACAGATTAACCCCTAATGGAATAATAGAAAATCTTTTCGTTAAGGTCAACAACACATCTTTGTCTTTCATACCATTTTTTCGAAATGATATCAATCCGTAAATCGACAGACCGAGAGAAACCAAGAATATAACCACACCGTTATCTAAAGTCATCATAGTTAATACACCTTTCCCTAAGACATCTATTTCTAAGCTTATTATACTTAAAAATGTAATTAAGTCAACAATAAAAAAATGAGTATAGAAAAACTATACTCATTTTTTATTTTTATCAATACTTTTTCATATTGGCTTTGTATATCGGGCAAGTACAATAATCAGAAGTACAATAAGTTTTTTCGTGTGTTATTTTCTGTGAACTGTATGAAAACCTTGTTACCGTATTTTCTCCCACAATACCCTCACACGTAACACTCTTTGCCGATTCCGTATAGAAAAAAGGGCACATAGCCTCAACGTTTATTGTTTTGTTTGCCATAAAACCGTCTTCTCCTTTGCCTGTTATGTCTGATGTCAAATAAAATTAAAACGTACCAAACGAAAATGTTGATTCGGTATCTTCTTCAAGAACATTTACCTTCATTCCTCGGAATTCTCTCTCGCTTTCATCAGTATCGTAATCACTCTTTTTGCGATAGTAGTCAAGTACGTCTTGTTCGTATGCGTAAAATTCGTAGCTGTAACCGTCGTCAACGTGTCTCATGTCATCGCTCCTTTGCTTAAACAGGTCGTAAACACCCCCGAATAGTACGGAGGTGTTTTTTATGTATATGCTTCTTTATTGCTTTTAGCTTTTCATAACTCCGGAGGCGGTAAGAACCGACAAAGCAAATATTAGAATAAGACTCCATAACGGTAAAAGTGTAACAGCATTAACAAGATTGCTTACTACTACAAGGAATCCCCACAGGGCAAGAGCAATTCCTGTATAAACAATACACTTCTTGACAGCTTTCAACGTTACGCCTTCATTACTCTTCTTTTGATTTGTAACCTCTCCACCAAAAGTAGATACAAAAAGCAAAAAAATTAATGCAACAGCCTTCATAGCGCGTATAATCACGCCCTCTTTCTGTGTTTTTTGGGTGAGTGGTGTACCCTTAACTCTGTTTTTTTCTATTTTTATAGGCTGTTGTGGTCTTCTGTAAGGTATAATTCTTTCATCAATGCAATTATTCATATTTTTTCTCCTATTTTTTTACCAGTGTTCTTCTCTTTTTTCATCTTACGGGTACATTATACTCCACTTTTGGTAGAATGTCAATACTTTTGGTAGAATTTTTTTGAATTTCTCTTGACTTTTTTCTACTTTTAGTGTACAATAGTATCAACGAAAGTGAGTGATTATATGACAATAGGAAAGAGAATAAAGCATTTGCGTGAAAAAAAAGGCTTTACGCAGGCTGAATTCGGCAAGCTGCTCGGCCTATCCGACAAAGCGGTCTCAACCTGGGAAAATGATACAAAGGTTCCGCGAATGTCTACTATACAAAAAATTTCAGATATGTTCTGTGTTTCTACCGGCTACCTTATGGGTGAAAAGGAAGAAAAAAATCACAGAGGCGCTGTAAAAATTCCCGTTATGGGTAACGTTGCTGCCGGTACGCCAATTACCGCTATACAGGAATATATAGACGTTGCTGATTCTGATACGTGGGAAGAGATTCCCGAGGCTTTGGCTTCTACGGGAGAATTTTTTGCTCTTAGAATTAACGGTGACAGTATGGAGCCCAAGATGTCCCGAGGCGATATAGTTATCGTAAGACAGCAAAATGATATTAATTCGGGCGAAATTGGCATCGTTATGGTAGGCGACGGTGAAGCTACCTGTAAAAAGATTAAGAAGCGCCCCGATGGCATTATGCTTATTTCTACCAATCCTAAGTACGAACCTATGTATTATAATAACGAACAGATTGAAAATCTTCCCGTTTGTATTATTGGTAAGGTCATAGAACTTCGCGCAAAATTCTGATTAAAAACACAAAAAACAATAAAACCGCCCTCTTTGGCACACGGCTAAAGAGGGCGGCACTTTTTTATGGTAAAAATAAAAACACAACAGAGCATTATCTTTATGTACAGTATATCATACGATTGATATTTCACAAGATAATCGGTCTGTCGTGCTGCTGTGAGTTTACCGTCATATATTATAACTAAAAGTTCATGATTTGTAAATATATAAAATTACCGATTTTTTGATGAAATATTTGTTACATTTAGCATTTTGGTAGAAAATGTTGACATATTATAATTATTTTACATACACAATCAGGAATTTTTTGGATAAATGGCTAAAATATGTACCAATTACTCTCCATAAAGCATATTATACAACGAGACGAATTATTCGTTTCGTAAAAAATTATATAATTACAACAAAAACTAAGGAGAGAAAATATATGAATTACAACAGAGGCTGTTATCAGCAGCCTGCATCCTGCCGCACGAGAGAATCCTGCACGGATTATACAAGAGCTCAGGTACGCAGAGCAGCGGATAACGACCGTTACGACTCCTGCGAAAAGAAAGATATGAATTACAAGCTTGGTATGGTTTATTCACCTTATCAGGAATGGCAGAATATTTATGACTGTGACAGAGGATTTGAAGCAGGCACAATTTTTGCTGAGCTTGACAAACCCTTTTTAGGATATAAATGCAATAGGGGGAACTGCTTATAATGAAAGACAGAGAAAAAATGATGAAAAAAGTACAAATGGCTGATTTTGAGCTTATTGAAGCCAATTTGTATCTTGACGTTTACCCCTACTGCCAGAAAGCGCTTGAATATTTTTATACAGCAAGAGACAGAGCGGATTATTTAAGAAAAGAATATGAAGAAAAGCACGGTCCTTTGACCGCAAATGCAAATCAAGGCTGCGATTGGAACTGGATTGATTCACCTTGGCCTTGGGAATGTGAGGGTTAAGATATGTGGATATACGATAAAAAACTTGAATATCCGGTAAAAATAAAAAATCCGAATGCAAAACTTGCAAAAGCTATAATCACACAACTTGGCGGTCCTGACGGTGAGCTCGGCGCTTCATTACGTTATTTGAATCAGCGTTACAGCATGCCGTATAATGAAGTTATCGGCATCTTAACGGACATCGGCACAGAAGAGCTTGCGCATATGGAAATTATAGCTGCAATAGTTCATCAGCTGACAAGAAACCTCAGCATTGATGAAATTAAAAAGGCTGGATTTGATGCTTACTTTGTTGACCACACGACCGGCATTTACCCCGTTTCAGCGGCAGGTGTTCCCTACACCGCTGCATACTTTGCCGTAAAGGGCGACGTTTTTGCAGACCTTAACGAAGACTTAGCGGCTGAACAAAAGGCAAGAGTTACGTATGATAACATTCTTCGCCTTTCAGACGATCCCGACGTATGCGACGTAATCAAATTCCTACGTGCAAGAGAAATCGTTCACTATCAGAGATTTGGGGACGCACTCCGTATATCTCAGGATAAGAATTGCGAAAAGAAAAACTTCTATATGTACAATCCTGCATTTGATAAAGCAGGACTTGACTGCTGTAAGGACAACAAGTACAACGACTGCAATAAATCATCTTACGATTGCAAAGATAACAAGTATAACGACTGCCGTAAAGCATCTTACGATTGTAAGGATAATAACAACAATAATAACTGCGGTTGCAGATAATAACAAAAGGGGACTTTTTAAAAAAAGTCCCCTTTTAAAATCCCCCAAAAACTTAAAAAACAGAAAAACAAGTTGCTTTTTTCTGCAAAATTTTTTTATTTATTGACATAATACAAAAGAAAGGATATAATAATTTCTTAGAAAAGATATTTTAAAAAAGGAGTTTCAGCTCTGTATGCACTGTATTTTACAGCTATACCTGAGCGTATGTAAAAATGAGCGAAAATTGTACACACGATTGCTCTACTTGCAGTGAAAACTGTTCTTCAAGAGACCCCAAGTTCTTACTTGAAAAACTTAATCCCGCAAGCAGTGTAAAAAAAGTATACGGCATCGTCAGCGGCAAGGGCGGAGTCGGAAAATCACTTGTTACTTCCATGTTGGCATCTGCCATGAACAAAAAGAATAACCGCGTCGGAATCCTCGATGCCGACCTTACAGGTCCTTCCATTCCTAAGGTTTTCGGTATTAAAGAAAAGGTTTATGCCGACGAAAGAGGTCTCATTCCTGCAAAAAGCAAGGACGGCGTTGAGGTTATGTCTGTAAACCTTATTCTGCAAAACGAAACCGACCCTGTAGTATGGCGCGGTCCTGTAATTGCAGGAACAGTTAAGCAGTTCTGGACTGACGTTATCTGGGAAGACATAGACTTTATGTTTATTGATATGCCTCCCGGCACGGGCGACGTTCCCCTTACTGTATTCCAGTCTATTCCCGTTGACGGAATCATTATCGTCACCTCTCCTCAGGAGCTTGTTTCAATGATTGTAGAAAAGGCTGTAAATATGGCACGTATGATGGACATTCCGATTTACGGTATCGTTGAAAATATGTCATATTTTGTATGCTCCGATTGCGGCAAAAAACACTATATTTACGGTGAAAGCCACATTGACGAAATCGCACAAAAATTTGGCATAGAAAACGTTGCAAAGCTGCCCATCAATCCCGAAATTGCAAAAAAATGCGATGCAGGTGAGCTCGAAAGCCTTGACGTCAGCTTCCTTGACAAATTCGTTGAAAATATGTAAAACTCAAAAAGCCTCGTATAAAACGAGGCTTTTTTTCATTTATATTTATATAATTATATACCGAGTATTCTTTTCGCGTTGTTGTAGAAAATATCCTGCGCTATTTCAGAATCGATCTTTTCAACTTTTTTATAAGCTTTTGCAATTTTGCTTCTTCTGAAAAGCATATTGTGCATATCACTTCCACCAACAACCGTGCTTCCGCTTTGATATAGTTTGTTCAATAGCTTTTTCCCCTGTGAAGTCATCAGCGTTGAGGCATTTATCTGGTAAATAACCTTGAAACCGTCAAGTTCTTCAAAGAGTCTATCAAAATACTGATACCTCTCAACGTGAGCTAAAATTGGAGTAATCCCTTTTACAGACAACGAATACAGCCATTCGGGATAGTACTCGTTATATTTTGTGTACGACAACTCAACCAACATACATTTTGTGTCGTCAATACACATTTTTTCTATATCGCTGTAAACGGAAATATCATTATCAATAAACACTTCAAATCCGTAATGCAGCTCGGGAATCAATATATTTTTATCGGCTATTCCCTGTTTTAAAAGCTCAATGGATTTATTTCTCTTATCAATATGACGCAAAATATCATCATTACGATGAATACTTGCATGAGGAGTACAAACACACTTTTCTACACCTTGGTTATAACTGTCAGTAAGCATATCTATGCTTTCAGAAACGTTCTTTGCACCGTCATCAAGAGCAGGTAAACAATGTGAATGTATATCAATCATTTTTCTTTACGGTTATCGGAAGCGTAGCTGTTGCTGTATGAATATTTACTGTTTTTATAGCTCTTTGAAACTACGTTTCCTTCTTTACTGTCAATCATAACTACACCTAAAATATTTGCATCTACCGTTTTCAAATTGTTAACGGCATCGTCAAGCATATCAACCGTAGTATGATTCTTTCTTACCAA
Organism: Oscillospiraceae bacterium; assembly: GCA_015065455.1. GTDB lineage: Bacteria > Bacillota > Clostridia > Oscillospirales > CAG-272 > RGIG1995. Next base: position 45,009 of record SVQI01000010.1, on the reverse strand, counting down.
CAGAACAACACCTGTACTGTTTTTAACAACAAGCGAAGCGTCAGTTACAACGTTAACGGGCGGTGTGTCTATGAATATATAATCATACTTTGTCTTAAGGAAAGTGAGCAATCTTTCAAACTCATATGACTGGATCAATTCAGCGGGGTTGGGAGGAGTTTCTCCTGCCGTAATAACGTCAAAATTTTCTCTTACTCCAACCTTAATAGCTTTGCTTAGATCAGTAAAACCGCAAAGCACGTTTGAAAGACCGTCCTTTTTATCAAGCTTCAAATATCTGTGAACTTTAGGCTTTCTAAGGTCACAGTCAATGAGAAGTACTCTCTCTTTTATCTGCGCAAACGTAATTGCCAAATTAATAACGTTGGTGGTTTTTCCGTCACCTGCAGCTGAACTTGTCATAACGATCACTTTGCCTTCTTTGCTTCTGGGCATAGAATACATAATATTCGTTCTTATAGATTTGTACGCCTCAGCTACGGCAAATTCTGTTTCTCCGTTAATAATTGTCTCAACCGGTGCAGAAATCATATTTTTCGAATTCTTCAAAATATATAACCAACCTTTCCTTATCAATTATCATTACCGAAAATACTTTTTTACAGTATTCGTACCTACTATACAAAAACATGTGAATTAAGTTACATATATTCACAATTATATCATTACACAGTAAAAAAATCAAGTATATATAAAAATTCTTTCACTTTTTCATTATGAAGCAAGATGTGTAGAGGTCTTTTTGCAATATTATTCTACAAATTATTACAAATTATTACAAAAAATCGGTTAAATTAATAATTATTTTTTAACAAGTTATTGACAGCACAACAAGATAAGTGTAAAATAAATTGATTATATTATTATCAGGAGTTTTGTATATGAAAAAAAGAAAACGCCGTTTTGGTGACAGAGCAGACGGGTATCTCCTTAAAAATATCAGCCCGATGCTTAAGCTTACACCGTTCATTATGCGATATCGCAGTGACTCTTTGAATATGTTTACATCAAGTGTAGAAATATCCGCAGCCGAAAAGTATATTAAGCAAAAACATGCGGAAGGGCATGAACATTTCGGTCTCGTGCATCTCATAATTGCCGCATACGTTAGAACGGTTTCTCAGCGTCCTGCAATTAACCGTTTTGTATCTGGTCAGCAAATTTTTTCCAGAAAGAATATTGAAGTTGCAATTACAATAAAAAAAGAAATGACACTCGAATCTCCCGACACTTGCATCAAAATGATTTTCGAGCCCGATGCAACCCCTATGGACGTTTATAATCAATTCAACAATGCAGTTGTAGAATACCGTAAACAACAACAGGAAAGCGATTTTGATAAGACAGCAAGAATACTCAACTATATTCCCCGTTTTGTTTTAAAATTTGCTATGTTCTTACTCAGAACACTTGATTACTTCGGCTTGCTTCCCAAGTTTTTGCTTAAGGTAAGCCCGTTCCATGCTTCTCTCGTAATTACTTCAATGGGTTCTCTTGGAATCCCCCCTGTATTCCATCACATTTACGACTTTGGTAATGTTCCTTTGTTTGTTGCTTTCGGTAAAAGACGTAAGGTTTATGAACTTAATTCAGAAGGCAATGCAGAAGAAAAACATTATACTGATCTCTGTGTTGTAACGGACGAAAGAATTTGCGACGGATACTATTATGCATCTGCATTTAAGATGATGCAAAGACTTATGAGAAACCCCTACAAGATGGATACTCCCCCTGAAGAAATTATTGAAGATATCGACTGATTTTTAAAGCGGCATATAAAGATATGCCGCTTTATTTATATTATTATGACCGTATTTTTCTATTGACAAGCGATTATATATAGTATATAATAATTATGTATATAGTCGCAAATATGTGGTTTTAGAGGTGTTGATTATTATGACCAAAAATAAATATTTTAAAATAATCCTTCCCTTGTGTTTGGTTTTGTGCCTTTTGTCAGCTATGTTGATAATAGGAAGCGCAGTATCCGCTAACAATGCAAAATCAGATACGGATAGTCTTAACGTAATATTGGGCGTTACAACTACCCAGGTAGAACAGAATAATACTTTTAAAGCAACCGTAAAAATATCGAACGCTGATGTTGATTCATTTAAGGTTGCCGGTCTTCAGATCAATTTAAAATATAACACTGAAAAGATTTCGGTTACGGATATCAAATCCGACCTTGACGGAAGCAAATCGACATATGCCTCAAAAGATGACACTGCAAACGGAGCAGTAAGATTTGCAGTAGTAAAGAACACATTTACCGAAAACGAAGGTTATACCGGGACTGAATTAGCTAACATTTTAACTGTTACTTTTAAAGCAAATACCATGATAAGCAACCCCGCAGCTTTGTTTGATAATGAAAGCATTACATATATGATGATAGGTGATACAACCGCTAAAGAAATCACCAAGACTAATGCAATTTACGGAGCAGATAAACAGGCTCTTGCCGAAGCTATTGTAAACAGCGAATTTACTCTTAAATCCACTGATAACGCAGGCACCGTTGTTCTCGCTGAAATGGGAACTACAAACGGTAGTTTCACCATCAAAGACAAAGAAGGAAACACTATTGAAGCTGAAGCAACAGTTGGAACAGGATATAAGATCGAAGCTAACGGTGAAAACGCATATATTGTAGTTAAGGGCGATCTCGACGGCGACGGAGTTGTTACCGTGTTCGACGCTATGATTGCAAAGAAGATCGCAGCAGAAGTTGACGGCTATACAGGAAAACCCGTTTATGAATTTGCAGGCGACGTTGATGATAACGGGTTTAATGCTGATGACGCAAATTCTATTCTGAAAGATGCAGAATAAATTACTTACGATTGCTAAATAAATGAATTTAAGGCGCGGATATACGCTGTTGTGTGTCCGCGCTTCGTTATTTTGTTACAGTAATTTCCGACAAGAAATGACTTGCAATAATAGTGCGTTTGTGTTATAATGATGTCCGTGACTTGATTTGGACAAAAAATAGGTATGAAAGGAGAGTCGGATACCAACATGGAACAGAAGAAAAATATTAAGATCGTTGCAAAGAATAAGAAGGCGTATCACGACTTTTTTGTTGAGGATACCTATGAGGCAGGCATTCAGCTTTTCGGAACAGAAGTTAAGTCTGTAAGACAAGGCGCTGTTAACTTAAATGACTCTTATTGTGTGATTGATAATGGCGAAATTTTTGCAACGGGCGTTCATATAAGCCCTTATGAAAAAGGCAATATTTTTAACAGAGAGCCTTTGCGCGATAAGAAATTGCTGATGCACAAGAAAGAGATAATAAAGCTGTTTTCTCTGAAAGGAAAAGAGGGATATACACTCGTTCCGCTGTCTGTTTATTTTTCCGGCTCAAAAGTGAAGATGGAGATAGGTCTTTGCAAGGGTAAGAAACTCTACGACAAGAGGGATACCGAAGCAAAGAGACAGGCAGAGCGGACTATGGAACGCGCTATGCGTGACAGAAATAAAGAATAAGTAAAAAATAATATAAAGCAACTTGACGCTAAAAAAATCACTATATGGGGTCGTAAAGGTTTCGACGGGGATTTTGAAGCACGTTAAGCGGGTAGAGATGCAGTACCTCTTTAAACAACTGTACTTTTTAAAATTAAACGCTAACGAAAACGTAGCACTCGCTGCCTAAGTTGCAGCGCATCTTGCCGAGGATTACCGCGCCCTCGCCCAAGGTGTCAAATTAGCGGTGAACGTGAACTGTGAATTATCGCTTATAACGGTCATGAACTAAAACGATACGTACAGTAAAGCCTGTTTGTCGGCGTTGCTGTGCGGAAATTTAATAGACAAAATGCACCCGGAGAAAGATGCGTGGATAGATTTTCGGACAGGGGTTCGACTCCCCTCGACTCCACCATAACTGCCTTAAGGCTGATTCAGAACGAATCAGCCTTAATTTTTTGTACTTTTTCACCTGTTATTAGTGCTTTTATTTGTACAAGGCGCTGTGAAAATAAGGCTTTGTACTAAAATTGTATCTGGAATATAAGGTTACCTCATTACCGAGAATCGGCATTTTCACCCTCTGCCCGGCAATGAATATTTGCTCCCGTCAACGAACAAACCTTCCCGTCAACGAACACCGAAAACATAACAGGTTATGAATTTTAAGGTGTATTTACTATTGTAGAATTTTATGGTATAATAATAAAAAAGCTCACCTGCATTGATGTTTTACTATAAAGGAGAATTTATATATGGGAATGTGTAATTTAATAATAACCAGAAAAAAGCAATTTGTTGCTTCGTTGGCTTCGTGTAATATTATTATCGATGGCATTGATTACGGCGCAATAAAAAACGGTTCCGTACTACAATGTTCATTAAATGACGGGAATCATGAAATAACTTTAAAATGGTGGCGAAAAAGAAAAAATTTTGCTTTCTCTTTTTATATCCCATCCGATGTGGATACTGTTCATATAAATGTGAAGTTTAGCAAATCAACAGAAAAGTTTATTCTGCTTTCTGATGATGTAAAGATTGAGAATTGCTCCTGCAATGTTAGTGGAGATAATTACATAGTTGAACAAAATCCATTACATATGCAGCTTTCACCGGAAGAAAAATTGCAACGACTAATAGTGGAATCTCCTCATATTTCGCTTAAAGAAGGTGAGGTATGTTATTATTGCAATACAGCAAGTGCTATTCATCAGAAAAACGTTGTTACGGGTAGGACAAGTGGAGGCACAGGCGTTAGCTTTCGAGTCGCCAAGGGCGTTTCAATAAGGACTGGTGGGGGAAATTCTCAAGTTATTCGTGAAAACGTGAACGAGTACTTTGAGGGAACGTTATATATTACCAATATTAGAATTATCTTACTTGCACCGAAGTACGGATTTGATCTTTACATTTCTAAAATAACTCAACTTCTTTATAAGGATTTTGGTCTCGAAATTTTTTCTGGCTCAAAGTGTTATCAAGTGCTGACATCTGATCGTGATAATATTCAAGAGTTGGTAGAGCTTATGAATAGTCAGAGAGTTTTCAAAGACGAAAAATGGTTGAAAGAGCAACAAAAACATATAAATTCCACAAGTTCTACAACCCTAAATATTAAACAGGAATTGAGCGATCTAAAATGGTTATTAGATGAAGGGATTATTACACAAGAAGAATTTGATACAAAGAAAAAACAGTTACTTGGATTGTAATAGTACCGTATGATTTAACAATCATATACAAAGGCTTTCAATATCTTTTCCTGCAAGAAATCAAAGGAGACAACAAAAATGGGAATAATGGACATATTTCACGCTTCAAAAATCAAAAAAGAAAATGAAAGATTATTGATAGAGTTAGAAGATACTAAAAAACTTCTTACACCCGAAATGATGGATGCTTGTAACTTAGAAAACCACATTCGAGAGTTACAGAGCAAAGAAAATGCGATAAACGAAAACATAAACAAAGCTAATGCTGCTCTTGACGAAATCAAATCAAAAATTGATGCCAAGCAGAAGATGCTTGTTGATGTAGAAGAACAGCTCTTGTATCAAGATTTCGCTTTATACAAGCCCAAATATGAAATGGTCAACTCCGAGGCGTATAAAGAGAGATTGAACAAAATTCGTGAAACCCAAAAAGCGTTAATCAAAAACGATCAGGCTGTTACCGGAAATATGAATTGGACGGTAAACGGAAGCAAATCCGAAGGCAAAAAAATGGTGAAGGATATGCAAAAACTGTTGCTTCGTGCCTTCAATAGCGAGTGTGACGAAGTTATTAGCCGTGTTACATATGCAAATATTGAGCTTTCCGAAAAAAGATTGCACACTTCTTTTGAAGCCATTTCAAAGCTCGGACGAATTATGAGCGTAGCAATTACACACCAATACTTAAAAGCTAAAATTGAAGAGCTATATCTTGCTTTTGAATACAAGCAAAAAAAGCAAGAGGAAAAGGAAGAACAGAAAGAGCTGCGTGCCCAACTGCGTGAAGAAGCAAAACTTCAAAAAGAAATTGAGGAAGCTCGCAAAAAGATTCAAAAGGAACAAAAACACTATCAAAATGCTTTGGACTCCATAAACAAGCAATTACTTACCGCTACTGATGAGCAAAAAGCCGACTTGGAACAGAAAAAGGTAGAGATTGAAGCACAACTCGGCGAAATTGACAAAAACATAAAGAATATTGATTATAGAGAGTCTAATGCAAAAGCGGGATACGTATATATAATTTCTAACATTGGTGCGTTTGGCGAAAACGTATACAAAATCGGTATGACAAGAAGATTAGATCCGCAGGAACGAATCGACGAATTGAGCGACGCTTCTGTTCCGTTCAATTTTGATATTCATGCAATGATTTTCTCGGACAACGCCCCCGCTTTGGAAGCATCTTTACATAAAGCTTTTGAAAACAAAAAGCTCAATATGGTCAATCAGCGCAGAGAGTTTTTCAATGTAACGCTTGATGAAATAAAAGCAGTGATCATGAAAAACTTTGATAAGTCAGTAGAATTTATCGAAGTGCCGGAAGCTGAACAGTATAGAACATCGTTGAAAATGAAAGGCGATAACTAATTCCCGCTCACAATAATTTATCAATTACCGCGTCTACTTATAATAGGCGCGGTGATTTGTTTTTTCGGTGACTTGACTTTTCGGGAATTTTGAGCATCTTTATTAAACCAAGCCGCAGGGCTAATATTTTGAAAGAGGTTCTTTTATGAAAATCCAAAAGCCATTACCTGGGATGACTCCCGAAGAAACCGAAAAACAGCTCCACTATATGAACGCTGTCGTTATGTTCAAGGTGATGCACTCCCGTGGCATCATCAATGAAAAGGAATTGCATTTATGCAAAGAGGAGATGCTAAAAAAGTATAAACCGCCCCTTGATCCGTACAAAGACGAGGTGTAAAAACGGCTCGATTTTTGCATTTGACCCCCCTACTAAATTTTGTATCAAAATTAGCCGTATTCTTCAAAACAAAAAAAAGCCACTATACGTGGCTTTTTTTGTTTTTCGTTTCGTCTTTGTGAGGGGAGTCGAACGCATCGATAAAATGATTCAGTGAATCATTTTTGAGTGGTGACCGAAGCTTTTTGCAAAGCTCTTCCCTCACCTTCTGCACTTATGCTATTGTTTTACAACATCTGATAGACTTCTACTTCCCAAGGAGACAGCTCGTCTCTATCGGACATCACTGGCTTGTCTTCAGTGTTGGAAAGAATGCGTTTCCATTGACCTTTTTTTAATACGTCTGGCAGGATCAGTCTTGCCTTATCACCGGAGTAGTTAGCAATGACCAGCAGTGTCTCGTCCTCACAATGACGGGTATAAATTAACAACTGAGGATCACTCTCCACATAAAACTGCAGATTGCCATCGATAATCGCAACATGCTCCTTGCGCATTGCAGTCAGCTTCTGATAATAGGCAAAAACGGAATCGTCGCTTGCACGATCCTTTTCAAGGTTGATCTCAGTGTAACGGGAGTTGAGCTTCATCCAAGGCTTTCCTGTGGTAAAGCCTGCATTATCAGCACCGGTCCACTGATAAGGTGTACGGGCATTGTCACGACTACGTGGCGCCACCGTTCTCAAAGCATCCTCCGGAGATACACCGTTTTTCACCAAAGCGTCATAGTCCCCCAGTGTATAGCAGCAGTCATAATCCTCAATGCTGTCAAAATACACATTAGTCATGCCTATTTCTTCACCTTGGTAGATAAAGGGAATGCCGGGAGTAGTATGGATCAAAGTGCCCAACAGCTTTGCTGAGCGAGTGCGATACTCACCGTCGCTGCCGTAACAGGAGACCTGTCGAGCGCTATCGTGATTGGAAAGGTACTGTACCGCCCAGCCCCCCTGTTCTATAACCGCTGCCCATTTCTTCTGCACTGTACGAAAATGCTCCGGAGTGATGGTGTAACGGCTTCGACTGCTGAGGTCAAAATGATACACGCTATCCAACTCCTTGCGCTCCGGAGCGATGTACATCAAGGCGTTGTCGGGATTGATACCGGCACCCTCGCCAACGGTAAAACAGCCGCGCTTTCCAAAGACCTCTTCATTCAGCTCCTGCAGAAAATCATGGATGCCGGGTATGTCGGTGCACATTCTGCGATCAGCCACAAAGCAACCTTTGTCCGTTACAGGATCTGGCTGCTGAGTACTGTCAGGGAATCCGGGAGACTTTTTCAACCGAGAAATCACATCCAGGCGGAAACCATCCACTCCGAAATCTATCCACCAGTTGAGCATCTTGTAAACCTCACGGCGCAGAGGCTCATATTCCCAGTTCAGGTCTGGCATTTTAGCGGAATACTGATGAAAATAGTACTCCCCTGTCGTTTCATCAAAGGTCCACATAGAGCCGTTTCCCTCTTTGAAATAGTTGCCCCAGTTATTTGGCTCTGAGCCATCCTCTTTGGGTTCTTTCCAAATATAATAGTTGCGGTAAGGGTTATCCTTGGACTTCCGCGACTCCTGAAACCAACGATGTTCATCGGAAGAGTGGTTCAGCACCATATCCATAATGATACGAATCCCCATAGCATGGGCCTTGTCCAAAAGTTTTTTGAAGATCTCAAGATTGCCATATGCAGGTTCAATATTCTGATAGTCAGCCACATCGTAGCCATTATCCACCTGAGGAGATGTATAGATTGGCGCAAACCAAATACAGTTGATACCCAGATCCTTGAGCATTGGCAACTTAGAGATCACCCCCTGCAGATCGCCGATACCGTCACCGTCGGAATCGTAAAAACTCTTGCAGTATATCTCATATACAACTGCTTTCTTCCACCATTTATCAGCCATTTGTAATCTCTCCTATATTCCAAAATTATCGGAATGCCATAGGCAATTCATCTTCAAAATAGGTATAATAGTCCTTTAAGTCCTCCACGCGTGTTTACTGAAGCCTGAACCCAAAGACCCATACATAATAGAGATTACAATTCGCACGGAAGGACATATTGCGCTTATGTTCACAACACCAGAGCAAGATCGCTAAAGCATGGTTTTAAAACTGCTATCCCACTCCTCGATGCATATCTTTTGAAATTCAATATTTATTTTACAACCGAACATTCTTTTTGTCAAGCAAGCTGTGCTTTTCAAAAAGCAAGAATGACTCCCCGCAGAATAACATAAAACAAAAAACTCAAACGCAAAAACGTTTGAGTTTTTTATTATTCAAATACAATAATCAGCTAAGAAGCGCGCGGTCGTTTGAGAATTCCTTACCGCTTGTTTCGGAGAACTTTCGTACCAAAGCATCAACAGTCAACTGTTTCTTTTCTTCGCCCGAAACATCATAGATTATTCTGCCCTCGTGCATCATTATCAAACGATTTCCGTGAGCAATCGCATCCTTCATATTATGCGTTACCATCATTGCGGTCAAGTTGTTTTCTGCAATAATCTTATCTGAAATTTCAAGAACCTTTGCCGCTGTCTTTGGGTCAAGAGCAGCAGTATGCTCGTCAAGAAGCAATATCTTCGGTTTCTTTAAGGAAGCCATCAAAAGCGTCAAAGCCTGTCTCTGTCCGCCCGAAAGCAAACCAACCTTTGCTGTCATTCGGTCTTCCAATCCCAAATCAAGAATCTTCAAAAGCTCTTTGAACTCTTCTTTTTCCTTACGGGATATACTCCATTTAAGTGTGCGGCGCTGTCCTCTTCTTGCAGCTATAGCAAGGTTTTCCTGAATTTCCATAGGAGCTGCAGTACCCATCATAGGATCCTGGAACACACGTCCTATATACTTTGCTCTCTTATGTTCGGGAAGCTTGGCTACGTTTACACCATCAATAATAATCTCACCGGAGTCTATCGGCCATACACCTGCAATAGCGTTAAGCGTTGTTGATTTTCCGGCACCGTTACCACCAATGATAGTAACAAAATCGCCAGGATTTAAATGAAGATCAACTCCGCAAAGAGCTTTCTTCTCGTTGATCGTTCCCGGATTAAACGTCTTTCTGACATCATTCAAGTACAACATTTACGCATTCTCCTTTCCGGATTTGCTATTTGCTTCTTCCTTTTTCTGATTCTTGAGAGCGCGTTTATCTGAATATTTAACTGAAGTAAAATATTTTTTCTTCCAATAAGGTGTAGCCAAAAACAAAGCAACAACAATAGCAGATAACATCTTCAAGTAGTTGGTATCAAGTCCCATAAATATTACGGTAGAATAAATGATATAGTACACTATACCGCCCAAAACTACGGTTATTAGCTTAAGAGCAAAGTTATTCCTTGATATCCAACCAAACAGAGCTTCACCTATAATCACAGCCGCCAAACCGATTACAATAGCACCCTTACCCATATTGATATCGGAGTTACCCTGATACTGAGCGAGGAGTGCGCCCGAGAAAGCAACTATACCGTTTGAAAGAACAAGACCAAATATCTTTGCTATATCAGTATTAATACCTTGCGCACGGCTCATACTCAAGTTTGCGCCTGTTGCGCGAAGTGAACAACCGTATTCTGTTCCGAAGAACCAATATAAAACTCCGATAAGTATAACACAAATCACTTCAAGTACAATCAACGATTTATTCATATCCATCATAGATACAAGCGTTTTAAAGTTTCTTGCCGAAAGCGGAAGGTTAGCGGCACTTGTTTTTTCAACAGCAAATCCCATTATCTTAAGGTTAACAGACCAAAGGATCAACTGTGTCAATATACCTGCCAAAATTGCCGGAATTCCCATAAACGTATGGAATACACCTGTAATCAAACCGGATAGCATACCTGCAATAAATGCGCATATCATCGCCACGGGCAACGAATAGCCCATAGTCATCATAGCGGCGCATACTGCAGCACCAGTACAAATACTTCCGTCAACAGTCAAATCGGCTATATCCAATACTTTGTATGTAATATATACACCGATAGCCATAATACCCCATATCATACCCTGTGCAATCGCACCGGGGAGAGAGGCTATATAATTCTCAAACATACTCCTGTAAAAACTCCTTTTTTACATAAACAAAATAAAACAATAAAAACATAATTGCCGGGGGGAAAATACACCTGTATTAACCCCCGGCATCTTTAAATTTAACTTAATTTATTAGTCAAGAGCAACGTAGCCTGCAGCCTTAAGTGCTTCTACGTCAATTCCAAGGTCAGCACAAATCGCTGCATTGTACTTCTTTGTTTCCTGAGGAGCGTATGCGATAGGCATTTCTTCAATCTTAGCTTCACCCTTAAGGATCTGAGCTGCCATTTCACCAGTCTTGTAACCGAGGTCATAGTAGCTGATAGAAAGTGTTGCTATACCACAACCTGAACAGATACCGGATTCACCTGCGATAATGGGTGTCTTACCTGTCTTACCGTAAATTGTTTCTGCGCAAGAAGCAGCTGTGTTATCTGTAGGAATGTAGATTGCATCACATTCTTTTGCAGCATTTTCTGCTATCATACCAACATCGTTGGAGTCAGAGAAAGCATAATTCTTGCATGTGATACCCTTATTCTTCAAAAACTCTGTTACTTTCTTTACCTGATAGTCAGAGTTTGCTTCTGAAGAGCAGTAAAGCATACCAACTGTCTTAGCAGAGGGAACGAGATCAATAATCATCTGAGCCTGCTTTTCAAGGTTTGCAAGGTCGGATGTACCGGAAACGTTAGAACCAACTGTACCGCTGAAGTCCTTGATACCCAAAGCTACGCCGTACTCTGTAACGGATGTTCCGAGTATCGGAATTGTTGTTGTAGCGTTATAAGCTGCCTGAAGAGCGGGTGTTGCATTTGCCATAATCAAGTCAACTTTTTTTGTTACGAATGAGTTTGCAATAGTTGCGCAAGTGTCAACTGAGTTTGCAGCGTTCTGCACTTCAATCTCAACCTTGTCTTCACCAAGCTTGTCCTTCAATGCCTTAACAAAGCCTTCTGTTGCAGCATCCAATGCATCGTGAGTTACGAGCTGGATAACGCCAACTTTGTATACGTCATCATTCTTCTTTGAGCAAGATGTGAGGGCTACTGCGCCGAAAATCATTATAGCGGCGAGTAACATACTTAAAATTCTTTTGGTTTTCATAATGTTCTCCTATATATTAAATATAAATTTATTTCAACAGACTTAATGCCCATCGGAATCGTAAAAAACAAAAAATCTCTGTGTCGAAAACAATCGACACAGAGACGAAAAAATTCGTGTTACCACTCTGTTTCATTTTGCACTTACGTGAAAAACCTCATGGGGCGCAATCTTACGTCCCGTTCGATATTACGGTCGAACCCGTTACAGCCTACACATCATAGCTTTTTCTATGACTTCGGTGTACTGCTCCCGAAATGTATTCTATATCGTACTAAACATCGTCTTACACCAACCGACGACTCTCTGAAGATACCTCTGATATATACTTCTTTTCGATCATTGCATTTTCTATTTAATTTGATGACACATTTTAGCACAGTTTTTCTTATTTGTCAAGAGTTTAGAAAAAGAAATTACATTATTTGTTCATATTTTCCGTTAATACACACTTGTTTGTTTTTTTAAAATATGATATAATCTTTTAAAATTACTCACAGCATATAACTATGGAGATTTGAATATGGAAGAAAAAATTTTAAAAGACTGTATACTATCACTCCTAAGAGGCGCATTTGCTTTTATTACGTACATATTATTTATTGGCATTGCAGACTTTATGCTATATATCTGCACAAACTTTATTCCCTCTTTGGTGAACGTAACAATCAACCGTTATATTATACTGTCTTTTTCCGTATTGCTTTTATTTGCATACTATAACGTTGTCTGCGCGTTTTATTTGCTCAGCAAACCGAAATACGCAAGTAATGACACTGCAAAAAACACTGTAATTACAATTATAAAAAGTCCTTTTTTCTGGATAGAATACCTTCCCAAACTGTGCTTTTTAGTGTTCTTACCCGTATCAGTGTATTTTTCCATACTGATATCATTCTTCTCGGAACTGAATATAAACGCAAATATCGCTGTTTTCAGCACCGTATTAAAAACAGTTGCAATAATATTTTCTCTCGGTACAGAAATTACAGCAGCCGTAAAAGCATATAAAACACAATCTAACGGAAGGATAAAAGCTTTTTTCAAAAAAATTTTGTATTCTATGCGTTTTGTAGTTATGTATCCTATCACATGCACGCTCATTCTCGTTATATTGTTTTCATTGTATAATATGATGTACGTTTCAGAAACGAGAAACGCGTTTATAAAAATTTTCTTGGCTATTATTATCATTTTCGCTCTTATTGAAATTTCGCATTATTCACGCGCTTTGAAGCTTCGCCGTAAATTTTACAAACAACTGAAAAAAATTTGCGACGAAAAAAAGGCAGTGCTATCTGAAATTTACAGACCCTATCTTTCACTTATAAGCCTTGGCGATAAACAGTCATTTACACTTAAATACAACGGCAAAAACTACGACTGTCAGATGCTGTTTATTAAAAGAAAAGGCGACTCTGTTTATATATCCGAGTCCGGAGAAATGGAAATAAAACACACTATGCTTCTCGGAAAATACGGTCCGCAGAGTAGATTATTAAAAGATAATCTTACGTACGTTACTTCACTAAACTTTGGTTGGGAAAATAACGATACAAACACACAGAAAATATTGATTACTGTACCTGTATCGGCAAAAATGTTTGCAGGAGATGTAAAAAGAAATACGCTTATTGACGTTGGCGAAAAAATTGGAAAATACACCGTATACAACGCAAAAGGCTTTATAAATGCGATTGACCGCGACTGTATCAGATAGATAAAAACTTCCTCAAAAAAGCTTTTAACACACGCTTTTTGTTCATATTTTGTTTACATATTTATTTGTTTGCAATATTGACATAGACGGGTGTATATGCTATAATCATAAAAGCCGATTTGAGAAAAGTCGGGCCATTAGCTCAGTTGGTTAGAGCTACCGGCTCATAACCGGTTGGTCCGGGGTTCGAGTCCCTGATGGCCCACCAAAACAAGAAAACACAAGTATTTTGCTTGTGTTTTTTTGTTTTAGTTAGTCTTTAAAATTCAAACAGGGGCTCGAAGGGGAGCGGTAGTGAATTGATGCTCCGGTGGAGCATCAAGAGCCGCGGAAGACCGAGCGCGTAGGTCGCGCGAGACCGAGTCCCTGATGGCCCACCAAAACAAAAAACAGAGTATTTTGCTTGTGTTTTTTTGTTTTAGTAAAATGAAAAATAAAACTCTCCACAATTACGCAATAACCCATTGAAAAAAATTGGAAATGTGATATAATGTATAGTGTAATTCTATATACTCGATAGTTCACGTTAAATACGCGGGTTGAAAAATAAGTTTTAGATATAGGAGATCGGAATATGATTTACGAAAACGTGCAGACACTTATAGACTACGGAAAAAGAAACGGACTGATTGCCGAAGAAGACAGTTACGTTGTGCGCAACTGCATTATGGAAGCGCTGAAGCTTACAGATTGGCAAGAATGCCGAGGAAATGCCGAAGAAAATGACATTGACTCTATTCTGAAACCCATCATTGATTATGCTGTTGAAAACGGTATTATTTCTGATACTGCAAACTCACGTGATCTTTTTGACACAAAAATCATGGGAATATTCACACCCATGCCCCGCGAGGTAAATAAGAATTTTTATGACAGACTTTCTCACTGTCCCGAAGAAGCTACCGACTGGTATTATGATTTCAGCAAGAAGCTTAACTACGTCAGAGCAGGAAGAATAGCAAAAGACCTGAAATGGACATACGATTGCGAATACGGAACTCTTGATATAACAATAAACTGCTCCAAACCCGAAAAAGACCCCAGAGATATTGCAGCAGCAAAGCTTGCAAAAGCAGCAAGTTATCCCAAATGTCAGCTTTGCGCTGAGAACGCAGGCTTCCCCGGAACCGCAACACACCCTGCAAGACAGAACCTTCGTCCCGTTAATATTACAGTAAATAATGAAAAATGGCAGCTTCAGTATTCACCCTACGGATATTACAACGAACACTGCATAGTTTTCAATACAGAACATATTCCTATGAAAATAGATGAAACCGTATTTGGAAAACTGTTTGACATAATAGACTTTTTGCCCCATTATTTTGTAGGTTCAAACGCTGACCTTCCAATAGTTGGTGGATCTATTCTCAGCCACGAGCATTTCCAGGGCGGAAGATATACGTTTGCTATGGAAAAAGCTCCCGTAGAAAGAGAGTTCACAATCGATATTTACCCTGACGTAAAAGCAGGAACTGTAAAATGGCCCATGTCTGTAATCAGACTTTCATCTACAAACAGAGATCAGCTTTCCAAGTGCTGCAATCACGTGCTTGTAAACTGGAGAGGATACAGCGATCCCGACGCTGTAATATTTGCTGAAACCGACGGAACACCTCACAACACGATTACCCCCATTGCTCGAAAGAGGGGAGAGATGTTTGAGTGTGACCTCGTTCTCAGAAACAATTATACAACCCCCGAAAGACCTCTCGGTCTTTACCACCCCAATCCCGAACTTCACCACATAAAGAAAGAAAATATCGGACTTATTGAAGTTATGGGACTTGCAGTTCTTCCCGCAAGACTTTCAAAAGAGCTCGTTACTCTTGAAAAAGCTATGGTAAATAACGAAGAACTTGAAAAATACCCCGAACTTATTCAGCACGCGCCTTGGGCAAAGAAGGTTCTTGAAAAGCATCCTGAGTTTTCTAAAGACAACGCGAAGTCAATTCTCGAACAAGAAGTAGGCGAAGTGTTTATGAAAGTATTACTTGACGCGGGAGTGTACAAGCGCGACGAAAATGGAGTCAACGCATTCAAGCGCTTTACCGATTCTCTTAACGGTTAAAAAATAATACATAATCCCTCTGTAATAAGAGGGATTTTATTTTTTGAATATGTATTTTTAAACCAAAAAACTCTTGTCTTTTCAGACAAGAGTTTTTTATTATTTTTCAAGCGCTGACTTCAAGATTGGATATACTGCCTGTGCCATATAGTACATACCAAGGTCAGTGGGATGCGTTCCGTCAACTGTGCAAAGATCTCTTGCAACTTCTGGAAATACGTATCTGCCATCTATGTAGTATACGTTCTTATCTCCCTCTTTAACAGCCTTGTCGTACGTATTCTTTATAGCTTTTCTGCGTGTTGCATTGCCGTCAGAGTCCGAAATTACAACGTTAGTCTTAGTCATAATAATAATCGGAATATCGGGATGAGCGTCGCGAACTGTCTTATAGAATTTATAGTGGGTTGAGAGAAGGTCTTCAGCCGAGCTTGCATTATAGTCATAGTCAAGCACAAACGCTGACATTTCAAGTCCTGCAATATATTCTGCAATAATCTGTTCACCCTTTGCAGCTCCATTAAATCCGAGGTTTACAAGGTTAGCGTCAAGCATACGTGTAACAACCTCAGGATAGCTTGTACCGGGACGCGATGCAGAACAACCGTTTACGATTGAAGAACCGTAGAATACAATCGGCTTTTCATATTTATAAGGTGTAGGTGTGCCAATCTGCGCGTCCTTGTCAACAGCTATTGTAATCGATTTAATACTTGCAAACAAAGGAAGAACCAACGTATAATCTGTTGCTGTTCCCGGCAACTCAATTGTTTGGGTATATCTTGACATACCGCTTTGAGGATAAACTGACTTTATCCACGTTTTATTTGAGCCTGTCCCCGTGTATATATCAATTCCGCCTATTGCCAATACTGTCATATATGACATATTGGGAACGGTTCCTAGTGTAACGGAAATAGTCATCGACTCAGAGTTTGTTCTGAATCTTATTCTACCGCCTGCTGTGCGGTCTGCATGACTTGATACACCCTGCGGATAATTCTCTGCATCAGAAAGAAGCAATCTGTAAAGTGATTTATTCTCTGCAAGATAAGGGAAGCCTGTAATATCAAAATAGGGACAAGTCAACGGATCAAACGTAACGCCGTTCTTATCGCTTACCTTGTACTGATCAGCAATATCGCTTACGTTAACCATATCAGCAGGAGTCTTGTCAGAACTCACGGGCTTGTCGAACGATGAAACAGGAAGATTTTCTTCTCCTGTATTTGTTTTGGGAGGAGTATTTTCTTCATTTCCGTTTGTTTCCTGATTATTAGTCGTATCAGCAGGATTATTTACAGGTTCTTTTGAGCAAGAAGACATACAAATCGTACTGAAAAGCATAATAACCGTCAAAAGCAAACTTAGCGTTTTTTTCATATTTACCCTTTAAAAAATTATTTTAATTTATTTTTTTACGGTTACAATAAAGCCGTCAATATTATTTCCTGAGATTGAATATTCCTTATCCTCGGGCACGGGAATCTTTACAACAGCACCTTCAACATCTGCATTTACGTAATAAATTTCATACTGAGTTCCATTTTCTGAAGTAAATTCCAATCCTGCTCCCAAAGTAAAACTCTTTAAAATATTTACGTATTCCTCAAGACAAAGATTATTCTTCTTCATATATTCGGCATGAGGAATTCCAACATATCTTATATAATATCTCTGTGTATAGTCAAGTCCCGTCTTGTCTATCTTATCAGCGGGATAACGTTCAATGAAACCGTATTTGTAAGCGTTTTCAACAAGCCAGGAATACCCTTCAGCATCAGTAAGCTTGCGCCATGCCCCGTTTGTACGAACACGGAGAATAATACCGAGTCCTGTATTGTGATCACTCTCTCCTGCCTTTGCTGTCGGATCATCTCTTCCATTCATATAATCATCGTAGACCTTTGCCTGTCTTGCCTCATCTCTGAAAGCAGTCCAGAACATTACGTCCTTCTTGCCTGTTGCATCCGAAAAAGCTTTAAACAAGTCGTTAATAGGGTCAAATGCAATTTTGTTTGCCTTCATTCCGTTCGTACTCATCATGTACGTATCGGGTTTATTCCCGTCAAAATCAATAAGCTCGTCAGCCGTAGGATATACAACCTTATGCTCTGCATTTACAAGAATAAGATATCCTTTGTTTATTTGATCTTTTCCGACTTCTATTTCTTTATATTTTTGTGTATTTTCGGGAGGCGCAACGGGAGTTTCTTCAGGTTTTGTAGTTTCTTCCGTATCTGCCGTAGTTTCATCATTTCCGTTATCTTCAAAAACGGGATTATCCGGCGGAGTTTTTTTGCCCGACTCATTCATGTGCAGCATAATAAAATACGCGCCCGACAGCATCAATGATGCAACAAGCAAAATAATAATTGCATACTGCACGAAAGCCAACGCAGGATTTCTGCGTTTTCTCGGAGGCGCAGGATTTATAGGTTTGTAATCATCATAATTTTTTGACATTATAATCCCCTCTTTGCAATAAACATTTTTTATCATATTTTATTATTATCAAGTATATCATATTTTATATTTACTTTCAAGTACGTTTTGTTAATTAAAATATTCGATATTTTTTCAAAAAATTTTTATACAACAAAGCTATATTTTTCATTACATAAAGCGTTGAGGAAAAACACATCATAAACACAGACAAAAACACAACCGACTTTTTGAGAACACAAAAAAGAAAAGGATACTCAAATGCAAAGCACAAAACTTAAACTTGCTTTTCGTATCATTTTTGTTATTATGCTTATCGGAATAGCATTACTAGGGTTACTTGACTATATCATTCCCGAAAGCATATCGGTTTTTTCCGACAATATAAATAGTGTAGATTTAGATAAAATAAATCTTCCGTTTGTTTCAACAAACATTGAGTCGGTCCCCGTAAATGCCAGAGTATCTCAAGGGGAAGATACAAAACCGTTCTTCGTTTCTTTGTCTGCAAACACCAAGATTTTTGGTGTAGTTCCGTTAAAAAAAGTTAACGTAAATATGTTTAGCGATATCACTCTCTGCCCGGGCGGTATGCCGTTTGGTGTAAAGCTTTATACAGACGGTGTTATTGTGGTGGGCATATCGGGGGTTGACACGGACTCGGGTAGAAAAAATCCTGCCCTTGACAGCGGACTAAAAATAGGAGATATCATAGTTTCAATAAACGAAAAAGCAGTTAACACAACAGATGAAGTTTCTTCCGCCGTTGAGCAAAGCGGGGGAAACAAGATTTCCTTTACCGTCAAGCGAGACGGCAAAGAAATTCCACTTGATATTACGCCTGTCTTTTCCAAGGCAGACAATATGTACAAAGCAGGAATTTGGATTCGCGACAGCACAGCGGGTATCGGTACTGTAACTTTTATATCACCAAAAAACAATGCCTTTGCAGGACTTGGACACGGTATATGCGATGTTGACACGGGGGAGCTTATGCCTCTCCGCAAAGGAACTGTGGTTGACGTCAACATTAAAGGTATAACAAAAGGGCTTGTTGGTAGTCCGGGAGAACTAAAGGGTGTTTTCACTCCCGGAAAAATCGGTTCCCTTATTGGTAATACAGCATGCGGTGTTTACGGAATGTTGTCAGAAAAGCTTGACACTTCCCACTCCGAACCTCTTAAAATCGGGTTGAAAGATGAATTAAAAACAGGTAAAGCCGAGATATATTGTACAGTAAACGATAAACTTGACAAATATTCTGCCGAAATCATAAAAATCGGCAATAAAAATGACGAACAGAAAAACTTCGTAATTAAAATTACTGATAAACGGTTGTTAGACACAACAGGCGGCATCGTTCAGGGAATGAGCGGAAGTCCTATCATTCAGAACGGAAAGCTCGTCGGCGCAGTCACACATGTTTTAGTAAATGATCCCACCAAGGGCTACGGCATCTTTATCGAAAATATGCTGAAAAATATGCCTGAGATAATGGAGTAAAAAATGAAAGGCAATATCTCTTCCGAAATGGATTGATATTGCCTTTTTGTTATTCGTTTTCAAGTATCCATTCCAGTAGATCTTGATATTTCATCGTTCCTGCGGCGACCGCAAGTCCCACTCGCGCGACCTCTTCGTTTGTGGGACGGATTTTTATACCGTTCGTTTCAAGAAACGTCAGCAAGACATACATTCCAATACGCTTGTTACCGTCAACAAAAGCGTGATTTGATATAAGAGCATAACCAAGCCTTGCTCCCTTTTCTTGCTTTGTCGGATATAACTCCTTTCCGTCAAAGGTTGCAAAAGCCGATTCAAGCGCGCTGTTTAATAACGCTGTATCTCGTATATTGGGATCTCCGCCCGTTTCATCTGTAATTAATTTATGCAAAAGCATTACTTTTTCTTGACTAAATTTAATCATTTTGCAAGCTCCTCAAATGCACTGCGATACTGCTTCAAAATGCGAGCCGCAACAAAATCAATCTTCTCATCATCGGTCATCTCAATCGTAGTATCATTCTCTATGTCCACCAACTTGTATTTGGGTTTGTTATTCTTAAAAATATAAAGTTCTCCGAGTTTATCTGTCATTCTTGCAACTTTTGAAAAATTCTGATTTGCTTCGGAAATTGATACAATTTGCTTTGTATTTATGTTCATTATCCTACCTCCTAATCATGCATACAATAATATTATACACAAATTTTAGGATATTGTCAACCTAAAATAATATTTATAATAATTTCCAAAATAGTGGAACAAAAAAATCTCCGCATTTATTGCGGAGATTTTTATTATTCATTTTATTCGCTTACTCTTATAGATTTGATAGTCATATCAAACATAGGTCTGTCGGCAAAACCCGTCTTTGTTTCTGCTATCTCGTCAAGTGTTTCAAAGCCTTCAGTCATTTTACCGAACGCAGCATACTGACCGTCAAGGTGTGGCGCATCCATATGCATAATAAAGAACTGCGAGCCTGCTGAATTGGGATTCATAGATCTTGCCATCGAAATTACGCCTCTTGTATGCTTAAGATCATTCTTTACACCGTTCATCGCAAATTCACCCTTTATGCTATATCCGGGGCCGCCCATTCCAGTACCTTCAGGATCTCCGCCCTGAATCATAAATCCTGCAATTACTCTGTGGAAAATAAGTCCGTCGTAAAAGCCTTCGTTTGCCAATTTTTCAAAATTTTCAACGGTAATAGGTGCTGTTTCAGGATAGAGTTCAAGAGTCATCTTTCCGCCGTTTTCCATTTCAATTACAGCTGTCTTCATATCATTTTCTCCTTTTATTTTTTTCGTTAAATCAATTCACATTATAACACCTAAAATAAAACAAGTCAAGCGAGTCGGGAGTAAAACTCCTAACTCGCTTGATAAACATTTATTTAAAAGCTATATAACTCAGTCTCTGAAAGCTTCTCTTGCTGCATAAGTTGTATGGAGCAATTCGTGAGCCTTGTGAGAGTTGGGCTCGCCGAGGAACTTTTCATAAAGAGCCTTGATCTGAGGATTGTTATGGCTCTGTCTGAGTGTCTGTCTTTCATCTTCGGAATAAAGCGCTGCTGCACGTTTTTCCTTATATGTGTCAAGAATATCAGCATCTTCGTTGGGAAGGAACTGAGGCTTAACGAAAGGCTGACCGCCGCCTGCGATACAACCGCCGGGACAACCCATAATTTCGATAAACGCATACTTGCTCTTACCTGCTCTGATATCATCGAGAAGAACCTGAGCATTCTTCATACCGTGAGCAACTGCAACCCAGATTTCCTGACCGTTAACTTCAAGCATAGCTTCCTTGATTCCGTCAAATCCGCGAACAACTTCAAACTTAACAGCTTCATGTTCCTTACCTGTGAGTACATAGTAAGCAGTTCTGAGAGCCGCTTCCATAACACCGCCGGTAACACCGAAGATAACGCCGGCACCTGTGTAGTCGCCTACGATATCGTTGTCAAATTCTTCGTCGGGAAGCTTTGTAAAGTTAATACCTGAACGCTTGATAAGCTTTGCAAGTTCTCTTGTTGTAAGAACAGCATCAACGTCCTTAAGTCCGTTTGTCATAAGCTGTTCTCTGTCCTTTTCGCCCTTCTTAGCTGTACAAGGCATAATTGAAACTACGAACATATCCTTAGGATCGATGCCGTTTGCTTCTGCATAGTAGCTTTTAAGAATAGCGCCGAACATTTCGTGAGGAGATTTGCAGCTTGAAAGATGTCCAAGAAGATCACCGTAGTTGATTTCAGCATAGTTGATCCAACCGGGTGAGCAAGATGTAATCATAGGAAGCTGTCCGCCATTCTTAATTCTGCCAAGAAGCTCTGTTGCTTCTTCCATAATTGTAAGGTCAGCGGCATAGTTTGTATCAAATACCTTCTTGAATCCAAGTCTTCTGAGAGCGGCAACCATCTTGCCTGTTACAGCTGTACCAATCTTCATACCGAACTCTTCGCCAAGTGCTGCTCTTACTGCGGGAGCAGTCTGAACAACAACGTACTTGCCTGCCTTCATTGCTTCGTCAACCAAAGCAATTTCGCTCTTTTCCATCAATGCGCCCGTAGGACATACGCTTACACACTGACCGCAAAGGATACAGGGAGAGTTAGCAAATGAACGGTTTTCTGCAGGAGCAACGATTGTATTAAATCCTCTCTTTTCAAAACCGAGTACACCCTTGCCGTGCGCGTTCTTACATCTTTCAACACAACGTCCGCAGAGTACGCACTTTGATGTATCTCTTACAATAGAGGGAGTAAGTCTGTCGATAGTTACAGGAGTCTGTGACCCTCTGAACATATCTTCTCTTGCGCCTGTTACTTTTGCTGCGTAAAGCAACTCGCAATATTCGTTCTTGTCGCACTGCTGACACTTCATAGAGTGGTTGGAAAGCAAAAGCTCAACCGATGCTCTTCTTGCAGCTACAGCCTTGGGAGAAGAAATAGTAATTTCCATACCCTCGTTTACGGGATATACACAAGATGCAACAAGTCCTCTTGCGCCGGTAACTTCAACCAAGCATACACGGCAAGAGCCCTTTGAGCATTCACCGTGATTATATGCGCAAAGAGAGGGAATTTCATAACCGCAAGCTTTTGCGGCCTCGAGAATGGTCATTCCTTCATCAACCTGATAAGGAATACCTTCTATTTTAATATTTATCTTAGCCATTTAATTTGTCCCCCTTACTTCTTTTCGATTGCCTTGAACTTACAAGAAGATACGCACATACCGCACTTAATACACTTATCCTGATCAATTACGTAGGGTTCTTTACCTACAACGCCTGTGATAGCGTTAACAGGACACTGACGTGCACAGAGTGAGCACTTCTTACATTTTTCAGCATCGATTTCATATTTCATAAGATTCTTACAAACTTTTGCAGGGCACTTCTTGTCAACGATATGAGCAATATACTCATCTCTGAAAGAATTAAGTGTTGACAAAACAGGGTTAGCTGCTGTCTGACCGAGAGCGCAAAGTGAACCGGTCTGAATTGTCTTGCTGAGTTCTTCGAGCTCGTCAAGATCCTTCATTGTAGCCTTACCGTCTGTAATCTTTGTGAGAAGTTCAAGCAAACGCTTTGTACCGATACGGCAGGGAGAACATTTACCGCAAGATTCGTCGCAGATAAATTCCATATAGAACTTAGCAACGTCAACCATACAGTTGTCTTCGTCCATAACGATAGCACCGCCCGAGCCCATCATTGAGCCTTTTGCAACGAGCGTGTCAAAGTCGATTGCGGAATCAAGGTCCTTAGCTGTCAAACAACCGCCTGAAGGTCCGCCTGTCTGAATAGCCTTGAATTCCTTACCGTCCGGAATACCGCCGCCGATATCATAAATAAGTTCGCGGAGTGTAGTACCCATAGGAATTTCTACGAGACCAACGTTGTTGATCTTACCGCCGAGAGCAAATACCTTTGTTCCCTTTGATTTTTCCGTACCGTACTGACCAAACTTTTCAGCACCTTCACGGAGAACGTAAGGAACACAAGCAAGTGTTTCAACGTTGTTAACGATTGTGGGGCATCCCCAGAGACCTTTAACTGCAGGGAACGGAGGACGGGGTCTGGGCATACCTCTCTGACCCTCAATAGAGTTAAGAAGGGCTGTTTCTTCACCGCAAACAAATGCGCCCGCACCAAGTCTGATATGTACACGGAAGCTGAAGTCTGTTCCGAGAATGTTATCTCCGAGAAGACCTATTTCTTCTGCCTGCTTAATTGCAAGTCTGAGTCTGTTTACAGCGATAGGATACTCAGCACGAACGTAGAAGTAACCGTTCTGTGCGCCTATAGCGTAACCTGCGATAACCATACCTTCAATAACTGCGAGGGGGTTACCTTCAAGAATTGATCTGTCCATAAATGCGCCGGGGTCGCCCTCGTCGCCGTTACATACAACGTATTTGTCACCGTCGGGCTGAGCATAAGCAAACTGCCACTTTCTACCTGTGGGGAAGCCGCCGCCGCCACGTCCGCGAAGACCGGAAGCAAGAACTTCATTGATAACTTCCTGTCTGTCCATCTGGAGAGCCTTTGCAAGTCCGAGGAATGCACCCGAACCAAGAGCTTCTTCGATGTTTTCAGGGTCGATAGCTCCGCAACCGTGGAGAGAAATACGAACTTGTTTCTTGTAGAATTCAATATCTTCCTGCTTAGCGATCTTTTCCTGTGTTTTAGGGTCAACATAAAGCAATCTTTCGATTACTTCGCCGCCGATAAGGTCCTTCTCGATAATTTCTTCAACGTCGTCAATGCTAACGAGTCTGTAAAGTGTATCTTCAGGATATATCTTTACGAAAGGTCCCTGTGAACAGAAACCGAAACAACCAACCTGGTTTACTGTAACTTTGTTCGAAAGTCCCTTTTCTTCAACGAGCTTTTCAAACTTAGCTTTGATTTCAAGCGAGTTAGATGAAATACAACCTGTACCGCCGCAAAGAACTACTGCTCTTTTGCCGTTTCCGCCTTCAATCTTTTTGCCGTAAGCTTCTGCACATACGGAACACTTCGCGGAAAGGTCTTCAAAATTCTTAATCTTTTCCATAATCCTTATGCCTCCATCTTGCGATATTCTTCAACAATGCCGGGAATATCGGATACTTTAAGCTTAGGATATACCTTGCCGTTAATAGTAACAGCAGGAGCAATACCGCAAGCTCCGATACAACGAAGGGCGTCAAGTGTAAACATACCGTCTTCGGTAGTGCCGCCGGGAGCAATTCCCAAAAGTTCAGAGAACTTGTCAATTACCTGCTGAGCGCCTTTAACGTAACAAGCTGTTCCAAGGCACACGCCGACAACATACTTTCCTTTCGGCTGGAGCGAGAAGAAAGAATAGAATGTAACAACACCGTAAATTTCAGCAACAGAAATTCCGGTTCTTTCTGATACGATTTCCTGTACTTCAAGAGGAATATAGCCGTATTCTTCCTGAATTGCAGACAAAATCATCATCAAAGGTGTTTTTTCTTCAACGTATCTGTCGCAGATTTCGTTGATTTTAGCAACTGATGCTTCACTCAAATGGGCCATGATAGCCCTCCTTTATTATGAATTTTTTTATAATTTACCATACGACATTACAGTAATATGGCAGTATTATGTACTTTATTAATAATAACAAACATTCGCATCAATGTCAATACAAATTCCTCATTAAATCCCCCTATATCGATATATTTTTTACATTATATTAATCTATAATATAGTATCAATTTGTGTTTTTTGACCAATAAACAAGCTTTTTCGGTATACACCGTACCGAAAATAAAAAACTGCACGAAGTAAGGCTTGGGGGCTCGTGTGCGTCGCCCCCTACAAAACAGGCAATACCACTTTTGCAAATCAAGGGGGGTACCGAGGGAGGAACGCCCTCGGTCGTTTGAAAGAGAGGGGTCAAGGGGAGGGGAGGATCGGAACTCTCCTCCCCTTTGTGCCTTCTTTGGTTACTTTCTTGGCACGCAAGAAAGTAACGTAAAAAAGAAAAGACAATATTATCCGTTTAAATTGTTTGCTTTTCTCTCCCTCCGTCATTTTCTAACGAAAATGCCACCTCCCTCGTCAGATGGAGGTGAAAAGAGAGAATATTTTTGGAGGCACATGCTATCAGGAGCTTCGCTCCCGAACCGACACAAGAGGAGCACTTTTGAAAAAGCCCCCTCTTAACTCCCCCAAAACTTTTTCAAAAGTTTTAGCTAAAAAAACTCCTTGCAACAAGCAAGGAGTTTTTTTGTTATTTAATTACCTCTTCTTCTCTGCGCTTCCGCTTTAAGACGAAGTTCTGTATTAAGAATACGCTTACGAAGTCTGATACTCTTGGGTGTAACCTCAATAAGCTCATCGTCGCTTATAAACTCAATAGCTTCTTCAAGGCTCATCACCTTGGGTGTAACAAGTCTTAACGCTTCGTCTGCACCCGAAGAACGAATTGCAGTGAGATGCTTCTTCTTACATACGTTTACCGTAATGTCGCCCATTTTGGGATTTTCACCGACTATCATTCCCTCGTAAACCTCGGTTGCAGGACCGATAAACATCATACCTCTGTCCTGAGCATTAAACAAACCGTACGACGTCGCCTCACCAGATTCGTGAGCAACAAGAGATCCTGTATATCTAAGAGTAATTTCACCCTTGAAAGGCTGATATCCGTCAAAAAGACTGTTGATGATACCTTCGCCTCTCGTATCGGTCAAAAATTCACTTCTGTAACCGAACAGACAACGCGCGGGAATAAGATATTCGATCTTCATTCTGTTACCTGAAGGCTGCATTTCAACAAGCTCACCCTTACGTGCGCCCAGCTTTTCCATTACAGAACCCATACATATTTCGGGAACGTCAATAGAAACTCTTTCCATAGGCTCACACATTACTCCGTCGATCTCTTTCATAAGAACTCTGGGAGTACTTGCGCAAAGCTCATAACCTTCTCTACGCATATTTTCTATAAGTATCGAAAGGTGCATTTCGCCTCTTCCGCTGACTTTAAAGCTGTCAGTCGTTTCTCCGTCTTCAACGTGCAAAGATACGTCGCGGAGAAGCTCTTTGTAAAGTCTGTCTCTCAACTGACGGGAAGTAACAAACTTACCCTCTCTGCCTGCCATAGGACTGTCATTTACGGAGAACGTCATTTCAAGTGTAGGTTCACTTATTTTTACAAAGGGCAGAGGCTCAGGATTTTCAACCGACGTAATCGTATCACCGATAGTAATATTTTCAGCACCCGAGAAACAAATAATATCACCGCATTTAGCCTCAGTTACAGGCATTCTTCCAAGTCCGTCAAACTGATACATGGAAACGATCTTTGTCTTCTTGGGAGCATCACCCGTATGATAGTTACAGATCATAACCTCTTGGTTCTGTCTTATAGTTCCTCTTTCAACTCTGCCTATACCGATTCTGCCGACATATTCGTTATAGTCAATAGAGGATACGAGAACCTGAAGATCTCCTTCGGGGTCACCCTCGGGAGCAGGAATATACTCGAGTATAGTTTCAAAAAGAGGGATAAGATCTGTTCCCTGTTCAAAAGGAGAAAGCGACGCTGTACCAGCCTTACCGGAACAGAATATCATAGGACTGTCGAGCTGATCGTCTGTAGCATTGAGATCTATCAAAAGCTCAAGAACCTCGTCAACTACCTCGTCAAGTCTTGCATCAGGCTTGTCTATCTTATTTACAACAACGATAACCCTGTGATTAAGCTCAAGCGCCTTTTGCAAAACAAATCTTGTCTGGGGCATAGGTCCTTCAGCAGCATCAACCAGAAGCAATACGCCGTTTACCATCTTAAGTATACGTTCAACCTCTCCGCCAAAGTCTGCGTGTCCGGGGGTATCTATTACGTTTATCTTTACGTCTTTATAATGTATAGCTGTATTCTTTGCAAGAATGGTAATTCCACGCTCTTTTTCAATAGCGTTACTGTCCATTACTCTTTCTTCGGTTGCCTGATTCTCACGATATACTCCACCCTGCTTCAGCATTTCGTCAACCAACGTCGTCTTACCGTGGTCAACGTGGGCAATAATCGCAACGTTACGAAGGTCTTCTCTTCTCATCAATATCCCTACCTTGTTTTTCTTTATCTTTTTTACAATTCTATATTATAAAACACATTTTTATTTTTTACAACAGTTTACACAAAATTTTAATATATTTTTTGTAAACAATTCCGTTCATTTATTCAAAATCTTTGTTACAAACAATTTTTACTGCTTTTTTTGCAAAATTTTGATTACTCTATTGACTTTTTCTACGACACGGCTTATAATAAAACCAAGAAAAAGTGTATCATTTGATACAGTTTTTAAATCGACTTAGAGGATGCGTAATGGATATAAAAAAAGAAAAATATATCGAAATACTTGCAAACACCCGTCTTTTTCTGGGAGCAAAAAAAGAAACGCTTGAATACGCATACAAATCGTCGGATTACCGAAAATGCAATAAAGGCGAATGTATCTTTGACAGCAAAACAACGCCGCCCTCACTCTTTATAATTCTTGAGGGAAGCGCATCGGTCTACGGCACGGGAAAACTTAAACCCGTAATCTTAAACACGTTAAAACGAGGACGAGTTTTCGGTATGGCTTCCCTTTTCGGAGATACGTGCGGCGCGACAAAAATCATCGCAAAAGAAAACTGTTGTTTTGCCGTTATAACCCAAGAAAACGTCGAAAAGATGCTTTCTTCCGATATAGATTTTACCAAAAATTACATCTGTTTCCTTTCGGATAAAATACGTTTTCTCAACAAAAAAATTGTCTTTTTTACGTCGGGAAGCACCGAAAAAACAGTTGCAAGTTATATTTTATCACTCCCCTTCAACAAAACCGACAGCACGGTTACGCTTGACATAAATCTGTCAAAACTGGCGCAGAATCTTGATATAGGCAGAGCATCTCTTTACCGCGCGCTTGATTCCCTTGAAGAAAACGGTTTTATTGAAAAACAAAACAACGTCATAAAAATAACGTCTTACGACGAATTCAAAAAAATATATGGAGAAAACCTATGAGAAACGCAAAAAAATTTTTATCACTCATCATGGCAGTTCTTATGATTCTGTCAATTTTTACACTCACCTCATGCTCGGAAAACAACACTAAAGACCCCGTCCCTACACCGACAGCAGACAACTCCGAGAAAAAGCCTGAAAAGGTTCGCGTAATAACACTTGCAGGTCCTACCGGTATGGGAATGGCAAAGCTTATTGACGACAACACAAACAAAAAAACTTCGTATAATTACGAATTCAATATTGCATCTGCTCCCGACCAGGTAAGCCCCGAGGTTATAAAAGGTAATTTTGATATTGCCTGCGTTCCCGTAAACCTCGCATCCGTGCTTTTCAATAAAACTGAAGGTAAAATAAAGGTAATGGGAGTCAATACACTCGGTGTATTGTATATGCTTGAAAACGGCAACACTATCAACAGTGTTTCTGATCTCAAAAACAAGACAATATATGCGACAGGACAGGGTTCTAACCCCGAATACGTTTTGCGCTATATTCTTGAAAAGAACAACATTGACCCCGATAAAGACGTAAAAATTGAATTCCTTGCAGAACATGCAGAGCTTGCGACAAAGCTCAAAACAAATGCAGTTGCAATCGGTATGCTCCCCGAACCGCAGGTTACTGTTGCAACAATGGGTGACAGCCAGACAAGAATTGCGCTTGACCTTACTGAAGAATGGAACAAGGTATCCGATTACAAACTTATTCAGGGCTGCATAATCGTCCGCAACGAATTTGCTGAAAAACATCCTACGGCTGTTAAAGGCTTCCTTGCCGAATACAAAAATTCCGTTGACTACGTAAATAATAACATTGAAGAAGCATCACAGCTTATTGAAAAAGCAGGAATCGTTCCGAAAGCTGCAATAGCTAAAAAAGCAATCCCCAACTGCAATATATGCCTTATCACCGGAGACGAAATGAAAAACTCAGTAAAACAGATGCTCGATGTTCTCCACAAAGCAAACCCGGCATCTGTCGGCGGAAAGTTGCCTACCGATGAATTCTATTATTGATAAAATTCCAAAACCTGCAAGGACTGTCACAGTCCTTGCATTTTGGGTTATAGTATGGCATATTTTTGCAGCTAAAATCAACCTTGACGTCGTTATTTCAAAGCCCTACGACGTTTTAAACAGACTTCTTGATCTTGCAAAAGAAAAAGAATTTTATCTGACTATTTTTACGTCGATAAATAATATATTATCAGGCTTTTTTGCCGCTGTGGTTCTGGGTACTGTTTTTGGTATTTTAACGGCAAAAATACGACTTCTTGACGAGCTTATTTCGCCGGTTCTTGCAGTTATAAAAGCCACCCCCGTCGCATCCTTTATTCTCCTTGCATACTTCTTGGTGGATACGGAAATAATACCCTCTTTTATATCGTTACTTATGGTTTTTCCGATCATTTACGGAAACGTGTCAGAGGGGTTGAAGAATACGCCAAAAGAGCTTATTGAGATGACTAAAGTATACAGCTTTTCTCCACTTCATAAGCTTACGAAGCTATATCTTCCGTCGATTTTGCCATACTTCCTTGCAGGCTTTAAAACCTCGCTTGGATTAGCATGGAAAGCGGGAGTTGCCGCAGAGGTAATATGTAATCTTAAGGGTTCTATCGGAAGTGAACTATATTCTGCAAAAATGTATCTTGAAACTATCGATATTTTTACCTGGACTGTAACGGTTATCATAATCAGTATGATTATTGAAAAAACACTTTTGTTCACGGTAAATCATCTTACCAAAAAGAAAGGCAAGGTGAGTAAATAATGACAATTTCGGGATTAAATAAAAGATTTGGAAAAAAGGTAATTTTCAAGGATTTTAACCTTGAAATCGGTGACAGCGGAATAGTTGCTCTGTCGGGTGAATCGGGATGCGGAAAAACAACGCTTTTACGAATGATCGCTGGTCTTGACAAAAAATATTCCGGAAAAATTGACCTCGGAAATATTAAAAAAATTTCCTACGTTTTCCAGGAAAGCAGATTGCTTGATTCATCAACCGCAATTGAAAACGTTTCTCTTGTATTAAAAAACACCGCCGACGGAAAAAAGACAGCGGAGGAGTGGCTGAAAAAACTCGGTCTTGAAAACGACCTGTATACCTACCCCGCTGAAATGTCGGGCGGAATGAAGCAAAGAGTATCTATTGCAAGGGCATTTGCTTTTGACGGAGATCTGTTGCTTCTCGATGAAGCTTTAAACGGAATCGACGCTGAAAGATGTGTTTCCATAATGGATATGATTATCGAATATGCAAAAACAAAGCCCTGCATTGTGGTTACACATAACGAAGAACACTTAAAATATCTCGGATGTAAAATAATAAAATTATAAAAAATTTATTTCTCATAAGCACAAAAACACCCCGACAGATTCCAAGGTCTGTCGGGGTATCTTTATTTTTTTGATTATTTGGAATATATCAGTTGAATTTTTCAATAAATCCTTTGCAATTCCTCTGCAAAAATTTAAAAACAAGTATTCCTAAAAAAACTCCTGAAGTGTTTAATATCAAGTCGTCCACATCAGTTCCTCTTGTTAAAAACAACTGGCTAAACTCAATAAAAAACGAAGAACAAAAACCAATAAATATCGTTTTCTTTGTTGAGGTTTTCCACAACAACGGAATTATTACTCCAAAGGGAATAAACAGTATAATATTGCCTAAAAAGTTAATTATAAAATAATTAATATGACCATTAACAACCACTTCTTTATAGGTTTCAAATAATACTTTGAATGGAATCAGGTTTGTTTTATGGATCCCGTTTTTAATAATATTAAAACCATTTACACCAATTTCAAATTTAGGAATAATTGTTTGAGACGCCAATCCAACCAAAAAAACTGTAAAAACAAATAACGTTATTTCGTGTAACCAATTAACTTTTATTTGTTTCGCTTTGACAAAAACAATCCTTGCAATTGCATAAACAGGAACCGCTAATACCATATACGGCATCATATTTATCACATACCTAATTATTGCATTCATTTTATCTTCTCGCTTTCAAAAACCGTATTTATCCCTCTGTTTTATCGCAATTTTCGCATCTGTAAAACACATACAAAAAAGATGTACGAGCACGATATAAGTATCCCTTGTGTAAAGGAGTTTTTTCATTATCCCCACTATAACACAAATCGGTAGAGAAAACAATATCTCTACCGAACTTTGTAATCGTCTTTATAAAAAGCAGCTTAAATTCAGACTTTTTTACTTTGTTGTAATCTGGAAATCCTTTGCTTTAATCATTGAAATAAGGTCATATATATCCTCGGGCTGTCTTTCAAAAAGCATACCTCCGCCGAACATTTTTTCCTCACGATGCGTGTCAGTTCCCGCAGTCTGAGGAAGGTTGGTTTGATCAGCATAAATCTTTGCAAAATAGTTATATTCGGGTGGAAACCATCCATCGCCATTCGCGCCGTTATATACTTCAATCGCGTCAACGTGTTGCGGATAAAGGTGTATACCTCTGCTGCTTCCCTTTAGATACATTCTGCAAGGATGCGCCTGAATAACAAATCCGCCGTTTTCTCTGAAAAACGTAAGCGCTTCCTCTATCGGAAGTTCGGGAATTTCAGGATGCTTAACAAGAAAATCTTCATAAAGACCGTACACAAGAAAATCTGTTCTTCTATCGGGATACTCAAAACCCGCAAAAACCTTGAGACCTATCTCGTCCCCTCTTGCTTTTGCCGCCTTGTAACCGTCAAACTGATGCATTATTCTCTCTTCCCAAAGAAGATCCTTAGGTATCCTTGAGTTGCCGTTTACAAAATGGTCGGTTACAACTATGCCATCGTAGCCTTTTTCTTTAAATATCTCAGCCATTCTTGCTCCGTCAGTATGTCCGCAAAGACTTACCTCTGACGTATGCATATGAATATCCCATTTAAACATATATCTATCTCCTCTCATAACACCACCCTACAGTTTATACCCATAAAAGACGAAAGTCAATCTTTTTCAAAAAAACGCATTATTAAAAGCCAATATTTATATAATATTATAATATTTATAAAAAAATAGTGGAAATTTTGTATGTTATATGTTATAATATATTATTAATTGTGTTTTTATGCAAAAATCATTACAGGCAATCTAACGGCGCTTAAGGAGATACCCATGATAAAATACATAGAAAAAGCAGAAAAAATGACGTTGCAGCTTATTCCGCTGCGCGGATTTACTATATTTCCGTCGATTCCCCAAAGCATTGAAATATCCGACAAGAATTTAAAAAAGGCTTGTATTGCCGCTAAGGAAATCGATGAACCCGTCTTGCTTATTTCCCTTAAAGATATTACAAGCAAGGAATACGAATCGGTAAACGACTTTGTTAAAGTAGGTACGGCTGCAAAAATAAAAGATTATCTAAAGCTTCCTAACGGAAAGATGCGTATAATTTTTGACGGCCTTTGCAGAGCTTCGTTAATCTCGGTTACAAAAAAAGGTGACAAGCTTTTTGCAGAAACCCTCTGCAAAAAAATTACTGCCGAAAATGAGGGCGGTATAAAGGGCGAGGCTTTGATAAGAGAAACAGTTCTCGCTTTTGAAAGATTTTCAAAATATATCCCCAACCTTTCCGAAGACGTAGAGCTTTCTGTAAAAACCATAAAATCAATGGGCTTTCTTGCCGATTATATAGCTTGCAACATTCTGACTTCAATCGATGACAAGCAGTCTATTCTTGATGAATTTGACCCCTTTAAACGTCTTGAAAAACTGAACGTGATTTTAGAAAAAGAATCAAGAATTTTTGAAACAGAGCTTTCTATTCACAAAAAAGTGGTTGCAAGACTCGAATCGCACCAGAGAGAGCATTACCTTCGCGAACAGCTCAAGGTTATTCAAAACGAGCTCGGTCACGGAGACGCCGATAACGAAATTGAAGAATATATCGACGCTATATATAACAAAAAACTCCCCAAGGAAGTTGAAGCTAAGCTTTTAAAAGAGGTTAACAAGCTTCAGAAAATGCCGTTCGGATCTGCTGAAAGTGCGGTTATCAGAACTTATCTTGACACCTGCATCGAGCTCCCCTGGACAAAGCAGACAAAAGACAGAGTTGACACCTCTTATGCAAAGAAGATACTCGACAGAGATCACGACGGGCTTGAAAAGGTAAAAGAAAGAATTATCGAATATCTTTCGGTCAAACAGCTTAATCCCGAACTTAAAAACCAGATAATATGTCTTGTCGGTCCTCCCGGAACAGGCAAGACGTCAATAGTGCAATCCATCGCAACGGCGATGAACCGTAAATACGTAAGAGTAGCTCTCGGCGGAATCAGAGACGAGGCAGATATAAGAGGTCACAGAAAAACGTACGTCGGTGCTATGCCCGGAAGAATTATAAACGCCATAAAACAGGCAGAGGTCAACAATCCTCTCGTTCTTCTTGATGAAATAGACAAGCTCACAAAGGACTCGCACGGTGACCCGTCTTCAGCCCTGCTTGAGGTGCTTGACGGTGAACAGAACAAAAACTTCCGCGATCACTTTATCGAGCTTCCCTTTGACCTTTCTCAGTGCATGTTTATAGCAACGGCAAACACTCTTGACACCATTCCGAAGCCTCTGCTTGACAGAATGGAAGTTATTGAACTAAAAATATACACGAGAACTGAAAAGCTGATGATTGCTAAAAATCATCTCATTCCAAAACAGCTTAAAAGACACGGACTTTCAAAAAAACAGCTTCGTTTTGACGACAGCGGAATTTTTGAAATTATAGATTTTTACACACGCGAGGCGGGTGTCCGTAATCTTGAAAGAGAGATAGCATCTATCTGCAGAAAGGCAGCAAAGAAAATTGTCGAAAACGAAATAACCACTTGCCGTCTTACAGACAAAAACGTAAAGGATTATTTGGACGGCAGAAAGGTACTGCCCGACAGTATTTCTGAATACGATGAAATAGGCACCGTAAACGGTCTTGCCTATACGTCTGTCGGGGGAGACTTGCTTAAAATCGAAGCCGTAACGATGCCAGGAACCGGAAAGATCGAGCTTACAGGCTCTCTCGGAGACGTTATGAAAGAATCGGCAAAGGCGGCTGTAAGCTATATTCGAAGCAACTGCGAAAGATTTAATATCGATCCTGATTTTTACAAAACAAAGGATATACATATACACGTTCCCGAAGGCGCCGTTCCAAAAGACGGCCCGTCGGCAGGCGTTACGCTGACAACAGCGCTTTTAAGTGAATTGACTCACAAGAAGGTAAGACGCGACGTTGCAATGACAGGTGAAATAACCCTTCGCGGCAAAGTGCTTGCAATAGGGGGGCTTCGCGAAAAAACAATGGCGGCTTATAAAGCGGGAGTTACGACAGTGCTCATTCCTGCCGATAACGCAAAAGATATACAGGATATTGACAATCAGGTTAAAGAAAATATCGAAATCATTCTCTGCTCTACTATCGACGACGTTATAAGAAACGCTTTTGCCGATGAAAGAATGTCAAAGGAAACCGTTCTTGAAAACATCAAAGGCTCGGATATCCCCGATATCCCCGTAAATACAACACGTGCATCGAGGTCTATATGAAACTGAACATTCAGAACTCAAATCTTGAAATTACAGCGGGAACACCGTCACAGTTCCCATCATTTTCACTGCCGCAGGTTGCATTCTCGGGCAGATCAAACGTTGGAAAGAGCTCTCTTATAAACACACTGCTCGGCAGAAAAAAACTTGCAAGGGTCAGCTCTGCTCCCGGAAAAACGATTACCGTAAACTTTTACTCGGTAGATAAAAAACTGTATCTCGTTGACCTTCCCGGTTACGGATATGCAAAAAGAAGTATTGAAGATAAAAAAAGATGGTCAGGATTGACCGACGGATTTTTCACCGCAAGAAACGAAAACGACAATTCTTTGAAAGCTGTCGCACAGCTTATTGATATGAAAGCAGGTCCTACGGCAGACGATGAAATGATGCTCGAATATCTGAACACTGTCGGAATACCGTATTTTATAGTCGTTACAAAATCCGATAAAACAAACAAGACAGACAGAAATAAAATGCTTGAATATATAAAAAACCACCCCCTCGTTAGAGAAGGAACGACTATTATCCCCTTCTCTTCACTGAAAAACGAGGGCAAGGACGAGGTTTGGTCTGCGATTATGAATTACTGTGATTGATATATTTTCAAAGTCATTTTAAAACGGAGATTTAATTATGTTACACGAAAATTTAGGAATAAACTCACAAAACCGACTTACCTTTTGCGGCTACGATACCGTAGAATTGGCAAAAGAATACGGAACTCCTCTCTACGTTATGGACGAGGATATGATAAGACAGAATTGCAGAATATACAAATCTGCCCTTGAGAAGAATTTTGGAAAAGGCAGTATGCCCCTTTACGCAAGCAAGGCCTTTTCTTGCAAGAGAATATATGAAATTGCAAAGGAAGAGGGCATCGGCTGTGACGTTGTATCGGGCGGAGAGCTTTATACTGTCTACAAATCAGGATTCCCGATGGAAAAGGTTTTTTTCCATGGAAACAACAAGACAGACAGCGATATCAAGCTCGGCCTTGACTGCAAGATAGGTTATTTTGTTGTAGACAACAAAGAAGAGCTTGTTGAATTGAACAGACAGGCAGCTGAAAGAAATATAAATCAGAAAATCTTACTCCGTATTTCTCCCGGAATTGACCCTCACACACACAAGGCGGTCGTTACCGGAAGCGTAGACTCCAAATTCGGCTCGGCTATTGAAACAGGTCAGGCTATGGAAATAGTTAAAGATGCATTGTCTATGTCTAACCTTACTCTTGACGGACTTCACTGCCATATTGGTTCGCAGATATTTGAATGTGAGCCTTTTACTGATGCTGCTGATATTATGATCAGATTTATCAAGCAGATCAAGGATGAAACCGGATATGAAATGAACGTTCTGAATCTCGGCGGAGGCATGGGGGTAAGATACATCGAAGAAGATGCAAAAATAGACTACGGCAAGAATATTGATAAGATTGCAGAAAAAATCAAATCCTTTGCTGAAAATAACGGCATAAAAATGCCTATAATCCTTATGGAACCCGGACGTTCACTTGTTGCCGCGGCTGGTATTACGCTTTACACTATCGGAAGCGTAAAAGAGATCACGGGATTTAAAAACTACGTTTCAATTGACGGCGGTATGCCCGATAACCCAAGATATGCGCTCTATCAGTCTATCTACTCTGTAGTTGTTGCAAACAGAGCAAACGATAAAAAAGACTACGTTTGCACTATTGCGGGAAGATGCTGCGAAAGCGGAGATCTTATCGCAGAAAACGTAAAAATTACCAAACCCGTAAAGAACGATACCCTTGCAGTTTTGTGCACGGGTGCATATAACTACTCTATGTCTTCAAACTATAACAGACTTCCGAAGCCCCCCGTCGTTATGGTTTCAAAGGACAAAAAATACGTTGCAGTAGCAAGAGAAAGCTACGATGATTTGATGAGGAACGATTTATGATTTCTGAACTTCTTTCAGGGAAAGTTGATATTGTAGGTTTATTGCTTCGTATCCCGATAGTATTGCTTGCATTGTCCTGCCACGAATACGCTCACGGATATGCGGCTTACAAGATGGGAGATTCGACTGCAAGAAACTTCGGCAGACTTACTCTGAATCCGGTAAAACATCTTGACGTTATGGGTACTGTCTGTATGTTTCTGTTTGGATTCGGATGGGCAAAACCCGTTCCCATAAATGCAAGAAACTTTGATAATCCAAGAAAAGGCATGGCTGTTACAGCTTTTGCAGGTCCTTTATCAAACGTGCTTCTGTCATTTTTGGGACTTATACTGTACAACGTCACTATTTTGATATTCACAACTACCGGACTGTTTTTTAATTCAAGTGAGTTTGTGTTTAATATTTTCACAGTATTACTCACTTTCTTAAGTATGTTTCATTCTCTTAATTTGTCGTTGGCGATATTTAATCTTATTCCAATACCGCCTCTCGACGGTTCAAGAATAGCGCTTTTGTTTCTCCCCGATAGGCTTTATTTCAAGGTTATGAAATACGAGCAGATTATACAGCTGATTCTTTTGATTTGCTTGTTTATAGGACTCCTTGACGGACCGTTGACGTTTTTGATCACAGGATTGTCAAGCGGTATGCAAAAAATAATTGATATAATTATAGGACTGTTTATATGACCGAAACTAAACCAAAATATAAGCTTGAGGTATTTGAAGGTCCTCTTGACCTTTTGCTCTCACTTATAACGAAAAACAAAATTGATATATGTGATATACCGATATCTCTCATTCTTGAGCAGTATATGGAATACCTCTCCGAGATGGAGAAAATGGATATGGATATTGCCGGCGAATTTATAACCATGGCATCTGAGCTTATGCTTATAAAAAGCCGTATGCTCTTCCCTAAAAACGATGAAGAAGAGGAAGAAGACCCGAGAGCAGCCCTTGCCGCCGCGCTTCTTGAATACAAAAGAGCTAAAGAGGCGGCAGTCCTTCTTAACGGTATGTTCTCCGAGTATTCGGGCAGATTTGCAAAAGAAAGCGACACATTTCCCGTAAAGAGAGATGAACAGCCAACGGATATGGATTCGGAATTGCTTCACAAGGCTTTTGTAAGACTCATAAACAGAAGCAAGCTGTATTCAGCTCCGCCCGAAAAGGTATTTGCTCCCCTTCTGCGAGGAAGAATGGTTTCGGTTTCCGAAAAAATTCTTTGCATCATAAAAAGACTACGCGTAAAAACAAAAGACAGCTTTGACGAATTAATGCTTCTTTGCGAAAACCGCTCCGAGCTCGTCGCATCATTTATGGCGATTCTTGAGCTTGCAAAAGCACGAAGAATTGAGCTTGAAGAAGACGAAAACGGCGAATTATACATTATTTTGAATACTCATTCAAACCGAAAGGCAGTTACAGAAAATGCAGAATGAACTTGATATATCAAAAAAACTCGAGATTATTGAGGCCGTGCTGTATGCGGCAGGACACCCCGTTACGTACGATAAACTTGCAGACATACTTGAGGTAACCCCATCAGTCGCAAAAGAGCTCGTATGTATGTATGAAGAAAAATACAATAACACCGATCTTCCGCGCGGTATTCAGCTTATCAGATTTGACAAGGCATGTCAGCTTTGTACCAAGAGTGAATATGAATCACAGGTAAAGCTTGCGCTCGGCGTAAAGCAAGGAAGAGGAAACCTTTCAAACTCCTCTCTTGAGGTTTTGGCGATAATCGCTTATCACCAACCCGTAACGCGAGCATACATAGACCAGGTCAGAGGACTTGACAGTTCATATTCGGTTGCTTTATTGATGGAAAAAAATCTTATTGAGAAAAAAGGCAGACTTGACGTTCCCGGCAGACCTTCCCTTTACGGTACGACACTTGACTTTCTCCGTTGCTTCGGTTTATCGTCACTTGAACAGCTTCCGTCTGTTGAAATGCTTTCCTTTGATACCGAAGAGGACAATCCCCCCTCTGAAAACTCGGACACGGAACAGACGAACGAACAGTAATTTTTTAAGTTTTATTTTGATTTAGGAGGAAAATAATATGTGGTGGCTTATACCCTTAATATTGCTTTTGCTTATTATTTTACTTCTGCATCTTAGGATAAGGCTTTGTATTATCTACAACGAAGACTTGGACGTACATTTAAAATTACTTTTTTTTAATATTCCTATATTTCCAAAAAAACAAAAGAAACCGAAAGCAAAAGATTACTCAATAAAAAAACTACGCAAAAAACAGAAAAAAATAGAAAAGAAAAATGCAAAAAAAGAACTTAAAAAACAGAAAAAACAAACAGAACAGCCTGCAAATAAGGACAGAAAAAAACAAATTACTGAAATTCTTGAGCTTATAAAAATCGTACTCGAATACGTAATGCCCCCTTTTGGAAAGTATTTCAGACTTGAGATTCTGAAGCTCAACATCAAAATAGGCTCGTCCGACCCCTCAAAAACAGCGGTAACATACGGGCTTGTTTCACAAAGCGTTGCTTATATAATTGAGCTTCTATCAAACATAACCAACGTTGACGTAAAAAAACACAATGGAATAAACGTTTATGCTGATTTTATGTCAGAAAAAAGTAATGCTGAAATAAATATTATTTTAAACCTTAAGGTTTGGCATTCGTTGTTTCTCGCTTTTAAATTCTTTATGGGATTTTTAAAAAGAAGGTCGCAAAAAACAACACAAGAAAATTAAAAAATAAATTCTCGTAAATTCAGGAGGATATTATGAATAGCAAACAGAACGATATTATCAAATCAACACTTGACAGTGTTAAAGGAATCGTTGAGGCAAACACTGTTATCGGCGAACCGATAAGCACACAGAACGGTATTACTATTATTCCCGTTTCCAAAGTGTCTTTAGGTTTTGCATCGGGCGGTCTTGACTACGCTTCAAAGAAAGAACAGGCAGCAAAGGATAATAACTTTGGCGGAGGCTCAGGAACAGGTATTTCTGTTACTCCTATGGCTTTTCTCGTTATCAAACCCGACTCGACCGTTGAGCTTCTCAATATGTCCACGCCCGATACAACTGTAAATAAGATTTCAACAGTCGGTAACATTATTGAAAAAAGCCCTGATATCTTAGAAAAAATCAAAAACGTTTTTTCAAAAGAAAATAAAGGCGAATAAAGCATTATTTAACACTTTGTCTTTTGAATATATAATACTCCGAAAGCAAATAA
This sequence comes from Oscillospiraceae bacterium, assembly GCA_015065455.1. Taxonomy (GTDB): domain Bacteria; phylum Bacillota; class Clostridia; order Oscillospirales; family CAG-272; genus RGIG1995. The sequence goes on along the minus strand of SVQI01000010.1, from coordinate 4,427 downwards.
ATATATCGAATACCCATAAAAAGAAATTACGGAGTACTGTATATGAAAAGAATTATAAGTACGGCAATATGCTCTCTACTGCTGTTCTGCAGTATATGCATTGATTGTCGGGCAATTAATATATCAGCGCAAAGCGCTGTCGTTATCGACGGAAACAGTTCTATTGTCGTCTACGAAAAGGACGCTCATACAAGACGCGGAATGGCAAGTACGACTAAAATTATGACAGCCCTCGTGGCAATAGAAAACTGTCCGCTTGACAAAACGGTCAAAATTGCTGATGAAGCTATCGGTGTTGAAGGCTCGTCAATATACCTCGCACGAGGCGAACAGCTTACAATGGAGCAGTTGCTCTATGCGCTGTTGCTTCAAAGCGCAAACGATGCGGCTACAGCTATAGCTATTGAAGTAGGCGGAAGTGTCGATAACTTTGCAAATATGATGAACGAAAAGGCAAAGTCCCTCGGCCTTTGTAATACCAATTTTACAAACCCTCACGGTCTGTATGACGACAATCACTATACTACCGCGTACGATCTTGCTATTATTACAAAAAACGCGTTACAAAACAGTACGTTCAAAAAAATTGTCTCAACAAAAAAGGCGGTTATCCCTTTGAACAAAGATGAAGGCTCACGCGTTTTGGTTAACCACAATAAGCTTCTTTCTCTTTATGACGGAGCTATCGGAGTCAAGACGGGATTTACCAAAAAATGCGGAAGATGTCTCGTATCAGCTGCCGAAAGGGACGGAACGACTATTATTGCCGTAACGTTAAACGCGCCGAACGACTGGAAAGACCACACCGTTATGCTTGATACGGGATTTGAAAGTATAATCACTCATAACCTTGCAGAAAAAGGCAGTCTGAGCTATAAAGTGCCCGTTGTCGGAGGGGACAAGGATTATATTACTGTCAGCAATAGCGAAAGTATGAAGTACACTTGCAAAAAAGACGGCTCACAAATAACAAGCGAGCTTATTCTTGACAGATTTCTCTTTGCACCCGTAATGACAGGAGAAACAGTCGGACAAGTTATTTTCTACAACAACGGAGAAGAAATAGGCAGACTTGATCTTGTCACACAAGACAAAGTTGAACAAAAGATAGTTAAGAAAAAAAGATTTTCATTTTTTTAGGAGCAATATATAATATGGAAGAAATTCGCCTTCAAAAATATATATCTACAATTGGAATTATGAGCAGACGCTCCGCCGAAAAGGAAATAGAGGCGGGAAAAGTTAAGGTGAACGGCGAAACAGCCTTCCTCGGCCAAAAGATTATTCCCGGCAAGGACCGGGTTACATACAAAGGAAAGCCACTGCAAGATAAGATTCCCGAAAGAAAATGCTATATAATTTTAAATAAACCGAGGGGATACGTTACTACTCTGTCTGATGAAAAATCAAGAAAATGCGTTGCAGAGCTCGTTTTTGACGTAAATACCAGAGTATACCCCGTAGGAAGACTTGATATGGATTCCGAAGGATTGTTGCTATTTACAAATGACGGTGAGCTTGCAAACAAGCTGACACACCCAAAGCACCGTATTCCAAAAATTTATCACGTTAAGGTAAAGGGAGAAATCACCCCCGAACAACTGAAAAAACTTAGCTCTTCAATGGTAATAGACGATTATGAGATTCAGCCCGTTCAATGCGATATTATAACCAGAAAAGAAAACTTTACGGTCATAAGAATGGAGCTCTACGAGGGAAGAAACCGCCAGATACGAAAAATGTGTGAGCAAACTTCACTTGAGGTTGTAAAGCTTCAGCGTGTTGCAATAGGCAATATAAAGCTCGGAGATCTGGCTCCGGGAAAATGGCGACACCTGACAAAATCACAGATCGAATACTTAAAAAAGGCATAATTTTTTAGGGGAGCATTTTTTAGCTCCCCTTTATTTTTTGTTTTGCTTTATAATTTTCTGCCGTTATTTACCTAAAAAATTATTTCCCAACCATAGTTGGTAATATTTGGTAAACATTAACTATATTCGACATTCTTTTTTGTGGAGTATTTTTATAAAAAAGGTATTGCGCAAATTGGTAAATTATGGTAATATATATTCATAGAAAACAGAAAAAAGTAAAAACGGAGTGTGTGGTAAAAATGGAACAAACAATAAAAATATTGATTGCTGACGAAAATTATGATTTTCGTACAAGCTGTCGCGACAATCTCATTCGACACGGATTTAACCAAATTGACCTTGCTACAAACGGCGAAGATGCGGTCAATAAAATCAGACAGAACAAACCCGACGTGGTTATTATAGATGCGTGGCTCTCAAAGCTTGACTGTGTAAAAGTAATAAGCAGTGTACAAAATACTGACAAGATACCTGCATTTATCGTAGTATCAGTTGTAAACAACGAAAATATTTTTCTTGAGGCTACAGAAGCGGGCGCTGAGTATTGCCTTGTTAAGCCTCTCGACTACTTCTCACTTAAAGAACGTATCGTAAGAATTACAAACAAAAACAGATTGTCGAGCTTTAACAATACTGGAATTAAGAACAGCAGCTCAAAAACAGATATGGAAACCCAAATCACAAAAATTATACATCAGATAGGCGTTCCCGCACACATAAAAGGTTATCAGTATCTGAGAACCGCCATTATGATGGCGATTGAAGATAACAATATAATTAACTCGGTTACAAAAGTTCTCTACCCTTCTGTAGCAGAAAAGTATTCCACTACATCCTCAAGAGTTGAACGAGCAATCAGACACGCTATCGAGGTTGCATGGGACAGAGGCGATATTGACACGTTGACCTCATATTTCGGCTACACGATTCAAAACAACCGAGGAAAGCCCACAAACAGCGAATTTATCGCCATGATTGCCGATAATTTGCGTTTGAAAAATAAATTCTCCTAAATCTATCCCTATTTTATTCCCCATTAAAGTTTTATAACTTTAAGAACAAAAAACCGTGTTCCCCTCACGGTTTTTTGTTTTTTTATATATATTTCTCTCCCTTGGAAAGAACGGTTTTTATGACTATTACAAGAACGGGAAAAGATATTAATCCCAAAAAACCGCAAGTTTCAAGACCGATGTACATTGAGAAAAGAGTAGCCAATGGGTGTAACCCTATACTTTTACCTATTATCCTCGGTTCTACTATTTCCCTTACCACACTCACAACAGCAAATATTATTAAAAGACCAAATCCTTGATAATACGAACCCGTTATTATTTTTACAGAAGCCCAAGGTATAAGAACGGTCCCTACACCGATGACAGGCAATATATCAATAAGCGCAGTTACGAGTGCAATGGTAAAAGCGTATTCCGTTCCGATTATAAAGAAGCCTATATAAAGCTGTATAAAGGTTATAACTATCGTTATTAAGTATCCTTTGATAACTTTTAAACCGACAGCCTGAAGCTTTTGCTTTAAATATAATATATTTCCTCTCGTTTTTTGGGGAAGAAGATTTGAAAGATAATTTGTTATTTCAGTATAATCTGCGCAAAAATAATATGACGCCATAATAAGAATAAGCGAAGTAAAAAGCATATTGGGTAAAACGGTTATAACCGTTTTCAGAATATTGGGCACGTTTGAAGTAAATTTTGTAAGCATCCCCTTTGAAAGCTCTGTAATTTCAAAAAGAAGCTCTTCCTCACTTGCGAATGAACTGAAAAACGGTATTTTATCAAGCAATCGGTTAATTACTTTTAAGGCATCGCTTATCCACGTGTCAGCATTGGCGTTTAACAAAATAATTATACCGCGGAATTCATATAACAGCTTGTCGACTATCATAAAAAGCAAAGCGCCTATTAATATTAAAATTATTAAAACAAGTATGATACTTAGTATTTTTTTAGGTATTCCTGTCCTCTTGTGTAAGATTTCAGCCATTGGCTTTATTATCATAGCCACGCACCATGCAATAATGAATGGTAAGAGCAGCTTTAAGAGATATTTAAAAAAGATGAATCCAAAAACTACCGCCAATACGACGTAAAAGGTTAGAACAAGTATTCTCTTGTATCCTTCTTTTGGCAAATAATCCAACTAACAATTCCCCTTTCTTAAATATATGCTTGTTTATTATTATATAAAAAAGAAAGCATTTCCATTCGGCGAATACTAAATAAAAATAATATTCTAATAAAAAATCTTTCGTTCTTCTCTCACTCCGTCTCGGCAACAAAGAATAATTATATTCTATATTTACCTATTGCCGAGCCACCTCCCTCCTCAGATGGAGGTCAAATTTGCCGTCCCCTATAAATTACACAATATCAGCTCTGCGAACAAAAGGGGGGGTACCGAGGGAGGAACGCCCTCGGCCGTTTGAAAGAGAGGGGTCAAGGGGAGGGGAGGATCGGAACTCTCCTCCCCTTGTGCCTTCTTTGGTTACTTTCTTGGCACGCAAGAAAGTAACGTAAAAAAAGAAAA
>SVQI01000009.1 GCA_015065455.1 Oscillospiraceae bacterium | reverse complement strand
TTCCCCGAACCGCACGAAGTAAGGTTTGGGGGTTCGCGGGTGGGGATTTCGATTTCCCCTCCTCTTGACTCCTACCCTGAAACGACCGAGGGCGTTCCTCCCTCGGAACCTCCCTTTGTTCGTGGAAGATGTGACGTTCGTTTAAAGTTTTTGGGGATTTAAAGAGGGGCTTTTTTCAAAAAGCCCCTCTTGTTAATTATTTATCTAAAATGTGTTTTTTTATAGCTTCAAAGGTTTCATCGCTTATCACGTGTTCAATCTTACAAGCATCCTCCGATGCTGTCTCTTCGCTGATTCCAAGGCGGATAAACAAGGTTTTCAGCGTGTTGTGTCTTTCATACGTCTTCTCGGCGGATTCAATTCCTTTATCTGTAAGAATCAAAAAGCCATTCTTATCCGTTGTAAGATATCCCGCCTTTTTCAGTATGCCGACTGCACGGCTTACGCTGGGTTTTGAATACCCCATATGTTCGCTCACGTCAACTGCACGGACATTAGTATTGTTTTTTGATAAAATATATATCGTTTCAAGGTACATTTCGCCCGATTCCTGCAAACGCATATTTAATCTCCCTTTTGTCTAAAAATATCTTACAATTTATTATAGCATAAATAAATATATTTTTCAATATGTGGATAATATATTAAAATACAACTCTATCAAGCTAAAAATAAAAGCTTGTCACAAGGACAAGCTTTTAAAAGATATGAATTATTCTTCAGTGGGATTAATTTCAGCTTCGGTTACCTCAGCAACAGTTTCGGCAAAATGCTCGTCGCAATCGCAGTCACATCCGCAATCGCAGTAATCATCTTCATCAAAAAAGTCTTCATCACAGCAATCACAAAGCTTAAACATTTCTTTTTCACGAATTTTTTCATAAATTTTAATGCCTGCAACAACGGCAGCCGCAATAGTAGCAAAAGCAAAAAGAAGCTTTAATATTAAAGCGAGAGTATCATTTTTGTTACATGAGCAATTTTTTTCAAACATAATAAAAAACCTCCTTGTTTTTCTGTATGAATAGTATACCACAATTTTGTTATAATGTAAACGGGTTTATTATGAATTTTTTATATCTTTTGTAAATACTGTTGAAAAGTGGAGAAAAACAGTGTATAATAAAAAACAGTATGAAACTGTATAGAGAGGATTTGTTAAAATGATTAAAGAAAATCTTGATTATCTTGCGCAATACGATGCTGAAGTAGCAGACGCGATTGAAAAAGAGCTTAACAGACAGAGAAACGGCATTGAGCTTATTGCTTCTGAAAACATCGTATCTGAGGCTGTTATGAGTGCTATGGGTACTGTACTTACGAATAAATATGCAGAAGGATATCCCGGCAAAAGATACTACGGCGGCTGTGAATGTGTTGACATTACGGAAAATATTGCAAGAGAACGCGCAAAGAAGCTTTTTGGTGCTGAACACGCAAACGTTCAGGCACATAGCGGCGCGCAGGCAAACTCCGCTGTATACGTTGCACTTCTTAAACCCGGAGACACGGTTCTCGGTATGAGCCTTTCGTGCGGCGGACATCTTACTCACGGAAGTCCCGTTAATATGAGCGGTCTTATTTACAACTTTGTTCCTTACGGAATTGATGATGTGACACACAGAATAGATTATGATAAGGTTGAGGAGCTTGCTATGCAGCATAAGCCTAAGCTTATCGTTGCCGGCGCGTCAGCATATCCCAGAGTAATTGACTTTGAAAGATTTGCTGAAATTGCAAAAAAATGCGGTGCATATCTTATGGTTGATATGGCTCATATTGCAGGTCTTGTTGCTGCAGGACTTCACCCCAATCCCGTTCCCTATGCTGATGTTGTAACAACAACCACACACAAAACACTTCGCGGTCCTCGCGGCGGTCTTATTCTTTGTAAAGAAGAACTTGCAAAACAGATCGACAAAGGTATATTCCCCGGTATGCAGGGCGGACCTTTGATGCACACCATTTCCGCAAAGGCAGTATGTTTCGGAGAAGCATTGAAGCCTGAATTTAAAGAATATCAGGAACAGATAATCAAGAATGCAAAGGTTCTTGCAGAAACACTTGTTGAAGAAGGCTTTGATTTGGTATCGGGCGGAACGGACAACCACTTGATGCTCGTTGACCTTCGCAACTTCAATATTACGGGTAAGGAACTTGAAAACAAACTTGACCAAGTTGGAATTACTCTTAACAAGAATGCTATTCCCAATGACCCTCAAAGTCCCTTTGTTACAAGCGGTGTAAGAATCGGTACTCCCGCTGTTACCACAAGAGGAATGAAAGAAGAGGATATGAAAGTTATTGGTAAGCTCATTAAACTTGCAGCTTCTGACTTTGATGCACAGGCTGACTACATCAGAGCTGAAGTTAAGAAGCTTTGCGAAAAGTATCCCTTGTATTAATAGCTTAAAAAACACAAAAAACACCTGTCTATACTGTTATAGCGGGTGTTTTTTTATGTTTTTTGTTCAATTTACCCTTTGAAATATTTTAAAAATTATGATATAATATACCCATAAGACAGAGAGTAGGTGGCAGTATGATGAACACAATTGACGAGGTTAAGGCTATATATAAACTGAATGATTACGTTACGTACCGTAAGAATGGAGTTTGTCAAATAGTGGACATAACCGAGCAGAACTTTGCCGGTCAGGGAAAAAGGCAATATTATGTTTTGAAGTCGGTATATGATGATAACAAAAAGGTGTTTGTTCCTATTGGTTCCGCCCTTGAAGATGAAATTCAGAACGTCTTGTCTGTTGAGGAAATACATGCTATCATTGATGGATCAAAGAATATAGAAAATATGTGGGTTGACGATTGTAGGTCAAGATCAAACGTTTTTGAAGAAATAATTGAAAGCGGAGATAAGTCGAAAATGCTTTGGCTTATAAAGGCAGTTTCCGATTATAAAATTATAGTTGAAGAGCAAAAAAAGAAAATGAAAGCAACGGATATGAAATATATGGCGTTGGCTGAAGGTATCATATCGGGCGATTTTGCTTTTGTATTGAATCTTGAAAAAAATCAGGTAATGGAATACATAAAAGAATATTTAGAAAAATAAAAATCACACGCTTAGCGTGTGATTTTTTTGCTTAAATAGATGTCTTATAAGTGCTCATTGAGTGGAAGCTTTGGAAACAATAAAAATGAGATGTGTTTTCACATCTCATTTTGTTTTTTAAAATCGGGTGTATAGCTTGTTACGGCAGACTCTCTACTTTGAAAGAAGCCTTCAAAGCCAAGCTCTGTAGCTTTTTTGAGAACGCTGTTATATTCAAAGGTCGTTATTCTTCTTGATAATTCGGGATATTCTTTGGGTACAAAATCGGGTGTAAACTGGCTCATAAGACTGAGTCTGATATCACTTATCGGTAAAAGCTTTTTTATTTCCTCAAGAATTTTTACTGAATCGTGCCTACAAGCCGGAAGAACGAGGTGTCTTATTATCACACCTTTTTTCAGTATGCCGTTTTCGTCCTCTGTGTATTTTCCAACCTGCCTGAACATTTCACAAATAGCCTTTGATGCTATTTCAAAATAATCGGGAGCTTTTGAATATTTCTCGGCTAAAAAAGAATCGTAATATTTAAAGTCGGGTAAAAAAATATCAACGTATCCGGAAAGCATTTTTAAGGTATCTACCGTTTCATAACCGCTTGTATTATACACCACAGGTATGTACAGCTTATGCTTTACGATATTAAGTGCAGAAATAATCTGTTTGGTAAAGTGCGTTGGTGTAATCAGGTTTATATTGTGTGCGCCCTTATCCTGAAGCTGTAAAAAAAGGTTAGCAAGCTGTCGTTCGGTCATTTCTGTTCCTTTTGGCTGACGGCTTATCTCTTTATTTTGACAAAAAACACATTTCAGCGTACAGCCCGAAAAGAATATAGCTCCGCTTCCGTTTTTGCCGCTTATACACGGTTCTTCCCAGTGATGAAGCATATATTTTGAAATTACGGGTTTATCATTACAAAGACAGAATCCAATTTTCTTACTTCTGTCGGCATTACATTGGCGAGGGCAAAGATTACACTTTTCCATAATAATCAGTTGTACTTGATTATTCCCTTGTCAACAAGGTCGTTAAACCAAGCGGGAAGGTCCATATCACTGTCAAAAATCACGTCGCCCTTGGTTAAAGCAAGACGGCGGAATCTGACGGTATTGTCGTAGAATGATGCGATATCGCATAAAGGCAGAATTGCTTTAAGCTGTTCAGGCATAGCTTCAAATCTCTTGCGGATAGTAGCTTCGTCGATGCCGTGTCCACCCTTTGTAACTCTTTTTTCAACTCTCCTCAATGATACCTCTACACTTTCAACTCCAACGTAATAAAGTCTGATTTGAAAGCCTTTTGATTTTGCCTTTTTTATCTGTTTAATAATAACATTTCCGGGTAACGTTGTTTCCTGATGGAACGTAACCTCGTTAGATATATATTGATTAAGCATAGACATAGCGGTTCTGCCAGCCTTGATTTGCAGGATCTTGTCCATCCAGCTTCCCCTTGCGGAAACGATTTCGTCTATGTTTATTCTTTCTCCCAAATCATCGGAGCTTTTGAGAATCTGATAAAGAGATGTTTTTCCTACGCCGTTTGCACCGGCAATAATCGTATATATTTTCATACCAACTTTTCTCCTACTACGCGTTCCTGCGCGATCTGCAGTTTGAGATTAAGAAGTGAGCGGTAAAACGCTTTTTCTTCACGTGTGTGGGCTGCGAGCAATAACTCTTCAAGCTCTCTGAATGAGCAATACTCAAACTTTAAATACAGTTCTCGGTTTAATTTTTCTCCGTTTGCCATATCTTTGGTCCTTTCTTAAAAATAGGTGTAATACTACTGTCTTAAATTATAACTCCGCCGAAGGCAATTAAATCATTCTTGTAAAAAACTGCGCTTTGTCCGGGGGTAATTGCTCTGACGGGCGTATCAAATTCTGCTTTTGCCATACCGTTTTCAATTGTAACTCTGGCGGGCATCGGTTTTGCCGCATAACGAATTTTTACGTCGAGATTATATGTATCTCCCTCTTTAACGTCAATAAGCTGAGAGTTTATTGAAAAAGCCTTGAGTACGTTGCCTTTAACTTCGCTCTGTTTTTCGACTGTAACAGTATTGTTTACAGGATCGATTTTCGTTATATACGCGGGCGCTCCAAGGCTTATTCCAAGTCCTTTGCGCTGACCTATTGTGTAATGTATAATTCCTTTATGTCTGCCGATAACTTTTCCGTCGGCGTCTAAAAAATCACCCTCGGGGAAAACACCTTTGTTTTTTTCAATATATGAAGCGTAATCGTTGTCGGGAATAAAGCATATTTCCTGACTTTCCTTTGCTTCTGCAAGGTAGGCAAAGCTTGTTTTTCTGACTTCCTCGCGTATTTCTTCTTTGCTCATTGAAGAAAGAGGGAAGTACAAAGTTTCAAGCTGTTCCTGTGTTAAGTGCCAAAGCATATAGCTTTGGTCTTTTTTCTCGTCTTTAGCTTTTTTAATGCAGTATCTGTTACAATCTTTATCAAAAACTATTTCTGCATAGTGACCAGTTGCTGCCTTATCAAAGCCGTTCTCTCTTGCAAATTTGCAAAGCTCTGCTATTTTTACGTATCTGTTACAAATTGTGCAGGGGTTTGGGGTGTGACCTAATGAGTATTCTGAAATAAAATTGCTTATAACGTGTTTTTTGAAAGACTCGCGGCAGTCAAGCACGTGCAGCTTTATGCCGAGAAGTTCTGCTGTTTTTTTGGCAGAGGTAATATCGGTGTAGTCGTGCATTTCAAGTACGATTCCCTCGACTGAATGACCTTCGTTTAGTAATTTGTAGGCGGTGTAGGTGCTGTCAACACCACCGCTTAATCCAACAAGTATTCTCATAAATTATCCTTTAAAATATGATTAGGTTCATACGGGAATAACAACGTCGTGTTCGGTGGGATTTTCAGCTGCTGAGACAGCCATTCTGTCGCATTGTTCGTTGTATTCGTGGCCGTTGTGGCCCTTGACCCAAACGTATTCTATATTATGTTGTTTGTCAAGGTGAAGCATTTTTTCCCACAAATCAGTGTTAAGCGCCTTTTTTTTGTCGCTTTTTATCCAATTATTTGCTTTCCATTTTTCAGCCCAGCCCTTTGTCATACCGTCAATCAGATATTTTGAGTCGGAATAAAGGGTGACCGAGCAGCTCTCCGTTAAAGCCTCAAGCGCTGTAATTGCCGCAAGAAGCTCCATACGGTTATTGGTGGTGCTGAAAAATCCTTTTGATATTCTTTTTTCTTTTGAAAGATATACCAGAATTGAGCCGAATCCGCCGGGACCGGGATTTCCCTTACAGGCTCCGTCGGTATAAATATCTACGTGTTTTTTCATATAGTAAAATCTTTTCCTATATTTATTATTGTGTTATATATAAGCTTTTGGAACTGTTCTGAAACCATATCCGCGGTTTCTTTTACTTCCTCATGAGTTAACGGCTTCGTATTTAGTCCTGCCGCCATATTTGATATACAGCTTACAGCGCATACTTCAACTCCCATATGTCTTGCAACCATAGCCTCGACCGCCGTGCTCATTCCCACAGCGTCAGCGCCAAGTGTTCTTGCCATATTTATTTCGGCAGGTGTTTCGTATGCGGGGCCGGTGAACTGAATATACACGCCTTCGCGCAAGGGAATATCAAGCTTGTTTGCCGTTTTATTTAATATTTCGCGCAGTTTTTTGTCGTATACACAGCTCATATCGGGGAATCTTACCCCTAATTCATCAATATTCTGACCAATCAGCGGAGAGGGAACGAATGAGGTTATATGATCTGTCAAAGCCATAAGCGTTCCGGGAACAAAGGTTTTGTTTATACCGCCTGCAGCGTTTGTAAGTATAATTTTTTCTGCTCCCAGCATGCACATAAGTCTTATAGGCAAAACGACGTCTGTCATACAGTAGCCTTCGTAATAATGAATTCTGCCCTGCATTACGACGACGGGGACGTTTTCTACGTAGCCGAACAAAAATCTTCCGTTATGTCCGCTCACCGTAGAAACGGGGAATCCTTCTATCGAGCTGTATTCTATAATCTCTTTTACATCAATTCTGTCACCAAAAGCTCCCAGTCCCGAGCCTAAAACGAGAGCTATTTTTGGAACGAAGCTTGTTCTGTTTTTTACCTGATTGTAGCAATTGAGGAGCTTTTTATATACCTGATTCATATATTCTTATCCTTTGTTTGTTTTTTTAAAAACTATGAGTTTACTGAAAATATAGTTGAGAATGATGACGATTACCGAAACGAGCACTTTTGTTATAATATCGTTAACGTGCATTGATTCAGTCATAACGAAAAACATACCGCTGTTCAAAAGCAGAGTAACAAGTCGCAAAGACGTAAATTTTGCAAACTGAGTCAACAGAGCCTTAGGCTTTAAGTCTTTATCTTCAAAAACAAATATTTTATTTGTTACAAACGCAAAAATTATGGCTAATATCTGTGAAATAACGTTTGAAATATTTTCGTCAATGCCAAAGCTTTTGGTCAGTATAATGTAGGAAACAAAATCTACGGCAGTCGTAAGAACGCCGAAAATTATATAAATTATGATTGTTTTATGCTTCTTATAAAGAGCTGTAAACAAATCAATCATTTTGTTTTATCCTCTTTTCTAAAATTGCTTTGTATTCTTCGTACGAATACAAAAAGTTTATTGTATCAATAAGCGCGTTGGTGGAAATGTTTGACGGGAGATTAAGGTATTGTTTCAGCCACAGCCTTTTTTCTGCTGAATTTTGTCCGCCAATAAGTCCGTCGTCAAAAAGGTCAAGCTTTGTAACCTTTCTTTTTGTGTCGTCACAAACATTGTTTTTCTCGAACGGAGAAAAAAGAGAGCGAAGCACGTCTATATCTATCCCTTCAACTCCGAGGTATCCCTCTTTTGAAGAAGTAACTTTTCTTTTTTCCTTGCCTTTTATCTGGGGCGGGTATAGATGTATAATTTTTTCTTTCGGCAAGATTGAATTAAGATAGTTTCTTATAACAAGTCCTGCACCGTCACTGTCGGTTAAAACGATTATGCCGTTTTTGTCCGCCAACTGTCTTATATATTCTTTATTTTCATCGGATTTAAAAACAGAAAAACCGTCTGTCTTTATTATCTGTCCGTCAATAATTGATTTTAACTTTATTATGTCGTATTTGCCCTCGACAATAATCGGAATGTCGAGCTTTATTTTTTCAGATTTATTCATTTAAGCCTTTCTGTCATAAACAGCTTTATCAATAATATATCAAGAATATTGTAGCTGTCGAAGTTCGATGATTTAATTTTCAAGTCTGCCTCGTGGCAGAGCGAAAGAGCTTTTTGAAGTCCGTTTTTGCTCAGTTTTTTTACTCTGTTAAGGTAAATACTTGTTCTGTATTCGTGTATACCCGTTTTTTTGGCAATATCCTGTTTCATAAGCCCCGATTCTGACAGGATTTTTACAGTATACATTTCCGAATACGTTTTCATTATACTGCCAAGGATAACTTCGGGCGCTTCTTTGTGGAGCTTCATATCTGTAAGTATGGAAAAAGCTCTCTCCGAGTCTCCCGATATGATCGCATTTGAAAAATCAAAGGCATCTATTTCATTGACCATTGAGGAAACTGTATGAATATCGGCTTCAGTTACGGCGTTTCTGCCGTTTTGCAATACGTAGGCGGTGAGCTTTATAATTTCATTGTTCAGAGTTGTCATATCGCGTCCGCAATATCTGACGAGCATATTGCAAACGTTTGTATCGGCAGATACTTTGGATGCAGAGAAATGCTTCTGAATCCATAAAGCAAGCTTTGCGGGTGATTCCTTTATAAATCCGACCGTGGTAACAAGCTTGTCTATTCTTGAAAAGGTTTTAGTCGGTTTTTTTTCTGTGCCTACGTCAAATGTTTCGGGCCTTGTATCAAAAATGACGACAACGTCATCGTAATCTTTAAGTGTTGATACGCAGTCTTCAAAAAAGGCAAAATCGTCTTCTGAAGCCTTTTTCCATTCGACGTCATAAATATTTATAAATCTCTTGCTCATATCCATAGAGGGCATTGAAGCCGTTTCTATAACGGTCTGGCATACAGAGGAAAGACTCTGTCCCTCTCCCGAGAAAGCCATACCGCCCGTACTGTCTCCGCAGGCTTTTTTTGCAAGATTAAGATAATGTTGTTTCAGGTATTGCTCCTCTCCGTAGAAAAGGAAAACACCGTGAAAATCAGTTTTTATGAGTTTTCCGAATTCTGTTGGCGTCATACAAAAACCTCTTATAAACAGTTATTCTTTATATTCCAAAGTGTAAATATTATGTTCGGTAACAACACCGTGCATTTCAATCTCATAATCAAGCACGATTTTTCCTTCTGACTCACCAAAGCGGTTTTCTAAATTTTTAGTGCAGATACAAAAGGAAAAGGGAAGATTTCCAAGGCAGTAAGAGCAATTTCGTCTCGGGAATTCTGTGTCAAACATCAACGATGCGGGAGCGGCTCCCCTTCTTATCAGATTTATCATAGTGGGTCTTGTCTTTTTAAATCTGAGAGTCGATTCTATATCTGACATTCCAAGCGATTCATTTTCTTTGTATGTAATCTCAACGTAATTTTCCTTGATCGTAAGAGTGCCCTCGGTGGAAAATTCAATGCATTCATCGTATCCTTTTTCGCTTTTACCATCGGCATAGTCGACCCTCGGAGAACACCCCTTTTGAGAAAAAGGACTGTCTTCGGGCAGGTCTATCTCCGTAATAAGCGAACGGATATTTATTTTGATATTTTTTATAATTTCTGATGTGTTCATACTATCATTTCCTATACTGAATCATTTGTAAGGTTTCCGTTGCTGCTCACGGGGATTGCGTTTCCGAGATACGTGGGTTTAGGTTTGAATATGCAGTAAAGAAAATCCTTATCCCTCGCAATTATCTCGCGTAGCTCTCTGTATAACTGACCGGAATAAGTGCGCGGGTCAGATGCATAACCGACAGCTTCAATACCAAATTGATTTGCAATATAAAGGGCTCTGTAAAGATGGTATTCCTGTGTTACAATAACCATTCTTTTAACCTTGAATATATCTCTTGCACGATATATGCTTTCGTAGGTAGAAAAGCCTGCGTGGTCCATAAATATGTCTTCTGAAGGCACGCCCTTTTCGATGGCGTAGTTTTTCATTACGTTTACTTCGTCGTAGTCTTTTCTTCCGTGGTCACCACTCATAATGATTTTTGAAGAAACGCCCTTGTTATAAAGCTCGATAGCGTAGTCGAGCCTGTGTTCGAGCATAGGCTTAGGGTTTCCGTTTTTTACACCTGCGCCGAGAACAAGTATGCAGTCGAAATCTGTGGAAAATTCTTTTGCGATTTGTTTTTCAGTGGACTTTACAACATAGAAATTTATACCTAATGCAATTACGAACAAAACAGCAAAAATAATTGCTGAAATTATAATAATTCTTTTTATAGTACGTCTTTTCATTTTTAACTCTCTTTTGTATGGGTATATATAATATATTTTATCATAAAGCAAAATAAGTGTCAACAATATTTGGTATATCCCAAAGAGTTATCAAATATTTAAAAATACAGAAAAAAATATGCATTTATCCGTATTTTCCGAGAAACAATAATAAAAAAAGAATGGGAAGAATATATATGAAAAAATTATTTTACGGAGCAAAGGTGAGCGTAATAACAGCGCTTATTATGTGCGCGGTTATGGGTGCTTACACTTTTTTTTACAATCAGACAGCGCAAACGAGAGTAAAGCAGGGCTCTGACAGTGCAAAGGTTATACTTGTTCAAGAGAAGCTAAAGGAGTTAGGGCTTTATGATGGGAAGTGCGACGGAGTATACGATATAGATACTGCCGATGCAGTAAGGCGCTTTCAGGAATATAACGGTATTTACGCCGACGGTGTATGCGGAAATGAAACACTTCAAAAGCTGGGATTATCTATTTATACGTACAGCGAATTTGAGCTTGACGTATTGGCAAAGCTTATTGAGGCAGAGGTAGGCAAGGGGGATTTGCAAACTAAAACGGCTTTTGGTGCAGTTGTTATGAATAGGGTAAAAAGCGGAGCGTTTCCCGATACGGTGTTGCAGGTTATATATGCAAACGGTGCATTTGACAGCGTAACGAATAACAGTATAAAGAAGGCAAAACCGTCGGAGCAGAGTTACAGGGCGGCGGAGGATGCTCTGATGGGATACGACCCCACAGACGGCGCTGTTTATGTGTTTAAAGGAAGCGCTGACGGTAAAAATATTACCTTGCAGTGCGGAAATGTTTATTTTGCAAAATAAAAATAGGGTATTGGATACGACAATCCAGATTTTTCTTATAATTCTTGCAAAACTTTAAAAGTTTTTGCGGTTTCCAAAGGAGTTTTTTCAAAAAGCGCATATAGTAAATATTATTTTTTAAAAAATAATATAGAGAAATAATAAATGTTTATTTGTTTAAAGTATTTGGGGAGTCAAGAGGGGCTTTTTTCAAAAAGCCTCTTTTGTCATATATTCGGGAGCGAAGCTCCTGACATTTTGTGCTCCCTTAAAAAAAGCGATAGCTTTTTCTTTTTTTAAGATGTATTATTTATCTAAATAATAATGTCTTTTTTTTTACGTTACTTTCTTGCATGCCAAGAAAGTAACCAAAGAAGGCATACGGGGGAACCCCTTCATTGACGCCCCGTTTTTTTAAAAATGTATCTTTTAGTTCTATCTGACGAGGGAGCTGTCAAAAGCTTGTTTTTGACTGAGGGAGAGAAGAACAAATAATTTAAATATACAATATTTCCTAATTTGGTAGGGGACGTTTTACTGCGGTTCGGGCACACTTCGGAAATGACATCACTTTGTAGTGCTAATGGTTGTTTACGATTTTTTTGCAAAAAAAGATGAGCTGTATTTTATACAGCTCGTTTTTAGTTTTTTATAGTAATAAGATATTGCTTCAAAATGAGATTAATAAATTGCGACAGTGAACGCTCGTCCTCGTCTGCTTTCTTGCGAACTTCATCAAGAATATCACTATCTAATGTTATGCTTATTTTTTCCTTTAAAGGTTTCATTTTTTTATCCCTCCTTAATCAAATTATATAATAATATACGATAAATTCTTGACAAATGCGATAAAGTAGTATAAAATAAGACTTATTCTTTTGCTTGCTGAAATGCGGTCGTAAAAGTTTTTATACAATTTACTGTTTGTTTAAACTATTCAACTAATAGTTTATTGATTTTTTTGACGTTGTATGCTACACTTTCAATTATTGCTTCTGGGCGAATATTGATACCTTTTAAGGTAAGTATACGACTTAGATTCGGCAAACTAAAGTATTAACTTAAGAAAGGCAGGTGAGTAACTCCGAAAACCATAGCATTATTAAGTAATTAAACAGCATTTAAAGACAGGAGTAACAATTATGAAAGAAAGAAAAACAATTAAAGCTTATTTTGAACAAAAAGACACAAAGGGCATTGAAACCGTATTTATGGTAATGACGGGAGTAGGCGCGGTATTGGTTGCACTGTGGATATTTTTATACCTTGGAGTTGGCTTTTTCGGATTTCCGTTTTTGATAATCGGCGGATGCGGATGGGTGTTTACTCACTCTTCAAGAGTAACAGAAGATGATTTTGACAGTGAAGTTAAAAGAATCATGTTAATAAACAATATTGAAGAAACCGAGCATACCCTTAAGGAGTACATAATCGGTAAGAGTGGACATATAAAAAAGGGTAAGGATAAAAAAGTTAGAACAGCGTTCTACTGTGTAACGGCATTTGTGTTTAAAAAAGAGACTTTTAGTATAAAAAAATATACTATTGATCTTTTTGAAGAAAGTTTTACAGTATCCGAGTACAAACTAAACGTCGGGTGCGAACATAAGATTTTGGAAAAAACGTATACAACTGCAATAGGTGAGGTAAAACGTAATTATCTTTCAATTACCGGTGAAGAGGAAATTATTATTCCTGTAAACATAAACGTGTACGATACCGATGCAGTTATGAAGAAGATATCATCTAAGAGGTAATATGACAGACAAAAAGAAAAATCTGAGAAAAACGATCAGTAATAACTGGTTTATGCTTAAGCTGATTGCCAATTTCTCAAAAACATACGTAGGAATTGAGATTTTCAGATCAATTGCGGGAAGTCTTTGCAATTTTTTCTCTTTTACGTATATGTACAAATACGTTCTCAATACCATTCAGTCGGGTGGAGGCTTGAAAGACGTTTTGACTTATATAGTAACTATGTTTATTATATCGGTTGCATATATGATTTTTGATGAGATTGCCGAACAATATCATCTTAAAAAGAGTGCGCAGATAGAGTCTTTTCTGCAAAAAGAGATGCTGAAAAAAGCGGCAAGTGTTGAGCTTGCTTGTTTTGACGATCCTGATTTCTACGATGCCTATTCTAAGGCAATAGAACAGTCAAAACAGGCTCAATATATAATGTGGCATCTTGACCACGGAATATGGTCTATTGTCAACGTTGTTTCAATGGTTACGCTTATTGTAACCATTCATCCCGTATTTATAATTATGGCTCTAATTCCGTTTGCTTATAATTTGCTTGTCGGGAAAAAGAAGAATAATATTTCATTTGAAAGAAATATGAAGAGAATGGAAACGTCAAGACGTGCAAATTATGTAAGACGCAGTTTTTATTTATCAGACTATTCAAAAGAAATGCGCCTTACTAATATGTACAGAGTTATGCTCTCTCAGATGAAAGAAAACATAAAGGAGCTTGACAATATAGCAAAAACGTACGGCTATAAGCTTATGTGGTTTGAATGTTTTGCTCAATTTATAAGCGAGATAGTAGTATACTGCGGTTCAATTTTGTTAGCGTCATTTTTGGCGCTTGTAAAATTTGTTTTACCGTTAGGCGACTGTTTTGTGGTAATAAATTCAATAACAAATCTTTCGGGCAGCTTTGCTTGGGCAAGTCATACGCTTATAAGAATGGACGAAAACTCAAAATATATTGATAATTACCGTCGTTTTATAGAGTATGAAATAAAAATACCGGAAAATGAAAACGGTCTTATTCCAAATTCCCCCGAAGTTCTTGAGTTTAAAAACGTATCATTTTCGTATAACAACAAGAAGGTTGTTGATAACGTTAATATATGTGCCAGAAAGGGCGAAAAGATTGCTATTGTGGGGCACAACGGCGCAGGAAAAACTACCCTTGTAAAGCTGTTGCTCCGTATGTATGACGTAGATGATGGGGAAATTTTGCTTGACGGAAAAAATATAAAGGATTATCGTTTATCCGCATACAGAAGCTCTTTCGGTACGGTGTTTCAGGATTATAAAATGTTTTCATTACCCGTTACGGAAAACGTACTTCTGCGCAAGGTAACGTGTGACGAAGACAGACGTATCGTTGAGGAT
Organism: Oscillospiraceae bacterium; assembly: GCA_015065455.1. Lineage (GTDB taxonomy): Bacteria > Bacillota > Clostridia > Oscillospirales > CAG-272 > RGIG1995. The sequence goes on along the minus strand of SVQI01000009.1, from coordinate 53,565 downwards.
TCATTAAAAAGAAGCGACGTTTACGATAGAATAGCAAACACCGAAAAAGGCATTGATTCAATACTTACAAAGGAATTTGATTCACACGGCGAAGTTTTGTCGGGGGGAGAAGCGCAAAAGCTTGCGTTTGCAAGGCTGTTTGCTATGGACCCGCCTATAATTATACTTGACGAGCCTTCAAGTGCTCTTGACCCTATTGCTGAAGATAAAATGTATAAAAATATGTTTGAGGTGAGCGAGGGTAAGATTGCCATATACATATCACACCGTCTGTCCGCGGCGCGAATGGCAGACATGGTTTATATGATGGAAAACGGAAAGGTAATAGAAAAAGGCACACACGACCAGCTCCTTGCTTTAAATGGTAAGTATGCTGATATGTGGCATATGCAGGCAGAGAAGTATGTTGAAAGCGAGGGGCAATTATGATTTTTAAAAGAAGTAAGAAGCTTAATACCCCCAAAAAAGAAAAAAGCAACATATTTCTTACGGTAAAAAATACCGCTTTTATGTTTAAATATGTCTTTAAGTATACCCCGATGTTTTTCTGGATTACTGTTTTTGTGGCAACAACAAATGCAGTCTGGCAGGTTTTATCGTCGATAGTATACATTAAATATATATTTGATGCAATTGAAACAGGAAAAGCATTTAAAGAAATAGCTATTGTTACAGGTGTATTTGCGCTTTTGATAGTGGTCGTTAACATTTTGAACAAATGGTTCTGGAACGTCTATATTTATCGCATACAACTCAAGCTTCAGGAGGGAATGCAGGGCGAACTTTATATGAAAGCCCGTTCTCTTGACCAAAGCTGTTATGACAATCCCGAGTTCTATAATGATTTTGTGTGGGCGATAAGAGAGTCTGACGGCCGTGTATGGTCGATGATGATAGATTTTGAGAACTTTTTAGCCGGAATATTGTCCAGCGTTGGAGTGCTTTCAATATTGTGGTCAATGGATAAGCTTGTTGCCCTTATTTGTTGTACGGTATCCGTTGTAAATCTTTTGTTTGGTATGCTCAGAAATAAGATAAATTATGCTAAACAGCAGGAAAACCAAAAGATAATAAGAAAAGGCGACTATATTAAGAGGGTATTTTACCTTGCCGAGTATGCAAAAGAAATCAGACAGGGTAATATAAGTGAGCATCTTGAAGAGGAGTATACTGCTGTTTTAGAAAGCAAGGTATCTCTGATTAAAAGATTTGCAAAGAAAATTGTGCCTCTGAACGTTGTTTCTTCGTTACTTACAAATAAGCTTCTCGAGTTTGGCGTTATGGGATATCTTGTGGTTCAGTATGTTGTAAACCCAAACGTATCGTTAGGGTCATTTTCGGTAGGCGTAACGGCTGTATTCAACCTTTATGACAGACTGACAAGCATAACGTATTTTGTAACAAGATTTAACGAGCATAGCCTTTATGTTGAAAAGTTTAAAAAGTTCCTCAACTACGAGCCTAAGGTCGTGTCGGGAATTATACCGGCAAACGACTTTGAGAGTCTTGAACTTGTAGACGTAAAATTCTCATATAACGGTGAAGATGACGTTATTGATAACGTGAACCTTAAAATAAACAAGGGCGAAAAAATTGCCTTTGTAGGATACAACGGCGCGGGTAAAACAACATTGATAAAGGTTATTATGCGTTTGTATGACGTTACATCAGGTGTTGTTTTATATAATGGAACAGATATAAAGGAATATGATCTTTCTTCGTACAGGAATAAGATAGGTGCAGTATTTCAGGATCACAAGCTGTTTGCGGCAACCGTTGCCGAAAATGTGCTTGGTGATACGGTGGAAAATGAGTCTGACTATATGACAGCCAAGGAAGCTCTGGAAATTGCAGACTTCCCGATTGAACAAAAGCTCAAAAACGGACTTGATACAATTCTTACAAAAGAATACAGCAAAGAAGGAACGGAGCTTTCGGGCGGAGAACAGCAGAAGATTGCTATTGCAAGAGTATTTGCAAAGAAATGCGATCTTATGATACTTGATGAACCGTCGAGCGCACTTGACCCAATTGCAGAGTATAAATTGAATCAGGCTATAACAGAAAAAACAAAAGATAAGACTGTAATATTTATATCTCATAGACTTTCCACAACACGTATGGCAGACAGAATATATATGTTTGACAACGGAAAGATAATAGAAGAAGGAAATCACGAGGAGCTTATAAATAAAAACGGAAAGTATGCCGAAATGTTTAAGATTCAGGCAAAAAAATACGAAAACGAAAAGGCTTCAAAACACTAAAATAAGAAAACTGCCAAAGTTTTTGGCAGTTTTCTTATTTTGTATAACGGGCAGACAAAAGAATTCCCCCGTACAAGATTAGGTAATGCTACTTCTTTTTGTAACGTAGCGAAGCGTGCATTACAACCTCGCCTTCCTCTGACGAGGAAGGAGGAATTGGCGTTAAGAAAATCGGATTATTCTTCTTATGAATTTGATATAATGAATAATCCGATTTTTAGCCAAGGAGAAAGGAGAGAGGGTGTTCAATTTTTCACAGCTTTAATTACTTATTGTTGTGTTACTCCATTTCTTCTCTCCCTCAGTCAACTTCGTTGACAGCGTCTACTGCGGTTCGGTCACGGCTCGGAAATGACATCACACCGTGATGTCATTCACTCCCTCGCCGCCGCTTCGCTACCTCATCAGATGGAGCTAAAAAAGTTAGTTCTTCTAAAAAACGGCGGGAGCAAGCCCCTCTGGACTCCGCAAAAACTTAAAAAACACGGGTGGATTTTTTATCCACCCGTGTTGTATTATTAAACCAATCGCATATCGGTTTTTCGTGTGATTATATCCACGTTTTCAATCAGAACTTCAACTTCCATACCGAGTGTAAATTTATCCATACCGTTTGAAAGCGTATAGCTTCTGTCATCAAAATCGTAATAGCCGTCAAGTGACGAGATCGGTACAAGGCCTTCGCACGTATTTTCAAGCTCAACAAAAAATCCGAACGACGTTACGCTTGTAATAACTCCCTTGAAAGTCTGACCGATAAAGTTAAGCATATATACGGATTTATACAAATCCTCAATATCTCTTTCAGCCATCTGCGCTTTAATTTCGTTTTCACTTGAATTTATAGCCGCCTTGGTTGCAAATGCAATATATTTGCCAACGTTTCTGTTATCTATTTCCCCTTTAAGTACTTTTTTAATAATTCTATGAGTAGCAAGGTCGGGATAACGTCTTATAGGTGAAGTGAAGTGGCAGTATTTATCAATGGCAAGTCCAAAATGCGATTGACAGCCCGATGAATAACGGGCTTTCATAAGAGAGCGAAGCAATATTTTTGATAAAACTCCGTCGAGCCCCTTTTCTTTTGCTTCGGAAAGAACCTTTCTTAATGCTGTCGGGTGAATAGTCTTTGTGTGTAAAACAGAGGTATTCAGTCCTAAATTATATGCAAATAAATCGAAAGCTCTTATCTTTTCAGGATCGGGATTCTCGTGTATACGGTAAACACAGGGCATATCTCTCCACGACAGCCAATTTGCAACGCCTTCGTTTGCGCACAGCATAAACTGTTCGATAAGCATTTCGGTTATACCGCGTTCAACCTTTACTATATCGGTCGGCTCGTTATATTCATTTACGATTATTTTAGCTTCCGACGTTTCTATATCAAGGGCTCCTCTTTTTGCGCTCTTTTTATCGAGTATTCTGTAAAGTTCCAGCATAGAGGGCAAGGTATCTTTTAAAATACACTCATATTTGCCGTAATACTCTGACTGTTCACCTTTTTCAATAACCTCATTCAGTTCGGAATATACACCTCTAACTGTTGAGTTTATTATACTTTCTTTTATATCGACGTCTGTAATTTCACCGTTTTTGTCGAGGCTGACAAATGCCGAAAGTGTATATCTGTCAACACCTGCATTAAGAGAACAAATTCCGTTAGACAATGCCTTCGGGAGCATAGGAACGACTTTATCTGCAAAGTAAACGCTTGTTCCGCGAACAAATGCCTCTTCGTCAAGCTCGGAGTCTTCTGTTACGTAGTGAGATACGTCTGCAATATGCACACCGAGAACGTATCCGTCGTCCGTCTTGTCCAGGGAGATAGCATCATCAAGGTCTTTTGCATCTTTTCCATCTATTGTGAAGATTATCTTATTTCTTAAATCAAGTCTGCCTTCGGGCAATATTTCTGATTCTGCTAATCTATCTGCGCTTTCGAGTACATTTTTAGGGAATAGAGTCTTGATATTATGGCTATGCAATACAGCGTTGTAGTTTGCAAGTAAAGAGTCGCTTTCTCCGAATACCGTTGTAATTTTTCCGCGACAAGCGTATTTAACGGACGGGTAACGAATAATTTCAACCTCGACTTTATCACCCACGTCAGCGTCTGCCAGATCTTCTCTGTTCACTATTATATCAAAAACAAATTTTTTATTATCGGGAACAACGTAAAACACAGGTCTTGTCTTTTTTCTTCCTCTTGAGAGCAAGAGTGTACCCGTTATTGTTTTTACACCGTGCGATATAATTTTTATAATCTTTCCCTCATCGCTTTGACCTTGTGTCATCTTATATTTGGGGTTGGTAAGGCTTACAAGAACCGTATCGCCCTCAATAGCGTCAAAGGTATTATCTCTCGGTATAAAAATATCGTGTTCCTTCGTAGCGCTTCCTTCGGGCGTAACAAAGCCGAAACCTCTCGCTGAAGCGCGGAACGTCCCCCTTATAAAGCCCGAAAACCTCGTTGCGATAATCTTGCCTTTTTTGGTGTATACGATTTCGCCCGATTCTTCAAGTCTTGCTAATGCTTTATAAAATGAATCGTATTCGTTTGCTTCGTCTCCGCAGATGAGAGAGTATAATTCGTACGGTTTGTACGATGTATCTTGTTGATTTAAATATTCTTTAATTTTTTCTGTTAATTCCATTTGTATCTCCGATTAAAAAATAAATCCGCCTTAAAATTAAGTTCAAGGCGGATAAATAATTCAAAACTTATGCAGCTGTTGAAGTGTCAGCAGGCTTTGTTTCTGTTGTTGCAGGAGCTGTTGTAACAACGTCCTTGTTCTGTTCAAAGTAGTCGTCAGACTGCTTGTTGATATCAGGCTGCTTAATGTATATAACCAAAACTATTACAACAAAGACGATACCAATGATAGTTGTAAGCTTTGCCAAAAGTTTTTCGTTACCTTTTTTCTTACCAAAGAAAGTTTCTGATGATCCGCCGCTTACAGCACCCATACCGCTTGACTTGCTTTCCTGCTTAAGTACAACAATAACAATAAATACTGCAGCTAATAAAAGTATGCCACCTAATACGTAATCAAATACACCTAACTGTATCATTTATATAACCTCCGATTAGATAAATCAATTTTCACATTTTAAATAAAATATTTTTAGACATTACGGATATAATACCACAAAAATACCTTAATTGCAATAGTATTTTCAACTTTTTTTGCCAAATTAGTGATTTTTTAGCGGACTAAAAAATTATACGTTCATAACGAGGGGAAGAATCATCGGCTTCCTGTTTGTCTTTTCAACAAGATATCTGCTTACGCGGTCTTTTACGCGGCTTTTCATCTGTGTCCAGTCTGTAATATCGTCTTCAAGACAATCCCACAGAGCGTCTGTTGCTATTTCTTTTACAGTATCGAGAAGCTCCTCGGATTCTCTTACGTAGACAAAACCTCTTGATATAATATCGGGTCCTGAAATAATAGTACGTTCTTCTATATCAACGGTTGCAACTACAACGATAAGTCCGTCGAGTGCTAAGTGTCTTCTGTCGCGCAAAACTATATTTCCTACGTCGCCGACACCGTATCCGTCAACGAGCACTCTGCCCGAGGGAACTGTTCCGTTGAAGCGTATGCCTTTTTTATCAATTTCAATAACCTTGCCTATATCGCTTACCAATATGTTTTCGGACGGCATACCCATCTGTAATGCAAGCTCTCTGTGTTGCATAAGATGTCTGCATTCGCCGTGAATTGGAACAAAATATTTCGGTTTTGTCAGAGCGTGCATAAGCTTAAGCTCTTCTTGACAGCCGTGGCCCGAAACGTGTACTTCCACAAGGTTATCCTTGAAAACGGAAACACCTTTCTTCATCAGCTCGTTTATAATCTTATTTACAAGCTTTTCGTTTCCGGGAATGGGGTGTGCGCTGATAACTACAAGGTCGCTTGATGAAAGCTCCACCTTGTCATGATCGGAAAACGCCATTCTGTAAAGCGCCGACATAGGTTCGCCCTGGCTTCCCGTGGTAACAAGGGTAAGCTGATCGGGGCGGTATCTTTTTATTTCGTTTATGTCAATCAGAGTCCCTTCGGGGATATTCATATATCCGAGCTCGTGCGCGGCGCGTACGATGTTCTGCATACTTCTTCCGAGAACGGCAACCTTGCGGTTGTATTTTTCGCTTGTATTTATGATCTGCTGAACTCTGTGAACGTTTGAAGAGAAGGTTGCTACCACTATACGCTTGTCTGTATGGTGCATAAATATATTCTCAAGGGATGCTCCGACTGTTTTTTCTGACATCGTATATCCCGGAATTTCAGCGTTTGTGGACTCGCACATAAGCAGAGTAACACCCTTCTGGCCAAGCTCTCCGAGTCTTGTTATATCCATCATACCGCCATCAACAGGGGTAAGATCAAGCTTAAAGTCGCCCGAATGTATAACCATACCCACGGGTGTTTTTATTGCAAGACAGCACGCATCGGCTATTGAGTGGTTTACGTGGATAAATTCAACGCTGAAAGCGCCCGCTTTTACAACGTCTCCGGGGTTTACGCAAATAAGCTGAGGGTCAACGTCAAGCACGTGCTCGGTGAGCTTGTTTTCGATAATACCCAAAGTAAGCTTTGTTCCGTAAATAGGCGGATTTATAGAGCGTAAAACGTAGGGAATAGCGCCAATATGGTCTTCGTGACCGTGTGTGAGAAAAATACCTCTGATCTTTGAACTGTTTTTTTCGAGGTATGATATATCGGGAATGACGAGGTCAACGCCGAGCATTTCATTGTCGGGAAATCCAAGTCCGCAGTCTACTACGATTATATCGTCCTGATATTCAAATACAGTAATATTTTTGCCAACTTCGTTAAGGCCTCCAAGGCTTATAACGCGAAGCTTTGCATTATTCTTTTTTGCCATAAATATTCCTTTCTGAATTTTTCCTTAATTTATAAAAACAAAACGAAAAGACAAAGCATGTAAAAAAACACGCTTTGTTTAGTATGTATCATAAGCATAAATACGTCGTGCCAGGCGGTCGGCATTTTCTTTTTGTACATAAAAATAAGACGATCTAATGCTTATATTTTTTAAACGCACAATAAATTACCCATATTATACCAAATATATATGAATAAATTATGACGATTTTTAAATTTCAGTGCTATTTTATAATCATGAAGAGAACGGTGCAGGTAACAAACGATAAAAGTGCCCCCGAAAGAAAGCACACAAGCCCTTTGTTTTTCTGTTGGTTTGGGGGATTATTTGTATCCTCAAAAAAATATCCGCCGATAATATTGTTTTTTAGTATTTTGTTGGCTTCCTTGACCATTTCCGATTCTTTAATATCGGAAATATTGTCTTTAAGAATAAAGTATGCTTCTTCAAAAATGCAGTTTTTTTGATTTTTTAAAACGATTGCTCTTTTTTGTGTTCCTGTGTACATATTTTCCCACCCTTATATAAAGTTTCCATTTTGTGTGTTATTATGTTTTCCTTAACTGCTAAAAAATAATCACAGCTTTTGTAAAAAAACTTGAATAAAACAAATGTTTTTGCCAATAATCAAAATGGTGGTGAAAAAAATGAATAATAAAATGCAATCAAAAATTACATTCTGTATCTGTGTAGTCTTACTTATGCTCGTTATGCCGTTTTTGCCTGTAAGGGGCGAGGGTGAAATATATGACAACACCCTGCGTCTTCATGTCTTGGCAAACTCGGACAGCGAAGAAGACCAGAATCTAAAGCTTCTTGTCAGAGATGCTATTGTGGAAAAGACAGCCTTTCTTGCAAATGAATGCAGGGATATTGAAAGTGCAAAAAAAATCTATTCCGACAATTTGTCAACACTGAAAATGACTGCTGAAAAAGTTATTGAAGAGCAGGGGTATAATTATCCTGTAAACGTAACGCTTGGTGAGGAATATTATCCGGAAAGGCAGTATGAATCCGTAAGACTTCCTTCGGGCAGATATACCTCGCTTAAGGTTAATATAGGAGAAAGCGAGGGTCAGAATTGGTGGTGCGTACTGTTTCCGCCCCTCTGTGTTGAGGCGTCTGAGGCAGAGGAAGAGTTTGTACAAACGGGCTTTACTCCCAATCAGATAAAAGTATTGACCGATTCGGAAACGCCCAAATACGTAATAAGATTCCGTATACTTGAATGGGCTGAGAGTATATTTGAAAAATTCAGATAACTCAGATCTTGTTGCCGATATCGTGCTTGAGTTTTGTAATTATACGTTTTTCAAGACGGGAAATGTATGATTGCGAAATACCGAGCATATCGGCAACTTCTTTTTGTGTTTTTTCTTTTCCGCTGTTAAGTCCGAATCTGAGAGTGATGATAAGTCTGTCTCTGTCGTTTAGTTCTGAAATTGCTTTTTTTACGGTTTTTCTGTCCTCGTCGCTTTCAAGGTCGCTGTATACAGAGTCGCCGTCACTTCCCAGAATGTCCGAAAGAAGAAGTTCGTTTCCGTCCCAATCGACGTTTATTGGCTCGTCTATTGATATTTCGCATTTTTGATTACTGCTTTTTCTTATGTACATAAGTATTTCGTTTTCGATACAGCGCGATGCATACGTTGCAAGCTTGATATTCTTTGATGGGTTAAAGGTGTTTATTGCTTTTATAAGACCTATTGTGCCTATCGAGATAAGATCTTCTATGCCTACGCCGGTATTTTCAAATTTTTTTGCTATGTATACCACTAATCTTAAATTGTGTTCGACAAGCGTATTTTTTGCATTCAGGTCGTTAAGCTCAAGCTTTTTCAGACACTCTGATTCTTCTTCGGTATTGAGCGGCGGGGGCAGCGTTTCGGGGCCGTTTATGTAAAATATTCCGTTTTCCTTTGATAAAATTAACTGCTTTGCTTTTTTTAAAAGCGTGGAGAGAAGTTTAAACATATTTTCACCTTTTTCTGTTTGTGTGTTGGTTTTGTAATTATTGTGTGATTTCGTTAGGGACAATTGCGGGATATCCGCCAAAGCTGTCAATGTCGTTGGTAATTGCCAGATATGCATCTATTTCTACGTTGTCAAGCGCTATACTGTCGGGCAAAAATGCAAATAAAAGTCCTTTGCTGTTTACTGTTGATGCGGGAATAAGCCTTATTCTTGATGAATAAGGGCTTTTTTCAATTACGGCTGTGTCTTTGTTTTTGAATAGTCCGAATAATTCAACGGGAATTATTTTTCTGACCGATTCAAAAGTTGCTACGATAACGGGTTTGCCGCTTATGGGTTCTTTCAGTAGATTTCCCGAATCGACAAGCGCTTCAAACGTAATTTGAGTTTTATTTAGTGTGACTTTTAATTCGGATATTTTTTCTGCCGTTTTTCTTTTTACTATTTTTCCTGAAACAAGTGAAAAAATACCGCAGAACAGCCCTATCAGAACAAGAAGACCAAATGGCAAGTCTCCGTATAAAACGTCGTAGGTTCCGTTTATCATAATGTTTCTCTTTGACTGCCATACGTTAAGCAGATTGCAGATAGCAGTAATACCGCCGCCGAGAGAGAAATTTACCAGATAAAAAACGGCGGTGTTTTTTATGAGTGATTTTATATTTTGTTTGCCGTATGCTGTTATAGTAAGAACGAAAGACAAAATAAGACTCAAGATCATCGTAAGGCTATCGTTTATGTTGAACCCGAGAATAAAGAGTGAGTATAATGCTCCAATGGCGGCGGATATTGTTATTTTGTAATTAATAAGTTTTACGTGCATAATTTTTGCAGTTATGTACAGCGCAAGGAAATCCATGCTGAAATTTATGACCATAAGAACGTCGCCGTATATTACTCTTTCAATGATTGTTTCCCCCTTAAAAACGCATAGAGCGTTTGCCGTGATTTGCATAAAATATGTTAGCACAACAGAGGTGCTGAATTTGTCGCTTTTGGAAAAAGGTTTATGTTTTTATTTGTGTTTTAGTTCGGTCAAAGTGTTTATAAAAGGGAAGAATGTTTGAGTATAATATACAAATAAAACCAAACCGTATTGACAAAAAAACAACAGAATGTTATAATTATGGTGTATATATATTAAGTAATCCCAAAGGAGATTTATAACATGAAAAAGAAAGCATCGGATTTCCGTTATAACACAGGCGAAACAAGAGTTCCGTGGCCTGCAGTAGGTGAAAATTATAATGCTCATGACCTTATGGAAGTAATTAAGTTCATGATGCAGGGACAGGGCGCAGAATACGACGCAGCTATTGACGAAGTAGCTGAAAAGGTATACGCTCTTGATAAGGTATCACGTGCTCCCGGTAAGCTCTCGCTTGACGTAAACGTTGTAGCAGCAGAAGAAGCTTGTGATGAATATCTCAACACACAGGGTTCTCTTTTTGTAACAAACGCAACAGCAGGTTTTGAAATTGCATACAAGTATGCAAACATCGACCCCGGTGATGAAGTAATCGTTCCTGCAATTACATTTATCGCAACAATGGCATATCCTATTTCTGTTGGCGCTAAGATTGTTATTTGTGACGTTGCTCCCAACACAATCAATATGGACCCCGAAGACCTTAAGAAGAAGCTTTCTCCTAAGACAAAGATGGTTGTTCCCGTACATATCGGCGGATATCCCTGTAACATGGAAGAAATCATGAAGGTTACAAAAGAATACAACAAGGATATCGTTGTTCTTGAAGACGCTGCACATGCTTTCGGTGCTATGTATAAGGGTAAGAGAATCGGTACAATCGGTGACTTCGGTTCATTCTCATTCCATGAAGTTAAGAACGTTACATCCTTCGGTGAAGGCGGTATCGTTTGCACAAACGTAGAAGAAATGCGTCCTTTGATGCCTCGTTGCAGATTCTTCGGATCTGACTTTGGTGCTAAGCCCATTGATAACTGGTTCTACAATGTTGATGCAATGCCCGGTAAATACGGACCTTTTGTAGCTCTCAACAGCTCTACAACAGAAATTCAGGCTATCGGTCTTAAGCTTCAGGTTGCTCGTAACGAACAGATTATTGCTGAAAGACGCAAGAACGCTGCATATCTTACAGAAAGATTCAAGGCTAACGACGCTATTATTCCTCAGGATATTGGTGGCGATGATGTTCAGCCTACATTCCACCTCTACTTGCTCCAGATCGACCCCGCAAAAGCAGGCGGCGACGTTCAGGTGCTCAGAAAGAAACTCGAAGCAAAGGGTGTTACAAACCTTCCTCACTTCGGACCTCTTTACAGATTTAACATTCTTAAGCAGCTCGGTTATGACGTAGACGCTATGTCTGCTGCTTGCCCTGTTGCAAACGAAGTATTCGACCACAGATTCACACACCTTCCTCTCTACGGCATTGACGAAGAACAGGTTCAGTACATGGCTGACGCAGTTCTCGAAGCTGTTGAAGAAATGCAGAAGGGTCTCTGATTATAAATCGGAACACGTATATAATAAAAAGCGATGTATGATTTCATACATCGCTTTTTTGTGTGACAAACAAAAATTGTTGTTTTATTAAATTTTTTGCGGTTTCCAAAGGAGTGTTTTTCAAAAAGAGCATTTAAAAATTTTTTACTAAAGGTTTTGGGGGAGTCAAGAGGGCGCTTTTTTAAAAGCGCTCCTTTTGTGTGGGTTTGGGAGCAAAGCTCCTGACATTCTGTGCCTTTTTTACGCGCGAAGCGCGTAATTCTCGGCTCCATCTGACGAGGTAGCGAAGCGGCGGCGAGGGAGTGAATAAAAGTCCGGTGGACTGGTTAGGGGTTCCCCGAGCTGCACGAAGTAAAGCTTGGGGGTTCACTGGTAGAGCCGAGCCGTGACCGAACCGCAGTAGACGCTGGCATTTTCGTTAGAAAATGACTGAGGGAGAGAAGAATTAACGTTTTAATTAGATAATATTGTCTTTTCTTTTTTACGTTACTTTCTTGCGTGCCAAGAAAGTAACCAAAGAAGGCACAAGGGGACGGAGGTTTCGATTCCTCCTCCCCCTCGACCCCCAACCACCAAACGACCGAGGGGGACACCCCCTTCGGTTTCCCCGTGTTTGCAGAGATGGTATTGTTTAGCTTGTGGGGCGTATATCTTGCTTCCGCCGTTTTTTGAAATAATCTAACTTTTTAGCTCCATCTGAGAAGGTAGCGAAGCGGCGCGACGAATGAGTTTGTATCTGTGCAAGTGTAATTAAATGCAAAACAAAAACCCTCCCGATTTTTCGAGAGGGTAAATTTTGTATTCAGATTAGTGAACGATGCACTTTTCAGTGTCTTTATCGAAGAAGTGCATTCTGTCGATTTCGAGAGCGATCTTGATCTTGTCGCCAGCTCTAACAGTTGAACGAGAAGATACACGTGCTGTGAGCTTCTGGTCAGCTGCATTGAGGTAGAGGTAGATTTCAGCGCCCATAAGTTCTGTAACTTCAACGTCTGCTTCGATAACAGATTCAGAGAACTTAGCGATGCTTTCTTCGTCATCGTACAAGCATTCGGGACGGATACCTGCGATAACTTCTTTTCCGATGTATTCATCAAGGTTAGATTCAGCAAACTTTTCTGCGGGAATCTTAATTCTGTTTTCACCGAATACGAGATATACGTCTTCTTCGGATTTCTTCTTTTCGAGTTTAACTTCGAGGAAGTTCATCTGAGGTGTTCCGATAAATCCTGCAACGAATACGTTTACGGGTGTATCGTAGAGGTTTTGAGGAGAGTCAACCTGCTGGATGATACCGTCTTTCATAACAACGATTCTGGTAGCCATTGTCATAGCTTCTACCTGGTCGTGAGTTACGTAAATAAATGTTGTACCGAGTTTCTTGTGGATCTTTGTGATCTCAGTTCTCATCGCTGCACGGAGCTTAGCGTCAAGGTTTGAAAGAGGTTCGTCGAGAAGGAATACGCGGGGTTCACGAACGATAGCACGACCGAGCGCAACACGCTGCTTCTGACCACCGGACAAAGCCTTAGGACGTCTGTCGAGAAGGTGAGAAATGTCAAGGATACGAGCTGCTTCTTCAACGCGGCGCTTAATTTCTTCCTTGGGAGTCTTGCGGAGCTTAAGTCCGAACGCCATATTGTCGAATACTGTCATATGAGGATACAAAGCGTAGTTCTGGAAAACCATCGCAATATCTCTATCCTTAGGAGCAATATCGTTTACCAGCTTATCACCGATAAAGAGTTCGCCCTCTGTGATTTCTTCAAGTCCTGCGACCATACGAAGTGTTGTTGATTTTCCGCAACCGGAAGGACCAACGAAAATGATAAATTCCTTGTCTTTTACTTCAAGACAGAAATCGGAAACGGCTGTAACGCCTCCGGGATACTTTTTGTAAATGTGTCTGAATGATAAGCCTGCCATTTGAATCCTCCTAAGATTAAGTCAAAGCCGACTGAGTGCAGTCGCCTTAAAAATATGCTTTTTTATATGATATATTTTAACAAATTTTTCTGTATTTTTAAAGATGTTATTTCCCCAAAATTACATATATCATTTTGTGCAATATGTACAATTTAGAATAATAAACTGTGAATAGTGCAATTAAAGAAATATTTCCGATTTCTAATATATTAGAATGATTAAATTGTGTCTTTCATAGTAAGAGAAATACGCTTTTTAGCCAAGTCAACGCTCTTTACTTTAACGTTTACTACGTCGCCGACAGCGAGCACTTCCGAGGGATGTTTGATAAATTTGTCGGATATTTCCGAAATATGCACAAGTCCGTCCTGATGAACGCCAATGTCTACAAAAGCGCCAAAGTCGATAACGTTTCTGACAGTACCTGTAAGCTGCATTCCGGGCGTAAGATCGCTCATATCCATAACGTCGGTGCGGAGAACGGGTAAGGGAAGGCTGTCTCTGACGTCGCGGCCGGGTTTTTCAAGCTCGTTTACTATGTCGACGAGGGTTGGTTCGCCCACTTCCAGCTCATCGCAGACTTTTTGCTGTCCTTCCATTTCAATTTTAAGTCTGAGAAGCTTAATTTTTTCATTTCCTATATCGCTTTCATCAAGACCGAACTTTTTAAGAAGTCTTCTGGCAATTCCGTAGGATTCCGGGTGAACGCCGGTATTGTCGAGTATGTCGTCAGAGCCTGATACGCGCAAAAATCCCGCGCACTGCTCAAACGCTTTTGCTCCGATTTTCGGAACCTTGAGAATTTGTTTTCTTGAAGAAAATTCTCCGTTTTCTTCTCTGTATTTAACTATGTTTTTTGCCGAAGTCATATTTATTCCCGAAATGTAGGAAAGCAAAGAATAGCTTGCTGTATTGACGTCAACACCGACAGCGTTTACGCAGTCCTCAACCACACCTGTCAATGCAGCGTCAAGTCTTGCGGCCTTCATATCGTGCTGATACTGACCTACGCCTATTGACTTCGGGTCAATTTTTACAAGCTCTGCCAACGGGTCCTGAAGTCTGCGCGCTATCGATACGGCGCTTCTCTGCGTAACGTCAAAATCGGGAAATTCTTCTGTTCCGAGCTTTGATGCTGAATAAACAGATGCACCAGCCTCGCTGACCATCGCGTACTTAACGTCCTCGGGAATTTCTCTGAGAACGTTTGCAATAAATATTTCGCTTTCCTTTGATGCTGTGCCATTGCCTATTGCAATAGTATCAACGCCGTATTTTCTGATAAGCTTTTTAACTGTTACGGCAGATTCTTCGATTCTTTCCTGAGGCTTTGTAGGATATATTACTGCAGTATCAAGCACTTTACCCGTCTTATCAACGACTGCAAGCTTACAACCGGTACGGTATCCGGGGTCATATCCCATTACCGTTTTTCCTTTAAGTGGAGCTGACATAAGCAGATTTTTCAGATTTTCTTCAAATAGTTTTATAGCGCCCTCGCTCGCGTCGTCAAAAAGGGAAGAACGAATCTCTCTTTCTATAGAGGGAGAAATAAGTCTGTCGTAGCTGTCAACGACAGATGCGGAAATGTATT
This sequence comes from Oscillospiraceae bacterium, assembly GCA_015065455.1. Taxonomy (GTDB): domain Bacteria; phylum Bacillota; class Clostridia; order Oscillospirales; family CAG-272; genus RGIG1995. Next base: position 38,396 of record SVQI01000009.1, on the reverse strand, counting down.
TTTTTGCAGGGCTGTTCAGGTTTGTTACGACCTGACCGAAAAGATAGTTTAAAATAATATCGCTGTCGATATCGATCGATGCCTTTATAAACTCTTCTTTTTCCGCGCGGTTGATTGCAAGTATTCTGTGTCCGGGAAGGTCTTTTAAGCTTCCCTTAAAATCGTAATACTGTGAATAAACCGAGTCTTCTTCTTTTGTTTGCTTGGTTACGATCTTTCCGTAATTAAACGTAAGACTGCGGATGTTTTTTCTGTATTCTGCGTTATCGGATATATTTTCTGAAATAATATCACAAGCACCCGCCAAAGCTTCCTCGACGGAGCATACGCCTTTTTCTTCGTCTATGTATTGGGATGCAATTTCTTCAATGGAAGATTCGTATTCGTTTCTCTGTTCGGTTATAAGGGCAGAAAGGGGTTCAAGCCCTTTTTCTCTTGCAACCGACGCTCTTGTTTTTCTATGAGGCTTAAATGGACGGTAGATATCCTCAACCTCGGTAAGAATTTTTGCATCAGCCAATGCTTTTTCTATCTCGGGCGTCATTTTTCCCTGTTCGGAAATAAGGTTAAAAACTTCCTCTTTTCTCTTGTTGAGGTTTCTTAAATAGTTTAATCTGTCAAAAAGGTTACGGAGTAATTCGTCGTCAAGTGAACCTGTAAGCTCTTTTCTGTAACGCGCGATAAAGGGGATCGTGTTTCCTTCGTCAATGAGCTTAACTGTGTTGTCGACCTGAGTTTGTTTTATACCGAATTCCTCGGCAAGAGTCTTGTTAATGTCCATAATATATATGTATGCTCCTTTATTTTGTCTGTTTTAAAAGAATATCAATTTCCTGTTTGGTGAGATAACGCCATTCTCCCCTTTGAAGATTTGTGTCAAGGGGGATTGTTCCAAATTCTACCCTTTCAAGATATATAACTTTGTTGTTTACAGCCTCAAGCATTCTTTTAATTTGATGGTACATGCCTTCTACTATCGTTATATATAATTCGTTGTCTCCAATTTTTTCAACCTTTGCGGGAAGTGCGGTGTCTCCGTGGTCAAGGCTTATACCGTTTTCAAGTTTAGTAATATCGTCTTGCGTAACGGCAAATTCCGTCTTCACAAAATATACCTTGCTGACGTGTCTTTTTGGAGAAAGCAGGTAGTGGGCTGTACTGCCGTCATTTGTGAGAAGCACAAAGCCTAACGTGTCTTTATCAAGACGTCCGCAAGGGAAAAGGCCGCATTTCTGAAGCTCCTCGGGCAAAAGCGAAATAACCGTTTCACCGTCCTTGCCGTCGGTTGAGGAAACGATGCCTGACGGTTTATTCAGCATAATATAGATGTTTTTCATATAGACGACAGGCTTGCCCATATATTCAATGGAATCTTTTTCGGGGTCCACCTTTTTGTCGCTTTTGGAAATAATGATACCGTTAACCTTTATCTGGCCTTTGCGCACAGCTTTTGATGCCTCGCTTCTTGTTGCAAGACCCATGGTCGTTAACAGTTTATCAATTCTCATATTCAATATATATCACCGTACTTAATGTAAATATGACATTATCATTATCGTAATTATCCCGAAAAGCATAACGCCGAGAATAAATCCGAGTCCGAATTTGTCGAAATTGTTTTTCACGAAGCAAATCACCCCGTGATTTAGTATTTCTTTCCGTTTTAATAATTATACACCAAAAACAATACCTTTTCATTTTATCACAGACACAATGTTTTTTCAACAGTTTTGGGAAAACTTACAGTTTGCGAGGTTTTTTTCAAAACGGCTTGATATTATGTTGAAAATATGGTAAAATACTTGAAAACTGTCGAGCGGAGATAGTAATATTAATGAAAAAATATTTGTGTATATGCGGAATATTGATATTTCTCGTGGTTGCTTTATTAGTGTTGTGGATCGGAAGCGATGCTGATAAGTCAAATCACGTTCTTGCCGCTACGCCCGAAAACGTTGAAACAGAAAGCGTCGATACGGAAAGTGTTGATACAGAGAAAAACGAGACAGAAATCCCTGAGAATGAAATTGATATCGGGGCAACAGAGGGTGAAGAAAACACGGGATACGTTGAAAAGGATGCTTATGCAGAGGGGTTACCCGGTTACGTAGCGCCTGAGGGCTGGTATCAGCCGGTATATGAGTCAAGCACTATGGATGGCGGAGATTATAATTTGTCACTAGGTGTTATGGGGCTTAAGGTGTACTACGTTCAGAAGGCATTGAAGCTCAGTTTTTCAACGATGGGTTATTATTACGAGCCTACAAGATGGGCTGTTTACGTACATCAGGCGCGACGTGGAATGATTCCTACTGGTGTGGTTGACATTAAAACGTGGGTAAGTCTGGGATTAAGCAGAGAGGATTGGAAAACGCTCGGAACTTATATAGCACCCGTAAGGATAGAAGAATGCTCAACGAGAGACCGTATAATAGAAGTGTTTTTGGATACTGCTAAGGAATACCTTGGAACACCATATGTTGTTGGAGCTTCGGGAAAGCCGGGGCAGGGTGTTGACTGCTCGGGACTGGTGCTTGAGTGTCTTTATTCAATAGGTATAAATCCCGATGGACTTGATCCCGTTCAGCATTCAACGTTAAGTGAATATAACTCAAGACTTATGTGGGCTGACCCAAAATTTAAGGAAGTTAGCAGAGAGGAGCTTCTTCCCGGAGATTTGGTATTCTACCGCAGACCTTGGGGAAGCAGTGTATGCCACGTTGCTATTTATTTGGGCGACGATAAGTGTATTGAGGCTCTTCACGGAGTAGTTTCAATTGAGGGGCTTGATAAAGAGAACAGCTGGGACAGATTTACTATTAAAGGCTTTAAGAGAGTAATAGCATATTGATAGATCTTAATTTATAATTATAATTACGGCGTGGCGTTTGATAGGGAGCGTTACGCCGCATCTTTTTTTAATATTATGCTGTTATTGACATTTTTTACTGTGTGTGCGATAATATAAAAAAATGACGATGTGGGTGAATACTATGATTAAATTGCCTGATTATCACCGAAATTTAAAAATATTACACCATAATACCGAAGCTCCTCGCGCATATTTTGTGCCCTATGCTTCTTTTGAGGGCGCGGAAAAGGGCGATAGGGACAGGTCTGATTATTTTAAGTCGCTTTGCGGTGAATGGAAGTTTAAATGGTACCCGTCGGTTTATGACGTTGAAGATATTGAAAAATATGACTTAACTGATGATAAGTATGACAAAATAGACGTTCCGTCGTGTTGGCAGAGATACATAGGCCGCGGATACGACGTTCCAAATTACACGAACGTTCGTTATCCTTTTCCGCTTGATCCACCCCACGTTCCCGATGATATTCCTTGTGGACTCTATATGCGTGAATTTACTCTTTCTGAATCGGATGTTGACGACAAAAGAGTATATATAAATTTTGAGGGCGTTTCCTCTTGCTTCTATCTATGGATAAACGATTGCTTCGTATCCTACAGCCAGGTAAGTCATACAACCACTGAGGTGGATATTACCGATTACGTTGACGTTGGAAGAAATACGGTAAAGGTTCTTGTTTTAAAATGGTGTGACGGCAGTTATCTTGAAGATCAGGATATGTATCGTTATTCGGGTATTTTCAGAGAAGTGTATCTTTTGTGCAGACCCGAAATGCACTTAAGGGATATATATATTCACCCGGTGCTTGACGATGATTACGTTGACGCGACTCTTACTGTTGAAACGGAAGCTATTATGCCTTCAGCCGTTGAATATATGTTCTATTCACCTGACGGGAAGCTTATAAGGCAGGGAAGCTTTGAGTCGGAAGACGGAATATCTTTCCACGTGTTCTCGCCTGAGCTCTGGAGTGATGAATCTCCGCTTTTGTATAAGCTGTATCTTATTTTTGGTAATGAATATATAAAGCTCGACGTTGGTTTCAGAAAATATGAAATCAAGAATGGAATAATACTGATAAACGGCAAAAAAGTTAAGGCTAAGGGTGTAAACCGCCACGACAGCCATCACCTTCTCGGATACGTTACTCCGTATGCGCATATGCTTGAGGATCTATACATACTCAAGCGTCATAACGTAAATATGGTAAGAACGAGCCATTATCCCAACGATCCCAGATTTGTTGAGCTTTGTGACAGGCTCGGATTTTACGTAGTTGACGAAGCAGACATAGAAACGCACGGAATGGACTATACCAATAAGGCTTTGCCAAGATGGGAAACAAGACAGTATATTTCTGACGACAAAAATTGGGAACACGCATACGTTGACAGAGCGAGGCTTATGGTTGAGAGGGACAAAAACCACGCCTGCATAATATTCTGGTCACTTGGAAATGAGGCTGGTTACGGCTGTAATTTTGTTGCTATGAGCCGATGGATAAAAAGACGCGATAACAGCAGACTTATTCATTATGAGGGAGCAAATGCTGAAATATATGCAAACAAAGTTCAGCAGGTCGACGTCGTTGATATGGAAAGCCGTATGTATCCGTCTGTTGAATATTGCAAAAATTATTTTAACATTCCCGAATACACACAGCCTCTATTTTTGTGCGAGTACAGTCATGCTATGGGTAATGGGCCCGGTGACATAGCTGATTATTGGGAAGTAATATATGATAACGACAGATTTTTCGGCGGATGCGTATGGGAGTTTTGTGACCATAGCGTTGAAATAACTGTTGACGGAAAAAAAGGATATACCTACGGCGGAGATTTCGGTGACTTTCCTAACGATGATAATTTCTGTGTAGACGGTCTTGTCTATCCCGATAGGCGTTTGCATACGGGAATACTTGAAATGAAGCAAGTCTATAAGCCGTACAGGGTTAAAGCTGTTGATATAAATGCGGGTATATTTGAAATAAAGAATCTTCGAAACTTCAGTGACCTCAGTGATATCGATATCGTATGGAGTCTTGAGTGTAACGGAAAAGTAATAAAAGAGGGAGTTATAAATTCTCTCGATATAGGCCCCGGAGAGACCTCGGAGCTTGTATTTGACCTTTCGGCTGCCAAAGGGTATACCTATCTGAATTTATCCTTTGTAAATAACTGCACAACCGAATGGGCTGACGTTTTCTATGAAATAGGACACGATCAATTTGAGATTCCGGCTTTGCAAACGTCTGTAACAAAAATTGAAAAGACGTTTGATATAGAGTGTAACGACGGCGAAAGATATATTGAAATATTAGTAGGCGATACAAAATACTCTATAGATAAATTTAAGGGACTGCTTGTAAGCATAACGGATAACGGAAGAGAAATGATAAAATGTCCTGTAATACCAAGAGTATGGCGCGCGCCAATAGATAACGACAGAAAGATACGCGTTTTGTGGGAAAATGAATTTTTCCACAAGTGCTCGACCAAGTGCTATTCGGTGAAGATAGAACGGGCTGACATTGATTGTGTAAAGGTCGTTGCAAACGTTGCTGTTGCTTCGTGTACCGTTATGCCGGTAGCAAAAACGAAGATAGTGTATACCGTTACAAATGACAGTAAACTTGAGATTTCGACCGACGTTGAGGTAAATCCCATTTCAACGTGGCTTCCCAGATTCGGATATGAAATTGTAATGACAGAGGGCGCGGAATACGTTGAATATTTTGGATACGGACCGACAGAAAGCTATGTTGACAAATGTCTGTATGCAAAGATGGGAGTATACAAAACTACTGCAACCGACAACTTTGAGCATTATATAAAGCCTCAGGAAAATTCATCGCATTATAATACGAAGTGGGCAACTGTTTCGTCAAAATCGGGGCACGGGCTTATGTTTATTAGAAAGGACGGCTTTGAATTTGGTGTGTCTCATTTCAGTGTTGATGCATTGACAAATACAATGCACGATTATGAGCTTGTTCCCGATAAAGAAGCCTACGTAAGCATTGACTATAAACAAAGCGGTATAGGGTCTGCATCCTGCGGAGTTGAGCTTGACGAAAAATACAGGCTTAGTGAAAAGCAATTCAGCTTTAATTTCAGTATAAAGCCGATACGCGTTGGCAACATTGATTGCTTTAACGAGCTTGAAAAAATATAAAAACAATATCCACCTGACATACAGGTGGATATTTGCGTCTATAAATTTTTTTATGGTAAAGTTTTGGGGGAGTCAAGAGGGCACTTTTTCAAAAGTGCACATATAAAATAATATTTTAAAAAATAATATAAAAAATTATATTAAAAGTTTTGAGGGAGTCAAGAGGGCACTTTTTCAAAAGTGCACCTCTTGTGTGGGTTCGGGAGCGAAGCTCCTGACATTTTGTGCTTTTTTACGCGCGAAGCGCGTATTTCTCGGCTCCATCTGAGGAGGGAGCTGGCATTTTCGTTAGAAAATGACTGAGGGAGAGAAAGATAAACGTTTTAAACAGATAATATTGTCTTTTTCTTTTTTTACGTTACTTTCTTGCGTGCCAAGAAAGTAACCAAAGAAGGCATATAGGGGCAGGGGTTTCGATTCCCCCGCCCCTATAAACCCCTACCCCGCAAACGACAAAGGGGGATTACCCCCTTTGCACCCCCATCGTTTGCTGAGACGGTATTGCCTGTTTTGTAGGGGGCGATGTCACCGCCGCTCCGTTTGAGAAGAATTGCGAGTTAATAAATCCTAAATTTTTAGGGCGTATATTTTGCTCCCGCCGTTTTTTTGAAAAAGTCTAACTTTTTAGCTCCATCTGACGAGGGAGCTGTCAACGAAGTTGACTGAGGGAGAGAAGAACAAATTATTTAAATAAATAATAAATCCTAACTTGGTAGGGGACGGCGCACACGAGAACTCCCAAAAACTTACTTCGTGCGTTTCGGGGAATCCCTTCTTCGACGTCCCGTTTATAACAATTATTTTTCTTGATCGCTTTTTTAAAATGAAAAAGGCAGAGAAAATTTTCTCTGCCAATTATTTTATATATTTTTTTAGGAGGGTTCTCTTTCAAAGAAGTATTTACTTCTGTATCGGTAGACACTCATCACTATGCCAATCGACAAAAACAAACTCAAAACTGATGATCCGCCGTAGCTTACAAAGGGAAGCGTAATTCCGATTATGGGTAAAACGCCTAAGCACATACCGATGTTTTCAACAGTCTGCGCGATAATCATGGCTATAACTCCTGCGCATATTGCAGAACCTATATCCTTTCTGGCAATAAATGCGGTCTTTGTTATGCGCACAACGAGAAATGCTAAAACTATCATCATTACACAAACGCCGATGAATCCCAATTCCTCTGTAATCACTGCAAAAATCATATCGGTATGATTATAAGGTATTGTAGGAGCTATTGTTGATTCCATATATCCGGAACCGAAAACTCCGCCCTGCATAATCGCGTTTTTTGATAAGATCTGCTGATATCCAAATCCTAAAGGATCAATCTCTGGATTAAAACCTACGAGAATTCTTTGTTGCTGATAAGGCTTAAGAAAGTTCCACCAATATGGAGACGTGAGCCCCACAAAAGCAAACCCGCCAATTATATAGAATATATTCAATCCCTGTGTATAGCACATAACTAGCGTTATAAACATAAACACCAGAGCAGAACCAAGGTCACCCTGAAGCATAACCAATCCTATTATTATTCCTGCGTGGAGTAACAATAATATAAGATTCAAAGGTTTATTAATACTTCCTTTTACCGAATCGAGATGCTTTGCAAAGGTCAGAATAAACAGCACCTTTACGAACTCTGACGGCTGAACGTTGATTGAAAGCCCAGTTAAATTTATCCAGCTTTGGTTTCCCGAGCCTATTCCTATAATAAGTGTCAAAATCAAGAGAGCTATCGAAGTTGCAAAGAGGAAAATGCTTATTTTGGTATTTAAGAACACCTCGTAGTTTACAAAAGAAAGGATAAACATAAAACAAATACCGAGAAAAACGGCAAAAGATTGCTTCGTAATATAAGAGGTATCGCTCCCCTTTGTAGCGCTTGCAACCATAAAAATCCCAAAAATCGACAATACTATTGCGATAAACGCCGTAGCATAATCTGTCGATGTTTTGTTTTTGCCGAATTTTTTTCGGTATTTGTACATAACTATTTCCTTTTTAAACTTTATTTGCTGAGCAAATTAATATGCTTTGCCCCAGTAAACCATATGCTTAGCTTTCTTGCCGCAGCAAACGCAGGTATCACTGAAGTGGTCTTGTTCTGCGGGGATACATCTTGAACCGACACCGGTTAATTCTTTTACCTTATCTTCGCATTCTTCATCGCCGCACCACATTGCCTTTACGAAGCCGTCACCGTTTTCAGCAAGCTTTGCATTAATTTCGTCAATAGTCTTACATTCATACGTATGCTTTTCGCGGTTTTCGAGAGCCTTCTGGTAGATGCCGTCGCGAACCATCTGGAGCTTTTCTGCAATTTCTTCTTCAAGATTATCGAGAGATACGATGTATTTCTGTCTGTCGTGTCTTGTAACAAGAACGCACTGATTATTTTCAATATCGCGAGGACCGATTTCGAGACGAACGGGAACACCCTTCATTTCGTATTCGGAGAACTTCCAGCCTGCAGAGTTGTCGCTGTCGTCAAGCTTAACTCTGAACGACTTTGCAAGTCTGTCGCGAAGCTCTGCGGATTTTTCAAGAACTCCTTCTTTGTGCTGAGCTATCGGAATAATAACCGTCTGAATAGGAGCAACTGCAGGGGGGAGAACAAGGCCCGAATCGTCGCCATGAGTCATAATGATAGCGCCGATAAGTCTTGTGGTAACGCCCCACGAAGTCTGGTGAGGATATACTCTCTTGTTTTCTTTATCTGTGTAAGTAATATCAAAAGCCTTTGCAAAGCCGTCGCCGAAGTAGTGCGAAGTACCTGCCTGAAGAGCCTTACCGTCATGCATCAATGCTTCAATAGCGTAGGTAGATACAGCACCAGCAAATTTATCGCTTTCTGTTTTCTTACCCTTAACAACGGGCATAGCAAGTGATTCTTCACAGAACTTTGCGTAAACGTTGAGCATCTGTTCTGTTTCAATAATTGCTTCTTCAGCCGTAGCGTGTATAGTATGGCCTTCCTGCCACAAAAATTCTCTTGAACGGAGGAAAGGTCTTGTTGTCTTTTCCCATCTGACAACGCTTACCCACTGGTTATACAACTTGGGAAGGTCTCTGTATGAATGGATAATGTTGGCGTAATGTTCACAGAAAAGCGTTTCTGACGTAGGACGGACGCAAAGTCTTTCTTCAAGCTTTTCCTTTCCACCGTGAGTAACCCATGCAACTTCGGGTGCAAAACCTTCAACGTGGTCTTTTTCTTTATTCAATAAGCTTTCGGGAATAAACATAGGCATACAAACGTTTTCGTGTCCGAGTTCTTTGAACATCGTGTCAAGAATTCTCTGCATATGTTCCCATATAGCATAGCCGTAAGGTCTTATAACCATACAACCCTTTACGCTTGTGTATTCAATAAGCTCCGCCTTTTTACAAATATCAGTGTACCACTGGGCGAAGTCAACGTCCATAGAGGTAATATCCTCTACCATTTTCTTGTCTTTAGCCATTTAATTAAACCCCTTAATTGAAATAATTATCTATCCTTATTATTATGCAATATAAAACACCAAAAGTCAAGGGCTAACAATAAAATTACTGCACCTTACGGTAGTATCCCAACAATGTGTGTATTATTGACTTTTTTATACGTGTATGATAAGATTTATTAAACAAAAAATATATGAGGGGAGTTTCGGTTATGAGTGAAAACAAGCGTATTTTAGACGAAAATATTGCAAATTTAGATAAAAATTTAGAAGTAAAAACCTCTCTTGACGTAGACGACGTTGTATTTTACGACGTAAAGAAAGCTCCTTTTAAGTTGTACGGAGCTTGTAAAGACGAGCTTGACGTATTCAAGAGAATGCCAGAAAATATAGCCGAAAACGTAAGCGAGGGAGTAAAAAATCTTAATTTCAACACGGCAGGTATAAGGGTTCGCTTTTCTACCGATTCCGACTACGTTGCCATAAAGGCGGTGATGCCGTCCTTGCGCCGCATGTCGCATATGGCATTGACGGGAAGCTCGGGCTTTGATATGTATCTTTGTGAAAATGGCTCGTACAGATTTATAAAAACGTTTGTTCCGCCTCAGGATGCAGAAAACGGTTATGAATCAATAGTATACTTTGCAGATAAAAAAACGCGTTGTCTTGAGATTAATTTTCCTTTGTACAGCAGAGTGGACGAGCTTTATATCGGAGTTCGTTCAGGCTCTGAAGTTTCTGAATGCGACGGATACAAATATGATAAACCTGTATTATACTACGGCTCGTCTATAACCCAAGGCGGATGCGCGTCAAAGCCGGGAAACAGCTATCAGTCGATAATTTCCCACGAGCTTGACTGTGATTACATAAACTTAGGCTTTTCGGGAAGTGCCAAGGGTGAAAGGGAAATAGCGGAATATATTGCGGATATTGATTGCTCCGTTTTTGTGTGCGACTATGATTATAATGCGCCCACACTTGAACATCTAAAGAAAACTCATTTAGAGCTATACAAAGTATTCAGAGCAAAGAATCACGACACTTCCGTAATTTTCGTATCAGCGCCGACTGTGGATTCGGCTAACAAAGATAAGGTAGACAGAAAACAGGTTATACTTGATACTTATAATTACGCTTTATCAAACGGGGATAAAAACGTATCATTTGTTGATGGAATGGAAATGTTCAGCGGAAAGTACGGAAACGTCTATACTGTTGATGGAGCGCATCCCACGGATGCAGGATTTTTACGTATGGCTGAATATATAGGTAGTCACGTAAAGAAAATGCTGAAGGCGTAATTTTACTACTATAAAAACAAGGATTAATATTTGCAAGCAAAAATCTATGAAAAGAAGTGCATATATTTTCGGTGTAGCTGTTGCGGTTGTCGGTGTTGCGGCATTGTGTTTGTTGACCGCTTTGGCTACACCAAATTTATTAAAAAACACAGAAAACGTTATTTTTATTAAGGATCCTGTGAGGGATTCGGAAACCTATAAAATAACAGGAGGACTTGAGGGTGACGGTTCGGGAAGGAATGCTGACAACCCTCTTATTCCCGGAATACACGAGGAATATGACCCCAATGCACAAAACCCAAAAAATTATCTTAATACCGCACTGTATCAGGCAACCGAAAAATTGAAAGACAGCGGCGGAACGGTAGTAATAATGGGAGAATGTTATTTTGGGAACGGCGAAGTTTTCGTAAGTGAAGGTGAAGAGGGGGACGTTTTTACCGCAAATTTCGGAGAAAACAGTATAAAATTTACTTCGGTTTATAATAATATTGATTACAGAGAAACCTCGGGCGCTAAGATAATACTTGATGAAAATGCAAATATATCGGTCCTCGGTTCTTCACTTTGGGAAAACATTACCATTGAAACTATGAGTAAAGACAGAGTTATTTCCTTTAACTGTTACCGCGCCGAAGTTGGAAACGGAGTTGTATGTAAACCCAGCAACAAGATAGAAAATAGCGATTGCTCGTATTATTTGAGCCTTTCGGCAGGTAGCAGAACGGCTGACAGCTTTGGTGTAAATCCTTTTTTGATTGTAAGTTCAGGTACTTACAACAAGATAACGGCAGGACCTTGGGGAGACAGTAAAAAGCAGACGATGGAGAATGCAAACGCTTGCCTTTTGCTTGGCGGAAACGTGAGGGTGCTTGGTCTTATAAGCGGTACGGCTCAGGATAAGTGTAATTTCGGTGGAAATGTAGATATTACAATAAACGGCGGAAGATACGAATGTGATATTATCGGTGTATTTGGCACGGGAATGACAAATACCGACGGAGTTGTTAAGATAAAAATAAACGGCGGTGATTTTTCAAAGGTTTGGTCGATATGCGATTCTGGCATTGGGATTAAAAATAATCCGCCTATGTATACAGTATTGAATTTTTCAGGCTGGGAAGGGAAGCTTTCGGAGCTTGGCTGCGCTTATTCTGCAGTAATTTTTTTTAGTCAAGTTATATTGCCTGACGGCATATCTGAAGATATGTTGAAAGATTATAATGAGGAAACAACAAAGGAAACTTCCGTGTCTGATATACAGACAGAAGAAACGACAGAAAACAGCATTGTAACGGATATTATTACAGAAGAGATGACTTTCGATAGCGTTGCGCCGGATATTCAGACAGTGTATACAATTATTCAAGGCGAAGATTTGATAATCCAAACGCAAGAAAACGATTTTGAAAATGATGATTCGGATACGACACGTATGTCAGAGGTGTTAGCGGGTATCGGGTTGATGGCGGTTGTTGCTATATCGGTGGTTTGGTTGTTGTATAAAAAATCAAAGATTAGAAAACCGTAGGTTTTTATATGCTTGTGTAACTAATATTTTGCTTAATTATGTACACTTTTTGACCAAAGATTTGAAAATAAATTCATCTTTATTCATTTTATAAAAAAATACCAATTTTATTTTGTCAGAGTATACAAATATTTAAAAATCCACTTGAAATAGTAGGGGATAAATGGTATAATTACTCAGTAAAGGAACGGTAGTGTTTTTTTAGAATAAGAATAATCATTACCAAAATAAAAATATATAAGGAGAAATGACTTATGAAAAACTTTGCAAAACTTTTGGTTATGGCTCTCGTTGTAACTTTGTTTGCATCATTGTTTGTGTTCAGTGCATCTGCAGCAGCTAAGACACCTGCTGGTTTTGATCCTAACACTCTCAAACCCAGCAGTGATGCTGTAATCTTCATCAAAGATGCTGAAAGAGATCCTGTAACAGGCGCTATGACTGGCACAATTGAAGGTGATGGTACCGGTAAAACTCCTGATAACCCTCTCAGACCCACAGAGCATCCCAACTACGATGCTACAGCAAGCAGCCCGAAAAAATACTTGCAGACAGCATTTTATCAGGCAACTGAAGAGTTGAAGGAAACAGGCGGTACAATCGTTTTTGTTGGTCCTGTAACACTTGGTATTAACGAATCGTACGGTAGCTCTGCAACAAACCGCGACGTACTTACTGCAGAATTCGGTAAGAGCAACAAAGTTATTAAGTTTACATCCGTATACAACGGTGTTGACTACCGTCAGACAGCTGACGCTAAATTGATTATCGAAAAACCTGCTCACGTTGGTGTGTTGGGTTCATCTATTTGGGATGACATCACAGTTGTAACAGAAGAAGAAAGAATGTTCTGGTTCGATGAATACGCTACACTTATCGGTCCCGGTTTCCAGTGTGTTCCTAATGATGAAAACCAGGAAGGCGTTGCAGCACACTACCTCAGCCTTAATATGGGCCACAGATACCAGAAGAGATCAAACGAAAACCCCACACTCGTTGTAAAGGGTGGTACGTTTAACAGAATCTGGGGCGCAAACTGGGGTATTACAGCAAATTACCCTGTTAAGAACTCAACAGTAAACATTACACTTGAAGGAACAACAAGAGTTCTTGGTATGATTACCGGTTCGTGTTCATCAACAAAGCTTGATTTCGGCGGTAACGTAACAATTACAATTAACGGCGGTACCTATACTGAATGTGATATCTTCGGTGTTGGTCCTACAGGTTTGACAAATGCTGACGGTAGAGTAACAATCAAGATTAACGACGGTATATTCAAAGATTTGTTCTCAATTGCAGAAGTACAGCCTGAACATACAAACAATGCTCCTGCAGTATCTGTTCTTGACTTGTCCGGTTTCAAGGGCGAAAAGATTCAGATGGCATACATTCTTGACGTAATGGAAACATTCAAAGAAGTTAAGTTGCCCGCAGGCGTAACAGAACAGGAATTGGCTGACCTTCTTGCAGCTGTTCCCCCCGAAACAGACGCTCCTGTAACAGACGCTCCTGTAACGGATGCACCTGCGACAGATGCACCTGCGACAGACGCTCCTGCAACACAGAAGCCCGCAACACAGAAACCTGCAACAACACCCGCTCCCACAGATAACGGCGAAGAAGGCGGAGAATTCCCCACAGCTATCGTTATTATCGCAGCAGTTGCAGTAGTTGCAATCGCAGCAGTTGTTGTAGTAATCGTTTTGAAGAAGAAAAAAGCAGCTAAATAATTAAACTACAATTGTATAATAAAAATGCTCTCTGAATTTCAGAGAGCATTTTTTAATGTAATAAGGGTAGTTTTATAAAGTTTTTGCGGATTCCAAAGGAGCTTTTTTCCAAAAGCTCCTTTTGTGTGGGTTCGGGAGCGAAGAAGCTGACAGTATGTACTTTTTACGCGCGAAGCGCGTATTTCTCGGCTCCATCTGAGGAGGGAGCTGGCGAGCGACTGCGAGACTGAGGGAGAGAAGAACAAACGGTTTAAACAAACAATATTGCAATCAGATATTTAACATATATCTCTCCCTCCGTCTCGGCAACAAAGAATAAAAATATTCTATATTTACCTATTGCCGAGCCACCTCCCTCCTCAGATGGAGGTTTAAGTTAGTGTATTTTTGGGAGGATAGACGAACTCATCCGTCGCGCCGCGTTATATGACAAAATATACTTAAATATATTGGCGGCACGCCACCTTCTCTCACCAGAGAAGGTGCAAAATTGGTGCAATTCGATGTAATAAATAAAATGATTTTATAAAATTATAAGACCAACAAAATAAAAACAAAAAGACAAAGGCTATACTCTGTGCCTTCTCTGGTGAGAGAAGGTGGCACACCGCTAACAAACTTCATTTTTTTACAAATATAAAACGCGGTGTGACGGATGAGTTCGTTTTCGCCCCAGTGTTATTATAAGTCCTCATCTGACGAGGTAGCGAAGCGGTGGCGACGGAGTGAATGACATCACGGTGTGATTCATTTCCAATGTACACAAGAGGAGAGGTTTGTTATAATTCTAAAAATATACGGGCGGATTCGTTTGTCCGCCCGTTTTGTGTTATTGGTCTATGGGTTTTGAGTATATACATCCACAGTAATTTTGTCTATAAAGATTATATTGGTTTGACAACTCTATTGAACGTTTATACCCGTTTTTCTTTTTAAAATCCGAGTACAGCCACGTTGCTTTACTCTCTTTTGAAATATCGAGTCCGATATTATTGAGTCTTTCGGCATCTTTGTAAGGGCTGATGGAAAGTGTGGTCGTAAAGTAATCAAACCCCATTTCTTCTGCAAGTTCTAAAGTTTTTTTAAGTCTCAGTCTGTAACAGTCTGTACAGCGGTTTCCTCTTTCTTCATCTTTTTCTTTTCCTTTTGCTATTTGCTCAAAGGGGATTGAAGAATATTCGGGGATAATAACACTGACTTTGTTTTTCAAAGGCATTTCTTTTATGAGTCTTATGAGCTCGTCTGCTCTTGTTGTGTATTCTTCAATAGGTGAAATGTTTGGATTGTAGAAAAACACAGTAATATCGAAATGTTCGCATAAATACTCTAAAACATAGCTTGAACATGGAGCGCAACAAGCGTGTAGCAGAAGTGACGGCTTTTTTGAGTTTGACTTTATTTCGGCGAGTTGTTTTTCGAGCAAAACCTGATAGTTTTGTTTAATCATCATAGGGCATACCTTTTTTAGATAATAATATAGTTACATTATAAATACCCATTAGGAAAATGTCAAGAAATACAAAAAAGCAAAAAAGCAAAAAAATGTCAGAAAATAATATGTTGTTCGTTGACAATATAGGATAAATATGATATTATATATTAGATTATGGTTTTGGTAGAGGTCAGGCTATGGATGGCATATTGGGTGCAATAAAACTTAACGGAGTATACGATATTATAGCGCAGCTTATAGGTTTTTTGGGTCTGATAGGTTCTATGACTGCATACCAGATGAAGACGCAGAAGAAGATTGTAACTGTGCAGATAGTAAGCTGTTCGTTCTTCACTCTCCATTTTCTTATGCTTGGCGCATATACGGGTGCTTTGATGAATCTTATAGCAGCCGTAAGGTCGGTCGTGTTTGCAAACAAGGACAAAAAGTGGGGAAAAAGTAATCTGTGGATAGTATTTTTCTCGATTGTTTGCATAATAGCCGTTGCATTCACCTGGGAAGGATATTTAAGCTTGTTACCCATGGCGGGAATGGTGCTAACTACGATATCCTGGGGAATAGAAAAAGCGAACCTTGTGAGAATTATATCTCTGCCCAGTTCGCCGTTATGGATAATATATAATTTTGCGTCGAAATCGACCGCGGGTGTACTTACCGAGCTTTTTGTTATGACGTCGATAATAACGGCAATAATAAGACTCGATATAAGAAAGAAAAATAAATAAAAAAATGGAGCCGATGGTGGGGATTGAACCCACGACCTGCTGATTACGAATCAGCTGCACTACCACTGTGCTACATCGGCAAACCGTTGATGATTATATCATACGCAAACTACTTTGTCAAGAGGAAAAAACGTAATGAAACTTACAAACATAGGGACTGTAAAGGCTTTGATGGAAAAGCACGGAATTAAGTTTCAGAAGAAGTTCGGGCAGAATTTTTTGATAAACGAAGACGTGCCGATTCGTATAGCTGAGGAGTGTGGAGCTACTGAAAATGACTACGTTCTGGAAATAGGTCCCGGCATTGGAACTTTGACAAGAGAACTGTGTTCGGTAGCGAAAAAAGTAGTTGCAGTTGAAATAGATACGGGACTT
Organism: Oscillospiraceae bacterium; assembly: GCA_015065455.1. Taxonomy (GTDB): domain Bacteria; phylum Bacillota; class Clostridia; order Oscillospirales; family CAG-272; genus RGIG1995. Next base: position 21,776 of record SVQI01000009.1, on the reverse strand, counting down.
ATTCCCGTGTTGGAAGAGACTTTGGCGGATTTTGATAACGTCGAGGTAATAAATGCTGACATTATGAAAACTGATATAAAGGCCTTGTTTGACGAGAAGTTTGTCGGCGGAGACGTTTATGTGTGCGCAAATTTACCATACTATATAACGACGCCCATACTTATGTTATTGCTTGAGAGTAGGCTTCCTTTCAAAAAGATGACGTTTATGGTTCAAAAAGAGGTTGCAGACCGACTTTGTTCCGACTCAAAAGACGGGGATTACGGAGCGGTTACCGCGTCGGTGAGTTATTATGGCAAGGTAAAGAAGCTGTTTAACGTCAGCGCGGGTAATTTTATGCCGGCGCCCAAGGTTGATTCTGCTGTAATACAGATAACGGTTTACGACGAGCCGCCTGTTAAGGTAGAAGATGAAAAGCTGTTTTTCAGGGTTATAAAGGCTGCGTTTGAGCAGAGAAGAAAAACTTTGATAAATGCTTTGTCGGGTAAGGTAGGCTTAAGCAAGGAACAAATTGCGGAGTCTGCGGCTGATGCCGGACTTGACGAAAACATTAGAGGGGAAAGACTTGATATTGCAGATTTTGCAAGACTTTCCGACATAATAAAGAAAAAGCAAAACGAGGAATAATTTATTTCCTTTTATTATATACAAAAAATAAAAAATTTATATTATAAATTGGAGGCAAACCAAATGACAACCAACAAGTATGTAAACCAATGGATTAACGAAATGGCAGAGCTTACTTGCCCTGACAAGATCGTATGGATCGACGGTTCAGAAGAACAGAAAGAGGCACTTCGTGAAGAAGCTTGCGCTAGTTCCGAAATGATCAAGCTCAATCAGGATAAGCTCCCCGGTTGCTATTTGCATCGCACTGCAATAAACGACGTTGCACGTGTTGAAAACCGTACATTTATTTGTACAGAAACAAAAGAAGAAGCAGGTCCTCTCAACAACTGGATGGCTCCCGCTGAAATGTATGAAAAACTTACTAAGCTTTATCGCGGTTCTTACAAGGGCAGAACTATGTACGTTATCCCTTATTCAATGGGCGTTGTAGGTTCTGACTTTGCAAAGATCGGTATTGAGCTTACAGACTCTATCTACGTTGTACTCAATATGATTATAATGACAAGAGTAGGCAAGACAGTTCTTGAAGCTCTTCCTGACGATTATGCAGGTTTCATTAAGGGTCTTCATGCGAGAGCTGATCTTGACGAAGAGAACAGATACATTGTTCACTTCCCGCAGGATAACACGATCTGGTCTATCAACTCAGGTTACGGCGGTAACGTTCTTCTCGGTAAGAAGTGCTTCGCACTCCGTATTGCGTCTTACCTCGGAAGAAAAGAAGGCTGGATGGCTGAGCATATGCTTATTCTCGGCATTGAATATCCTAACGGCGAAATTAAGTATATTTCTGCAGCGTTCCCCTCTGCTTGCGGTAAGACAAACCTTGCTATGCTTATTCCCCCCGAAATATATCGTGAAAAGGGTTACAAAGTATGGTGTGTAGGTGACGATATTGCTTGGCTCCGTGTTGGTGCTGACGGCAGACTCTGGGCAGTAAACCCCGAAAATGGATTCTTCGGTGTTGCTCCCGGTACAAATGATAAATCTAACCCCAACGCTCTTAAGACAACAATGCGCGATACTATTTTCACAAACGTTGTTCACAACCTTGACGATAATACAGTATGGTGGGAAGGTCTCGACAAGAATCCTCCTGCAAATGCAATTGACTGGAAGGGCAACAAGTGGGATTACACCAAGTTTGACAAGAAGGATAAATCTACTTGCGGTGCACACCCCAACTCAAGATTTACTTCTATGGCAATCAACTGCCCCTGCATTTCCTCTGAATTTAACAATCCCGCAGGCGTTCCGATTTCTGCGATCGTATTCGGCGGCAGACGTGCAAAGACTGCTCCGTTGGTATACCAGTCTCGTAACTGGAATAACGGTGTATTCGTTGGTTCGATTATGGCTTCCGAAACAACTGCAGCTGCAGCAGGTGCTGTTGGCGTAGTTCGTCGTGACCCCATGGCTATGCTTCCCTTTACAGGATACAATATGGGTGATTACTTCAAGCACTGGATCGAAATGGGTACAAAGATTACAAACAAGCCCCTTATCTTCAACGTTAACTGGTTCCGTACAGACGACGAAGGCAACTTTATTTGGCCCGGATTTGGCGACAATATGCGTGTACTTCTTTGGATCCTCGCTCGTTGCGAAGGTAAGGTAGACGCTGTTGAAACTGCAATCGGTTACGTTCCTAAGGCTGAAGATATTAACATTGAAGGTCTTGATATCAGCATTGACGTTGTAAAAGAACTTCTTACTGTTGATAAGGCTGTTTGGAGCGAAGAAATCGGTGGAATCAAGGAATTCTATGCGAAGATCGGTGATACAGTTCCTGCAGAACTCAAAGCTGAGCTTGCAACTCTTGAAGCAAACCTTAAATAAGATTATGGTATTTAAAAAAAGAAACTTTCGCGAGAAAGTTTCTTTTTTGTTTTTTTAGTTTTTGCGCACTGTTGGGCGTAGAATGTTAAAAAATATTAAAAAGTATAAGAATATTTAATATTATTGTTGATAAATGCAAATAAGTGTGTTATATTATATGTGTATATCTTTGTATAAGCTTCTATATTGGCGATATATGAAAAGTATTTTGTAAGGAGAAAAATATGAAAAAATTCATAAAGTTTCTTATTCCTTCTTTGGTGCTGATTGCAGTGATTGTGTCATGCACAGTAATGTTTGCTTCTGCTGAAACTGACGTTATTTACATATCGCAAAGCGGTACGGGCGACGGTTCTTCGGCTCAGAGTCCTATGGGACCTGGCACGGTGACGGATTCTGTTTCGTACAAGAATTCCAGCAATTCCAGTAAAACAAAGAGTTTTTCCAACGCATCGTACGAAAGTGTTATCACCTGGTTGAAGAGTGATGATATAAGAAAGATTACGACTGTTAAATTTGCAAACAACGCGCTCACAAAAGCTCATCCTTTGTATAAAGCTATTCAACGGCTTGGAGCTGAAGGTGGTAAGGTGGTTGTTGTTGGCGAGCTCGCTCTTGATGCGGCTGTTACTTTCGAGATTGGATATGAAGGCAAGATGATTACTCCTTCTGCCGGACCTATCGTAATCGAAGGTTACAATGCAAATTCTAAGCTTATTTTGGACCATACTGTTTACAACTCTACTCATATTCAGTTCAGCGGTGATACGACAATTCAGAATATCGGCATAGAAAACAGATATAATTCAGGTATCCACATTAGTAATAATGCAAATTATAGCCGTTCTACTATGACGCATCACTTTTCGTTCCTTGCAGGCGGACACAACCTTACAATAGGCGAGGGTGTTGACGTAACGTCGTTTGATTACGTTTCCGGAAATCGCGTCGAGGGTAATGAATACCCCTCTATCTATGCTACGTCAATTAAATATACAGCAATAACAGGAAATCCGATTATTACCATTAAGTCGGGACATTGGACTGACGTATCTGCGGCAGGACATAGTATATATTCTAGTAGTTCATCCTATGATGCAGACCTCAGAGGTAATGCAACGATTAACGTTACAGGCGGTACGATTGAAAAATTGTGGTGCTCGGGTAAAACCTCTGCATACCAAGGCTCAAAACTGAACCCTATACATTTTAGTATTCTTAACGGTAATGCAACTGTAAACGTTACGGGCGGTACAATCGGCTCAATTTACGGAGTAACGTCTGCAGGTATTGTCGGCACGTTGACAATAAACACACACGAAACTGCAACGATCGGTGAAATTGTTTACAAGAACACAACAAACGGAAGTGTATATGAACCTACGTCTTCGGTTGTTACGTGCTACGTAACAAAAGCTCAAAATGCTCCCGAGATCAGTGGAAACTTCACAGCTGTAAACGTAAAGAATATCTACGGTGAAGTTGATATGGTCAGCGGCACACTTAATAATAACGTTGAGCTTAACCTTGATTTTAAAGTTACACAGGCGACAAAGGATGCTATTGCGGCAGGAAAGACTGTTAAATATGCATTTGCGGTTGGTAACAGAGTTCAAGAGGAATATATAATTACTGCAGAAATGATTGATGCAAATAACGTCGTCAGATTCCCGGCAACTCTTTACGGTACGGAAATGACTGCTGAAGTCAGCGGTACGTTGTATGTTGGTGAAGTTGAATGTGATACTTACACAACAACGTTTGAAGCGTACGCAGAGCAGATGGCACTTGATAATCCTGAGTATGCGGAAGTAGCGGCGGCAGTGCTTAAATATGGACAAATGTCACAGTTCCACTTTGGAACGATCAATAGCACAACGGTAAATCAACCTGAAAGAAAAACCGAGCTTACAGCGTACGAAACAGGCGCATCTGTCAGTGGAGCTTCAACACAGTACACGTATAATTATTCGTCACTTGTTCTTTTTGATAAGATCGCGATCAGACATTACTTCGGTATAGTAGAAGGTGCGGATACGTCGATGTTTGACGGTTATAACGATAAAGGATATTATATCGAAATCAGCGATATTCTTCCTCAGGAATATGCTGATGCACAGACCGTTGAGGTTGACGGATGTACAGTAAAATACAGCGTAATGAATTATGCTTATTTAGTGTCTCAACAGACATCGGAAAAGTTTACAACTACAAAGAACATCGTTTATGCTTTGTATGATTATTATAAAGCAGCCGACGCGCTTGTGTAAGAAGTTGTTATAGATAATACGATAGGAGGAGTAGAAGAGATGAAGATGAGTTTTGAAGAACCTAAAGTAGAAGTAATTAACTTCGAAGAAAAAGACATTATCACAATGAGCGATCCTGAAATGCCGCCCATGGGAATAGATGTTGTATAATAAGGTAAAAAACAAAACAATAAAACACCACAGATTTAAATAAGCTGCGGTGTTTTTTTAGTTTAACTTTTTGTTCTATATTTCTTAGTTTGTGAAAAACTATTAAAAAAATGTGAAATAATATGTTAATTTTGCTGTTGACAATTAGGTATCAGTGTGATATTATATATATGTATCGTATATACGTGTTTCTATATTTGGATACACAAAATAAAAATATATAAATAAGGAGAAAAATTTATGAGAAAATTCATGAAATTTCTTGTACCTGCATTATTGCTCGTTGCAGTAATCGTGTCATGTACAGTAATGTTTGCTTCTGCTAATGAAACAAATGTTATTTACGTATCATCAACAGGTACAGGCGACGGTTCCTCTGCTCAGAGTCCTTTGGGCCCCGGTACAGTAACCGACACAGTTACAAACGGTAGTACAACAACACGTACAACGTTTGAAAATGCTGCATACGCTGATGTTATTGCTTGGATGAAGGAAAACGTAAGCGTGGGCAAGATGGTATTTGCAAACAATGCTCTTGCGAAAGCACATCCTTTGTACAGAGCGCTTGAACAGCTCGGCGCTGAAGGCGGTAGGATTGTTATCGTTGATGAATTGGTTATCGACGCAGCAGATGCTTTTGAAAGAAAGTATGCAGGCGACTTCAAGCTTCCTGAAACAGGCGCAGTAACAATCACAGGTGGAACATTCGTTTTGGATCACTCCGTTTGGGATTCAACATCTCTCTGGCTCGGTGGAGACACAACATTTGATGCTACCACAATCGAGTTCAGATACAACAGCAACAACTCAGGTGAACAGTACGTTACAAACTTCTCATTCTACGCTAACGGAAACAACATTACAGTAGAAGATGACGTTAACGTAACATCGTACAACTATGCATCAGGTTCTCCTGTTGCAGGTACTAGATACCCCAATATCTTTGCTACAACACGTAACGGTCTTGATGCAGAACTCGAAGCAGATCCCGTTATTACAGTTAAAGCAGGTAGCTGGAGATATATCGTAGGTGCAGGTCACTCTGTAAGCACATCAAAGAGTGCATCTCTTATCGGTAATTCTACAATCGTTATCGACGGTGCTAATGTTGAAAAGATTAAAGCAACAGGTGTATCACCTAAGGCGAACAGACAGTACTCATACGTTGAAGGCGACGTTTCTATCACAGTTAAGAGTGGTTCAGTAGACGAAATCATTGCTATTACAGGTGCAGGTTACTATGACAGCATCGGTAACTTGGCAATAAACCTTCAGGGTGGTACAGTAGGCAAGATTACATACAAGTCTACACGTAACACATCTGCAGAAGCTCCCGCATCTAAGGTTATTTACTACAAAGACGGAACAATTGACCTTGCAAAGATCGCAGCTGAATTTACAGCTAATGAAATTATAGAAACCGGTGTTATTTACGTATCTTCAACAGGTACAGGCGACGGTTCTTCTGCTGAAAGTCCTTTGGGCCCCGGTACAGTAACCGACACAGTTACAAACGGTAGTACAACAATACGTACAACGTTTGAAAATGCTGCATACGCTGACGTTATTGCTTGGATGAAGGAAAACGTAAGCGTAGGCAAGATGGTATTTGCAAACAATGCTCTTGCGAAAGCACATCCTTTGTACAGAGCACTTGAACAGCTCGGCGCTGAAGGCGGTAAGATCGTTATCGTTGATGAATTGGTTATTGACGCCGCAGATGCTTTTGAAAGAAAGTATGCAGGCGACTTCAAGCTTCCTGAAACAGGCGCAGTAAAAATCACAGGCGGAACATTCGTTTTGGATCACTCCGTTTGGGATTCAACATCTCTCTGGCTCGGTGGAGACACAACATTTGATGCTACCACAATCGAGTTCAGATACAACAGCAACAACTCAGGTGAACAGTACGTTACAAACTTCTCATTCTACGCTAACGGAAACAACATTACAGTAGAAGATGACGTTAACGTAACATCGTACAACTATGCATCAGGTTCTCCTGTTGCAGGTACTAGATACCCCAATATCTTTGCTACAACACGTAACGGTCTTGATGCAGAACTCGAAGCAGATCCCGTTATTACAGTTAAAGCAGGTAGCTGGAGATATATCGTAGGTGCAGGTCACTCTGTAAGCACATCAAAGAGTGCATCTCTTATCGGTAATTCTACAATCGTTATCGACGGTGCTAATGTTGAAAAGATTAAAGCAACAGGTGTATCACCTAAGGCGAACAGACAGTACTCATACGTTGAAGGCGACGTTTCTATCACAGTTAAGAGTGGTTCAGTAGACGAAATCATTGCTATTACAGGTGCAGGTTACTATGACAGCATCGGTAACTTGGCAATAAACCTTCAGGGTGGTACAGTAGGCAAGATTACATACAAGTCTACACGTAACACATCTGCAGAAGCTCCCGCATCTAAGGTTGTTTACTATGCATACGGAACAATTGATCCTGCAAAGATCGATGCTGAATTTACAGCAAATGAAGTTGTAGAAATATTCCCCTACGGCGAAGTTGACGTAGTTAGCGGTACTCTTGAAAACAATGTAATTCTTAACATCGATTACAAAGTAACAGACTTGACAAAGAGTGCTATTGCAGCAGGCAAAGTTAAGTATGTTCTTACAATAGGTGATGAGACTTACGAAACAGTTGTTACTGCAGCTATGGTTGATGCAAACAACATCGTTAAGATTAGCGCTGAATTGTTTGCAACAGAAATGACTACTGACGTAAGCGTTAAGCTTGTTGTAGATGGTGTTGAAACAAGAACATACACAACAACATTTGAAGCATACGCTGAACAGATGGCTACAGAAAATCCTGAATATGCAGATATAGCAGAAGCAGTTCTTAACTATGGTGAATTATCACAGTTGCACTTCGGAAAGATCGACAGCACAACAGTTGTTCAGGCTGAAAGAAAGAATGAACTTGCAACATATGCAACAGGAGCAAGCGTTGTTCCCGGAGCATCAGCAGATTACACATATAAGTACTCAACAATCGTTCTCTTTGACAAGGTTGCAATCAGACACTACTTCACAGTAGCTGACGGTGCTGACACAACAATCTTCGATGGACAGAACCATTTAGGATACTATGTTGAAGAAGCTGACATTCTTCCTCAGGACTTCGATAAGACAATCGTAACAACAGTTGGCGACGTAACTGTAAACTATAGTGTATTTAACTACGCTTACACAGTATCACAGCAGACTGGTTATGAAACAGCAAAGAATGTTGTTTATGCCTTGTACGATTACTTTACAGCAGCTAGCGCAATCGCGTAAGATGTTGTTATCGATAATATGATAGGAGGAATAGATAACATGAAGATGATTTTTGAAGAACCTAAAGTAGAAGTAATTAACTTCGAAGAAAAAGACATTATTACAATGAGCGATCCCGAAATGCCGCCCATGCCTATGGATAATGTATAATAAGGTTTTAGAAATATAGCAAATATGAACACCGCAGATTATTTAATCTGCGGTGTTTTTTGTTATAAAAACCAACTTATAATAACTGCTATTTTATTTGAAATTTTGGGGGAGTCAAGAGTGAGCTTTTTCAAAAATGCACATATAAAATATTTTCTTGAAAAAATAATATAGAAAAATAAATGATTATCTTTATAAAGTTTTTGCGGCTTCCAAAGGGGCTTTTATTAAAAAGCGCCTTCGGTCAAGGGTTCGGGAGCGAAGCTCCTGATTTTTTGTGCTTTTTTACGCGCAAAATCGTGTATTTATTAGCTCCATCTGACGAGAGAGCAAGGCAAAGAGCTTGCTTTTATTGTTCACATATACACTTTATATTTTTGTTACAAAAAAGCACCAAAGACTTAAAAAGTCTTTGGTGCTTTCTTTTCTCATTTAATTTGTTGGTCTTATATTAGGGATATAACTGATATTAACCGCCAAGATATGCCTTGATTACAGAATCACTTGAAGCAAGCTCTTTTCCGGTTCCCGAAAGAGTAATTTTACCTGTTTCCATAACATATGCTCTGTCAGCAACGGAAAGCGCCATCTGTGCATTTTGTTCAACAAGAAGTATTGTTGTACCCTTCTTATGAAGGTCCTTTATAATGTCGAATATCTGTTCAACAAGTATAGGTGCAAGTCCCATTGAAGGTTCGTCAAGCATAAGAAGCTTAGGGCGGCTCATAAGCGCTCTGCCCATAGCCAACATTTGCTGTTCACCGCCTGAGAGTGTTCCTGCAATTTGTTTTCTACGTTCTTTCAAACGAGGGAACTGTTCATATACCTTTTCAAGATCTTCGTCAAAATACTTTCCGCTTTGTGTATACGCGCCCATATCGAGATTTTCCTGAACGGTCATCTGAAGAAATATTCTTCTGCCTTCGGGTACGTGAGCTAAGCCCATTTCAACTATCTTATGAGGCGGAATGTGAGTAAGCTTTTCGCCATTGAATTCAATGCTTCCTGTTTTTGTGTGGAGCAAATTAGAAATAGCTTTAAGTGTTGTTGATTTACCAGCACCGTTCGAGCCGATAAGTGTTACTATTTCTCCTTCGTTTACCTCAAGAGATACGCCCTTTATAGCGTGTATAGCGCCGTAATATACGTTTATGTTATCAACTTTAAGAATTTGTGACATATTTTAGTTTAGCCCTCCTTCTTTTTACCGAGATAAGCCTCGATAACAACAGGATTTGACTGGATATCTTCGGGGCTTCCTTTTGCAATTACTTTACCGAAGTTAAGCACGCATATACCCTCGCATATACCCATAACGAGATTCATATCGTGTTCTATAAGCATTATTGCAATCTTAAAAGTATCACGAATCTTGATTATATTTTCCATAAGTTCAACTGTTTCAGAAGGGTTCATACCCGCCGCAGGCTCGTCAAGGAGTAACAGACCGGGATTTGTTCCGAGTGCTCTGACAATTTCAAGACGTCTTTGTGCGCCGTAGGGAAGTGAACCAGCCTTATGGTTTGCCAAAGATTCCATATCAAATATACTGAGAAGCTCCATTGCTCTTTCGTGAGCAATTCTTTCCTGCTTCCAATAGTTAGGTGTGCGGAGAATACCGCTGACCATACCGTATTTGATCTGATTATGCATACCGAGCTTAACGTTTTCTTCAACAGTAAGGTTGTTAAAAAGTCTGATGTTCTGGAATGTTCTTGCAACACCTATTTTGCTTACCTGTACGGTGTTCATTCCGTGAGTATCAATGCCATCAATAAGTATAGTGCCCTTTGTCGGCTGATATACTTTTGTAAGAAGGTTGAATACAGTAGTTTTACCAGCACCGTTAGGTCCGATAAGACCTGCAATTTCCGTTCTGCCTATCGTGAGGTTAAAATCATCAACGGCTTTAAGGCCGCCGAATTCAATTCCAAGATGTCTTGCTTCGAGAATAGGAGATTTATCAATATCTCTCTGGGGGATAAGCGCATCGCTCGGAACGGGTACGAGTTTGTCTCTGCTTTTAGCGAATCTATTCATCTATTTCCGCCCCCTTCTTTTTTCTCTTGGGAATGATTTTTTCAATCAAATTTTTTGCTGTGGGATTATTAGTTGCAATCATAACAATTATGAGTATTACAGCGTAAATGAGCATACGGTAGCTTTCGAGGAATCTGAGCATTTCGGGGAGAAGCTTAATAATTGCTGCCGCAATAATTGAACCGCGAATACTGCCAAGACCGCCAAATACAACCATCAACAATATTTCAATAGACATATTAATATCAAACGTTGATGAATCGAGTCCCGAGAAGTTAAGTCCGTACAAAGCACCTGCCGCGCCTGCCAATGCTGCAGACGTAACAAATGCCATAAGCTTATACTTTGTTACGTTTATACCAACAGATTCAGCCGCAATTCTGTTATCGCGGAGAGCCATAATAGCTCTACCGGAACGGCTTCTTGTAAGGTTAAGTACGATTATAAGTGTGATCATTATAAGTATAAAGCCCGCAGTGAATGTTGAAATAGTATCTGTACGGGTTGCTCCGAGAGCACCGTTTATAATAACTTCACCGGTTTCGTCGAGCTTCAGATTTTCTGCAGTGAGCTTACCTGTTGCGTTAAATATAAAACGAACGCCCTTCTTGTCAATACCGACGTAAAGACATTTAATCAGTTCTTTTATAATTTCACCGAATGCAAGAGTTACTATCGCAAGATAGTCGCCGCGAAGTCTGAGAACGGGAATACCTACGAGTAAGCCTGCAAACGCTGCGCACAAAGCTCCGATAACGAGTGCCACTAAAAGTCTTACAGGCTCGGATTCAATTACTGTTGCAAGGCTCTGTGAAGCTATAACGCCGGAAAAACCACCGATACTTACAAAACCTGCGTGTCCAAGGCTGAGTTCGCCAAGTATACCTACAGTAAAGTTAAGAGATACTGCCATAACGATGAAACAGCAGATCGGAACTAACATACCCGAGAATGAACGGGTAAGCATACCGCCGTTAAGCATTGTGTTGATAACCACAAAAGCTATTATAACGCCGATATATGTTATAAAATCACTTCTGGTTGTTTTCTTAATGTTTATTTTTTTCATCGTTTTCACCTTATACCTTTTCCGGAACGTATTTGCCGAGCAATCCGGCAGGACGTACCAACAAAACGATGATCAATACTGCAAATACAACCGAGTTCGCAAGCTGTGTAGAAATATAAGCCTTGGCAAGTGATTCTATTATTCCAATAAAAATACCGCCGAGGAAAGCGCCTGGGATAGAGCCGATACCGCCAAATACCGCTGCGGTAAATGCTTTAATACCGGGCATAGAACCGGTTGTGGGGGCTAAAACAGGTGAGAACGAGCAGAGAAGAACACCTGCAATCGCCGCCAATGCAGAACCTATTGCAAACGTAAGAGAAATCGTTCTGTTTACGTTAATGCCCATAAGCTGTGCGGCAGGTTTGTCTTCCGAACAAGCTCTCATAGCCTTACCCATCTTACTCTTGTTTGTAAACAAGGTGAGAGCAATCATAATTACGATACATACGCAAATTGTGAGAAGTGACGTGTAAGAAATATTAAGATGCGGGACAGAACCCTTTATGATAGGTGTATATGCCTTAGGGTTTGCGCCCCAAACGAGCAATGCTGCATTCTGTAAAAAATATGAAACGCCGATAGCTGTAATAAGCACGGCGAGAGACGGTGCCGAACGTAAGGGCTTATATGCCAAGCCTTCGATTATTACACCGAGTATTGTACATACGACCATAGCGAGAAGTATAGCAGCCCATGTCGGAAGCCCTAATGAAGTCATGGCGAGCAGGGATATATACCCGCCCACCATGATAACATCACCATGTGCAAAGTTAAGCATTTTCGCAATGCCGTACACCATCGTGTAACCCAATGCGATAATTGCATACACACTTCCGAGGCTGATTCCGCTGATTAAATGAGAAAAAAATTCCATCAGAGTCTACCTCGATAATATTCAGTTTAAAACAAGAATCTATTTATAAATTATTTACCTGCAGAAACGTACTTACCGTCTTTGATTACAACGGCTGTGGGCATCTTGTTTACTTCGCCCTTGTCGTTCCAAGTCATAGCTTTACCTGTAAGACCGTCGAATGAAAGTTCCTTCATAGCCTTTACAAGTGCATCGCAGAGTTCTTCAGTAGACATATCCTGATTTGCGCCCGCCTTTTCGTAAGCTGCCTTGATTGCATAAATGCAGTCATAACCGTCAGCTGCGAACTGGTTGGGAACTTCACCGTGGCGTTTCTGATATTCCTTAACGAAGTTCTGTGTTCTTTCATCTTCTGCGTCAGCAGAGAAGGGAGTGAGAACCATTACGCCTTCAGCAAGCTTAATGTCGAAGTTCTTCATTGTGAGAATACCGTCCATACCGTCAACACCGAAGAATATAGGATCATAACCCATAGCGTCTGCCTGTGCAAAAATTACGGATGCGGGCTGGTAGTAGATGGGAAGGAAGATAAGGTCAGCGCCTGCTGCCTTAGCACCTGTGAGCTGAACTGTAAAGTCTGTTGCAGTGTCCTTGTTAAATGTACCTTCGTATACAACGTTGAGGTTCTTATTCTTTGCTTCTGCAACGAATGTGTTACGGATACCCTGTGAGTAAGCGTCATCGTTACGGTAGATGATAGCGATCTTCTTATCAGCCATATTAGCGGAAATATATGTTGCAGAACCTGTACCCTGGTTGGGGTCTGTAAAGCAAAGCTGGAACATATTGTCTTTTCCTGCTGTTACGTCTGTTGAAGATGCAGAGGGTGTGAGCGCAAATACGCGGTCCTTGTTAATTTCTGTTGAAACAGAAATACAGGGGTTAGTTGTAACTGTACCAACGAGTACGTCCATGCCCCAGTCCATAAGCTTGTTATAAGCGTTTACAGCTGTTTCAGAAACGTTTGCGTCATCCTGGAACTGATATTCAATCTTAATTCCGTTGATTCCGCCTGCTGCGTTGATTTCGTCAACTGCGATCTGGCAACCGTTTTTAACAGCCTGACCGTAGATTGCCGCATCACCTGTTACAGGTCCGATGCTACCGATTCTTAATGTGCTGCCGTCATCTTTTTTGCTGTTACAGCCAACTAATATAGCTGCACACATAACAACAGCAAGCATGAGTGCGAGAATTCTTTTCATAGTTTTTTCTCCTTGAAAAATAAAAAATAGAATAGTATATATACAAACAACCGTAATTATCGGTTAAAAGTATATCAAAACAAAAAAGGCACTTTCCGACTGTGCCAAAAATAATACGAAAGATACAGCATGTATAAGCAAAAATATATAGAAAAATTACATGGCACAAAAAATATCTTTCATTATTAAAATATACTATATTTTAGCACTATTCTTTTTTATTGTCAATAGTAACAAATCATTTTGTAACATTTTAACAATAATAATGGTATTAAAGGGAATGATATATAATAATAAAAAATAATGCATATTTTAGTGTGAGCAATAAATCTTTTTAATTGACGAAAGTGTATTTCTGTGATATAATATATGACAGTTTATTAAAGATTGTTATTAAACGATAAAAACAGTCAAAAGGTGGTATTTTGATGAAAAAAACTGATCCTATTGCCGTGTTTGACTCGGGAGTCGGGGGTATAAGCGTTCTCAAAGAGCTTATGGCTCTATTGCCGAATGAAAATTTTTTGTATTACGGAGATTCTATCAATGCTCCTTACGGGACAAAAAGTGCCGAGGAAATAAAGGAATTAACAAAGAAAAATGCTGAAATATTGCTTGAAAAGGGAGCAAAAGCAATAGTAATTGCCTGCAATACGGCAACGAGTGTTGCTGCTGAAACTTTAAGAAAAATGCACCCTGATATTCCGATTATTGGAATTGAGCCTGCTGTAAAACCGGCTGTTTTATATAAGATACACCCCACTGTTATAGTTATGGCTACACCTCTTACCTTGTCGCAGGATAAGTTTGACGAGCTTGCCAGAAGATACGACAACGAGGCAAATATTATAGCTTTGCCTTGCCCGGGGCTTGTGAAGCTTATTGAACGCGGTATAGTTGAGGGACCTGAGCTTGACGCGCATTTGAAAGAAATTTTTGCTCCTTTCAGATATCTCAAAGTAGACTCGGTGGTTCTTGGCTGTACGCATTATCCACATATTAAAGAAGCGGTAAGCAAGGCGTTTGATCACAAAGCAGTCATATTTGACGGAGGAAGCGGTACGGCAAGAGAAACAAAGAGAAGGCTTGAGCTTATTGATATGCTCAACGACCAGACTCAAAAAGGCGAACTGCATATTATAAATACATTAGGCACAAAAGAAATAATGGATCTTACCTACTTTTTGCTTAACAGATAAACAAAAAATTCCCGATATTAAAATAATATTGGGAATTTATTTTTTTAAAAGTTTTGAGGGAGTCAAGAGGGCACTTTTTTAAAAGTGCTCATATAAAATATTATTTTGAAAAAATAATATAAAAAAATTAATGCTTATTTTATATAAAGTTTTTGCGGATTCCAAAGGAGCTTTTTTCAAAAAGCACCTTTGGTGTGGGTTCGGGAGCGAAGCTCCTGACAGTGTGTGCTTCCCGAAACAATCTCTCTTTTTACCTCCATCTGACGAGGGAGGTGGCATTTTCGTTAGAAAATGACGGAGGGAGAGAAAAGCAAACAATTTAAACAGATAATATTGTCTTTTCTTTTTTATGTTACTTTCTTGCGTGCCAAGAAAGTAACCAAAGAAGGCATACGGGGGTGAGGGTTTCGATTCCCCCACCCCCGTAACCCCCTACCCCGCAAACGACCGAGGGCGTTCCTCCCTCGGTACCCCCCTGGTTTGCTGAGATAGTATTATTTAAATTGGTAGGGGACGGCACTTATGAAAAACTGTGTGCTTGATATTCTTTACGGTGCCGCCACGCTGTCATTCTTTAGCGAAGCGAAGAATCCCGTGGCGGCAGAAACGAGAATGACAATCGAATACACAAAATAGGTAACAAATCCTAATTTGGTAGGGCGTATATTTTGCTCCCGCCGTTAGATGTATTATTATAATATATAATAAAATTGTATAAGTGTTTTTTATCTGTCCGTATTTACATCAAAAAAATACTCCCTTGTCTTAAGGGAGTATTTTTGTATGTTTAAATAAGATTTTAAGCAAAGAGCAACTGGATTGCAGTAGCCGCTGTACCAAGCACCATAAGTCCGCCCATCACTGCGCATGCAATTCTGATAGCTAATTTATCTCTTTCTGCTTTTGTTCTTTTTTTCTTAGAGTCTGCCATTTCTTTCACCTCTATCATAAAATATGTTTTATTTTTAATAATTACAACTTAATTATATCACAAACGAATCAATTATTCAATACCCAATTTTTTCAGTCAAAAGCAGATCCCGTTGCGGGAACTTTTATCTTGCGGCAGTTTTTGCCGTTAGGATATTTTTCTTCAAAGTCACGAACAGCCTTTGCCACTTTCTGTTTTGCGGTCAGCTTAAACAGGGAAGCGCCTTGAGAAGAACGGGTTGCTTTCTCGGTAATCAGCTTGGTATTAATCATAATAGCTCTGTTATTGTCAGATATAATAAGCATATCAAACGGCTGTTCTTCGTGGAATACCGCAACGATAGGTGATGCTGATGAATAAGCTCCTGTAAGCTTTCTGCGGTTAGATTTGGTTTCGTAAGCGGTAACGGGAACCTTAACACCCTTGCCATTTTCAAAAATAAACACAAATCTGTCCGTTTCCTTATATTCGTTGAGAACCTTCATATAAACCACTTTTTCGTCCTCGTCAAATCCGAGCTTTGCGGGCACGTAGTCCCCGAGTGACGATGCCTTGTGGCAATCAAAATCTCTGACTTTAGCCTTATACATCTGACATTTGTCGGAGAAGAAAACAATTTCATCCATATTCGTGGCGCTTTCTTCCACTCTTATCTCGTCGCCCTCTTTAAATTTCTGTTCGTCGTTTCCTCTGAGAGAAACGAGAGTTATTTTCTTAAAGAAGCCGTCGCGTGTCAGCAACAACTTAACGTTGTAGTTTTCGATATACTCTTCCTCGTTGTATTCGGAAACGTCGTAATCGTATATAAGTTGAGTCTTTCTCGGTTGACCGAACTTTTCTTTAATATCTTTAAGCTGTTTTGCGATAACTGCCTTAACCTTTGAGTCGTTTTCGATCGTATCCTTTAGCTCTGCAATTTCTTTTTGCAAAGATTCGATCTCCTTGACTCTGTTTATAATATACTCAAGGTTAAGATTTCTGAGCTTAATATCCGCAATATAGTTAGCTTGAATTTCGTCAATATCAAAGCCTGCCATAAGGTTCGGGATAACGTCTTTTTCGCTCTTTGTATCTCTGATAATTTGAATAGCCTTATCTATATCGAGTATAATTTTTCCAAGACCAAGCAAAAGGTGAAGCTTTTCGCTCTTTCTGTCGTGTTCGTACTGAAGCTCGCGCTTAACGCAACCCATTCTGAACTTTATCCACTCGTTAAGGAGTTCTTTTACTCCCATCTGTTTCGGAACCATATCGACAAGAACGTTAAAGTTACAGCTGAAGTTGTCTTCAAGGGGAGTCAACTTATAGAGCTTTACCATAAGCTTGTCGGGGTCTGTTCCTCGGCGCAAATCTATAGTCAGCTTAAATCCGTTAAGGTCGATTTCGTCACGGAAATCGGTAACCTCTTTAAGCTTGCCCTCTTTTACGAGGTCGGTCATACGCTTCATGATAGCTTCGATCGAGGTAGAGTAGGGGATTTCTATTACGTCAATGCAGTTAGCTTCCTTGTCGTAGGTGTATCTTGCGCGGAGCTTTACGCTTCCCGCACCCGTTTCGTATATCTCGCGCATCTGATCTCTGTTATAAATAAGAGATGCACCGCAGGGGAAATCGGGAGCTTTAATTATATCAAGTATTTTTTCTATATCCGTTTTTGGATTTTTCAAAAGCTGGATAGTTCCGTCGCATATTTCATTTAAGTTAAATGAGCAGATAGAACTTGCCATACCAACGGCAACGCCCATATTGGGTGATACGAGGACGTTGGGGAATGCTGTTGGCAACAGCGTCGGCTCTGTCATAGAGTTATCGTAGTTTGGAATAAATTCAACGGCATTTTTGTCAATTCCTCTGAATATTTCCGAGCAAATAGGAGCCAATTTTGCTTCAGTATAACGCGCTGCCGCGTAAGCCATATCACGACTGTAATGTTTACCAAAGCTTCCCTTTGAATCAACAAACGGGTGAAGAAGTGCTTCGTTGCCCTTTGTGAGTCTGACCATTGTTTCATAAATTGATGCGTCACCGTGAGGGTTAAGCTTCATTGTCTGACCGACGATGTTAGCGCTTTTGGTTCTGTTTCCCGTCATAAGTCCCATTTTGTACATTGTGTAGAGCAATTTTCTGTGGGACGGCTTGAATCCGTCAATTTCGGGAATAGCACGTGAGATAATAACGCTCATGGCGTAGGGCATATAGTTTTTTTCTATCGTTTCTGTTATAGGCTGAATTACAGGTATAGCTTCGGGGAGCTGTTCTTCGATGAGAGCTGTGCTCTTTCTTTTTCTTGCCATTTTTTTATTCACTCCTGTATATTATTTGCTTTGATTATGTCAAAGCCTGCCGCACGTATAAGTCTGTTATATACTGCAAGACCCACGCCCTTATCCGAGGGAATTCTTGCGTATATTCTTTCAACGTTCATATTATCAAAACGGCGGAGCTTGTCAAAAAGCTCGTGCGCCTGAGAAGTTTCGTCATCGCTTCTTCCAAACGTAAGAACGTTTTTGGAAAGCAGTAATTCTTCGTCTTCGCTAAAACAAAGAATGCCGCAGTTTTCTGTCTGTTGTTTGGTTTTAAAAAAGTTTATAATATCATTGTCATTTCCCTCGACCAGAAAAACGGGGGCTGAGGGGGCATAGTGTCTGTATTTCATACCCGGACTTGCAACCTTTTCGTCTGTGCATTGGTTTTTTACAGCCGAGTTTATTTTTATATCGGGAATTATTTCTTTCAATTCCTCGTATGTTATTTTTCCGGGACGTAGAATCTCGGCACTTTCGTCTTTTATTATTATAACGGTTGACTCAAGACCTATATCACATTCGCCGCCGTCAATTATTGCATCAACTCTGCCGTTCATGTCTTCAACAACGTGCGCAAAGCTTGTCGGACTCGGTTTGCCCGAAAGGTTTGCCGAAGGAGCGGCTATCGGGCAGCCTGAGGTTTCTATCAGTCTGTGAGCAATTTCGTTTGACGGTACGCGAATTGCGACCGTATCAAGTCCGCACGATACTTCGTAGGGAACTATATCTTTTTTTGGGAGAATGACCGTCAAAGGCCCCGGCATGAATCTGTCTGCAAGCTTGTAGAAAAGTTCGTTTGTATAAGCGTACTTTTCTGCATCGTTTGCTGTTGAAAGGTGTACTATCAATGGGTTGTCCATAGGGCGACCTTTTGCTTTGTACACGTTTGTAACGGCATTTTTGTCAAGGGCGTTGGCTCCAAGTCCGTATACGGTTTCTGTCGGCATAACCACAAGACCGCCGTTTTTAATTATATCTGCCGCTATATCTATATTCTCTTTGTTTGCTTCTTTTATTAAAAGTGTCTGCATTTTTGCTTATTCCTTTTATTCTATGCTTTTACGCGTTTTTAAGTCTCTCCGCGGTATCTGCAGTTATTAAAGCGTCGATCATTTCACCGATATTGCCGTTCAAAAAGCTTTCTATTGAGAAAATCGACATACCGATTCTGTGATCGGTGATTCTGCCCTGCGGATAATTGTATGTTCGTATTTTTTCGCTTCTGTCACCCGTACCGACCATGCTTTTTCTTGCTGATGCGATTTTTTCGTTCTGTTCACTTTGCTTCATATCAAAAAGCTTTGTACGGAGAAGCTTCATAGCCTTATCTCTGTTTTTAAACTGCGAGCGCTCTTCCTGACACTCAATAACAAGTCCGGTGGGAAGGTGGGTAAGTCTTACAGCCGATTCGGTTTTGTTTACGTGCTGACCTCCGGCACCGCTTGATTTACACGATTCTATTTTTACGTCTGCAGGGTTGATTTCAATAGCAACTTCTTCAACTTCGGGGAGAACGGCAACAGTTACCGTTGACGTGTGTATTCTGCCCGATGTTTCGGTCTCGGGAACTCTCTGAACTCTGTGTACGCCACTTTCAAATTTGAGTTTGCTGTATGCGCCCTCTCCCTCGACCATAAATGAGATTTCACGAAAACCGCCAAGCCCCGTTTCGTTTGAGCTTATTACCTCGGATTTGAAACCTGCACTTTCGGCGTACATTGAATACATTCTGTATAGAACACCTGCAAAAAGCGCCGCTTCTTCACCGCCCGCGCCAGCTCTGATCTCAACTATAACGTTCTTGTCATCGTCTGGGTCTTTGGGAAGAAGAAGGATTTTTAATTCTTCATTGAATCTCTGCATATCGAGCTTGCCCTGCTTGTATTCTTCTTCGCAAAGCGCTTTGAATTCGGGGTCGAGCTGTTCTTTCATCATTTCTTCGCTTTCGAGAACAGCGTTTTCCGCTTTTTTATATTCGCGGAATTTCTCAACTATGGGCATAAGGGTTTTATGCTCTTTCATCAGCTTTGTATATTCTTCCTGATTTGAAACTGTTTCCGGCTGTTCAAGCTTGGAAAGAATGTTTTCAAATTTAATTTCTATTTGTTCGAGTTTTTGTATCATAATGTAGCTCCGTTTATTTGGATGTGAAATAAAGCTTTGTATATATTTCCGATGCTTTGTTTACTTTTTTTACGTAATCGGACGTTTCTTTGTAGGGAATATTCGTCAGCTTTCCGTCTTCTGAATATTCAGAGTCTGAAAGCCATTCGTTGACGCGGCCGCGACCTGCATTATATGCGGCGAGAGTTGTGTCCCAATTCTGAAATTCATCATATAATAAAGATAGAAGCAACGTTCCGTACCGAATATTAAATTTGTAGTCGTAAAGTTCTTCAAGTTTGTGTTCTTCGCCCGTTTTAAAATTAAGCCATTCAAAAGTAGGCTCGGTTATTTGCATTATTCCCATAGCGCCCGCGTGGGAATACGCGTTCGGGTTGAACGAGCTTTCAGTGTTTATTACCCCGCATAATATTTCGACGGGAACTTTATATTCCTGCGAGTATTTTTTAATCTCGGTCAGATATTTTTCGGGAAGAGGGTATAGTTCTCTTTCAAGCTTTTCGGAAAAACTTTTGTAAATGCTTTTGCCGATGATAAGTGCAAGTGAGATTAATAATACCGCAATAAGTGCTGTGATTATTTTTCTTTTTTTCAAGATATATGTCCTTTCAGCAGCAAGGTGTTATATATATTTTCAATCTGTAGATCAAGTTCGTCAAGATTGCCGTTATTTGTTATAACAAAGTCTGCTTTTTGTGTGTAAAAGTCGTCGTCTCCCTGTTTGCTTAAACGTAGCTTTGCGGCATCAATGGATATGTTGTCCCGTTCAATTATTCTTTTGATTCGGGTTTCAACGGGGGCTGTTACAGCGATTATTACGTCGCACTCTTTATCAAAGCCGCTTTCGTAAAGCAAGGGAGCGTCAACAATTGCCGCTTTTGTACCGTTGTTTTTTTCTAAGTTCAGCCATGTTCTGACTTCGTTTAAAATATATTTGTGAGTAATTTGGTTAAGAGTTAAGTGTTTTTGTTTGTCGGAGAAGGCTATTTCGGCAAGTGCTTTTCTGTTAAGCGTTCGGTCGGGGTTTAATATAGTACTGCCAAAATTCTGAACAAGCTCGTTCAGGCAGGGAGTACCCACATCGCAAACCTTGCGCGAGGTTTTGTCAGTATCGATTGAGTTTATTTTGTAATTTAAAAATTTTCGGCAGACACAGCCTTTGCCTGAGCCCGTACCGCCTGTTAAACCTATGACTAACATACCAATACTCCGCAAATAACAGATTAACAATTATTCTTCTATTATATATAATATTGAAAAATAATACAAGGTATTTTTTGAAAATTATTCAAAGTATAGAGCAAGGTGCAGTAAAAATGCGGGATTTTGTGTTGATTTTTGGGTAAAAAAGCAAAAAGAAAAAAAGTTTTAAAAAAATAAAAAAAGGTGTTGACAAATTAAAGGGGCTGTGCTATAATAATCCTCGCCGCATAGATGGGAGCATAGCTCAGCTGGGAGAGCATCTGCCTTACAAGCAGAGGGTCATAGGTTCGAGCCCTATTGTTCCCACCAATGGCCTGGTAGTTCAGTTGGTTAGAACGCTAGCCTGTCACGCTAGAGGTCGTGGGTTCGAGTCCCATCCAGGTCGCCATATGCGGCAATCTATTTGCCTCTGTAGCTCAGTTGGTAGAGCAGAGGACTGAAAATCCTCGTGTCGTTGGTTCGATTCCGACCGGAGGC